>CALLAA010000001.1 GCA_938002955.1 uncultured Acidimicrobiales bacterium
GTCCAATGGAGGGTTCGGTGCGTTTATGACCCTTGCGCACAACTGGGCAAACGTCGAAGCGACCCAGAAGAGCTACGAGCTGTTCGCCCGACACGTCATGCCACGATTCCAGGGTCAGGTCGACTCGCTCATCGGTGCTGCGAACCGGGCGGAGAAAGCACGTCCGGATCTCGCCGACAAGCAACTCATTGCCGTCGAGGAAGCGACCAACCGCTACGAGGAAGAAAAGGGCAACATCGTGCTGACCTAGCCAGACGACCGGTCATCGTCCTCGTCACCATCGTGGTCGTCGTGATCGTGGTCGTGGTCGTCGAGGTACTACCGCAGCTTCGCGTGTAGTGCCTCGGCGAGCCGCTCGTAGTCAGCGATCGTGTTGTATTGCTGGGCAGATATGCGGATGACTCGCGCCGGTGCCTCCGGCCAGGCAAAGACCGGGACCTCGATCTTCCAGTTGTGATGGAGGTCGACCATCAGTTCGTCGAAGATGCTCTCACCCGCAGACGTCGGAGCCGGCAAGGGCAACGCGGCGATCGATCCCAGCATCTCGTCGGGAACTGGGCGATCGAGCCCAACGGCGTCGGCGATCAGGTTCCGTCCCTCGATAACCAGCTCGTGATTGGACCGGCGTATGCCCGCCCAGCCATCGCGGTGATGTTCACCAACGGTTTCGAGCGCTTTGGCTACCGACAGCCGGGCGGTGGGATCGTCGGTGCCGGTCCAGTCGAACTGCGCATGGAAACGGGTGCTGCTGTCCGGCCAGCCATCGTTGTACCCGTGGCTAACCGATGCGGATCGCACGTACTCGCGATGGCGCTCGGCCACCGACAAGAACGCTGCGCCCTTTGGCGAACAGATCCACTTGTGACAGTTCGCGGTATAGAACGACGCTCCGATCTCGGCCAGGTCGAGCTCGATCATGCCTGGAGCGTGCGCCCCGTCGACGAGCACCGGCACCTCTGGTTCGAGCGCGGCAACGATCTCTGCGACGGGCCACACGGCCCCCGTCGGTGAGGTCACGTGATCGAGCATGACGAGCGCGGTTCGTTCCGTGACGGCGTCGAGGACCGCAGCGACGACTTCCGATGGGGATGCCACCGGAAACGGCACATCGGCTACCACGACCGACCCGCCCACCCGGTCTGCGGTCACCCTGGCCGCGTTGATACATGCGTTGTACGTCTGATTGGTCAACAGGATCTCGGCACCCGAGGGTAAGAGCCCTTCGAGTGACCGAAGAACCGAGTTCACCCCATAGGTTGCGTTCGGAACGAAAACCAGACCATTGGCGTCGGCACCGACGAACTCCGCTAGAGCCGACCGATTGGCCTCGAGTGCAGGCTGATACGTGTGCAGCATGAACCCGACCGGGTTACGTTCCATCTCCGAACGCAACCCGGCCTGATACTCAAGTACTTCGCTCGGGCATGCGCCAAATGAGCCGTGGTTCAGATGGGTGACGCCCGGATCGAGCGCCCACGTGGCCATGTGGCCTTACTCAGCCGGCGGGTTCCAACCGCTGATCGACTTCACTTCGAGGAATTCTTCGATTCCCCATTCGCCACCTTCGCGACCGTTACCACTCTGGCCGTAGCCACCAAATGGCGAGCCTGCACCACGGGAGAGGCCGTTCATCTCGACCATGCCGGAACGAAGCTGGCGCGCAACGCGGCGAGCCTTTTCGTTGTCGGTGGTCTGGACGTAGTTGGTCAGGCCATATGGAGTGTCGTTCGCGATCGCGATCGCTTCCTCTTCGGTGTCGAACGGGGTGATCGACAAGACTGGTCCAAAGATCTCTTCGGTGGCGATCGTCATGGTTGGATCGACATCGGCAAAGACGGTGGGCTTGACGAAGTAGCCCTTTTCATGACCCTCAGGACGTCCTGTTCCGCCGGCGAGTAGACGGGCGCCTTCTTCTTCGCCCGCGGCGATCAGGCCTTGAATCTTGTTCCACTGGACTTCGCTCACGACGGGGCCGATATGGCGCCCTTCCTTGCTGGCGATGTCGACCGCGGTCTTCTCTGCGACCTCTTGTGCCGTCGCCAGTGCGTCGTCGTAGATCGAGCGTTCGACGAGCATGCGGGTCGGAGCGTTGCAGCTTTGGCCGCTGTTCATAAAGCATGAACGGACACCGCGCACGACCGCTTTCTCATCGGCATCGGCGAAGATGATGTTGGCACCCTTGCCGCCGAGTTCGAGCGCAACACGCTTGATGGTGTCGGCTGCGTTTTTGCTGATCGCAACACCGGCGCGTGTCGAACCCGTGAACGAAACCATGTCGATGTCGGGGTGACCCGACAGCTGCGTGCCGACGCCTGGGCCGTCACCGTTCACCATGTTGAACACACCTGGAGGGAAGCCGGCCTCGTCCATCATCTCGGCGAACAACGCCGAGCTGAGCGGAGCAACTTCGCTTGGCTTGAGCACCATCGTGCAGCCAACACCAACAGCGGGCACGACCTTGAGGGTCACCTGGTTCATTGGCCAGTTCCACGGAGTGATCAGCGCTGCGACACCGACCGGTTCGTACAGGATTGCGTTATCGGGAGCATGGTCGCCCAGTGGACGCTCGAATTCGAAGTTCTTCAGCGCTCGGATAATGCTCTTGATGTGGCCTGCACCAGCGCCCACCTGGGCGGTAGACGCAAGCGCCATCGGTGCGCCCATCTCGAGAGAGATCGCCTCGGCCATCTCGCCCATTCGAGCGGTGTAGATCTCGAGCAGCGCTTCGAGCTTTTCGATCCGCTCCGCGATCGGGGTGTTCGACCATGCCGGGAAGGCAGCCTTAGCTGCTGCGACCGCTGCGTTCGTATCGGCCTCGCCACCGAGGGAGATGACCGCGCACGCTTGTTCGGTGGACGGGTCGATGACCTCGAGGTCATTCGCAACTGCGGGAGCGACCCACTCGCCATTGATGTAGAAATTGCGACGATCGAGCAAGGTGTCAGACATGGGAGCCTCCGTTGGCGGGTTCTTAGACGTGAGCGAATCTACGTCGTGGACAATCGTATCGCTCGGCCAAATTTGTAGCGCAATACGGGCCGACGCGACGCACTGTGTCGTCTCACTGTGTCATCTCAATTCGCGACGAAAGCCTGTACAAGAGCGAGGCGCCTCGTTATGGTTGGCGCCAACAACTGAATTCGCCATCAGCCGAAGCGAGAGAGCGCCCGGGGTCACTACGATCTGCCGGGCCGCCGAAGGTGCAACCAAAGCGACCCGCCAAGGTCGAGGAGGGAAACTCTCAGGCAACAGGATCGCTTCGGTGGCATTCTCTGGAGAGCCGACTTGGGCAACCAAGTCGCACCGACGGGGCACCATCTCTCAGGTCCAGGACAGAGTCACACGCAAGGCATAGCGCCTTGCGTGTTTTCGATTTTGCCCGACAGTCCGATTTCGCCCCGACAGCAACTGTGGAGATGCCATGACCAGCCCCGATTCCGCCAACCAACTCGAGCGCACTCCGTTGTTCGACTGGCATGTTGCCAATGGTGGCCGGATGGTCGACTTCGCCGGATGGGAACTTCCGGTCTTCTACCAGGGAGCGATCGAGGAGCATCACGCAACCCGAGCGTCGGTCGGCCTGTTCGATATCGATCACATGGGCCAGATCGAGGTGCATGGCCCTGACGCCATTGCTGCTGTCGATAACCTCGTCTCCTCCGACATGACGACCCTGCCGGTGGGCCATGCGAAGTATGGGCTCTTGTGTGCCGAAGACGGTGGGGTCATCGACGACGTGATCGTGTACCGCACCGGCGAAGACACCATGTTCGTTGTGGTGAACGCATCGAACCGAGATATCGATCTTGCGTGGATCCTCGAACATGTCGACGGGCGCGACGTCGAGGTGACCGACCGCTCCGATGCCCTCGAGATGATCGCGGTGCAAGGCCCCAACGCGGTACGACTCGTCGACGACGTTAGCGGAGGCGCAGTTGGCGATCTCGAACGTTTCACTTCACGCCACATCGAGCTCTTCGGAACAAACGCCATCGTCGGCCGCACGGGCTACACGGGCGAGGACGGCGTCGAGCTGTACGTCGAGGGCGGGGTTGTCGACGTATGGACCGGACTACTGGATCGAGCAGCGTCGCTCGGCATCGACGCAATGGCGATTGGCCTCGGTGCCCGCGACAGTCTGCGATTCGAACCCGGCTACCCGCTCTACGGTCACGAGCTCAGCCGCGACATCAACCCACTCGAGGCTCGGTTGAGCTGGGCGGTCGACCTCACCGATGACGCGGGCAACGAGAAGTCCTTCATTGGCTCCAATGCGCTTCGTGCAATCGCCGAACAGGGCATCTCGCGGCGGCTCGAGACGCTGGTCATGATCGACAAGGGCGTGCCACGCGAGGGCTCGACGGTCATCGACGCCGACGGCAACACCCTCGGCCCCGTCGTCAGCGGCATGTTCGCGCCGACCGCAGATGCCTTTGCGTGCAACGCGTTCCTTCCCCGGGAGCACGGCGTTGTCGGCACCGAACTCGCCATTGAAATCCGAGGCAAAGCAAAGGCCGCCACAGTGGCAAAGCGTCCGCTGTACCGGCTCTCGTAAGTATCGACCATCGAATCCAACCGTCCCTACCTTTCCCGACACGAACAACGCAAGGACCCAACGAATGACCTCCACCGACCGACCGTTTGCAGATCGACATAATGGCCCCGACTCCGTCGAGACGGACAAGATGCTCGTCGCTGTGGGCGTCGAGTCACTCGATCAGCTCATCACCGAGACCGTGCCCGCCAACATTGCGTTCGACGGCATGCTCGATCTGCCGGCAGCGATGAGCGAGGTCGAGGCACTCGCCGACATGGCCGAGCTGGCCGGCCGAAACCAGGTCCTTCGTTCGCTGATCGGGCAGGGCTACTACGACACCTTGACCCCGACGGTCGTCTTGCGAAACGTGCTCGAGGATCCGGGCTGGTATACGGCGTACACGCCGTACCAGGCCGAGATCGCCCAAGGTCGTCTCGAAGCACTGTTGAACTTCCAGACGATGGTCGCGGATCTAACGGGCATGGAGATGTCCAACGCGTCTCTGCTCGACGAGGCCACCGCAGCAGCCGAGGCCATGACCATGGCCCGACGGCTGATGGGGCGCAAGAGCACCGCAAGTACGTTCATCGCCTCGCCAAAATGCCACCCCCAGACGTTGGCGGTGCTGGCAACTCGTGCAAAGCCGCTCGGCATCAACCTGGTCGTTACCGAACCCGACGACTCCACGCTCAACGACGATGTGTTCGGCGTTCTCGTCCAGTACCCCGACACGACCGGCGCAATCGCCGATCATCGCCACGTCGCCGATCGGGTGCACGAACTCGGCGGCTTCGTCGTTGCCGCAACGGATCTACTTGCGTGCGCGCTCCTGACACCCCCTGGAGAATGGGGAGCGGACATTGCGGTCGGGTCCTCTCAGCGATTCGGAGTCCCACTCGGCGCCGGTGGTCCTCATGCGGCGTTCTTGGCCACGGCCGAGTCACATGCACGCAGCCTTCCAGGCCGCCTCATCTCCGTCTCCAAAGACCGCCACGGGGCACCAGCGCTGCGAATGGCGTTGCAGACCCGCGAGCAGCACATCCGCCGCGACTCGGCAACATCGAATATCTGCACCGCCCAGGTTCTGCTCGCCGTCATGGCATCGATGTATGGCGTGTATCACGGCCCCGATGGCATCACCGCTATTGCCCAGAAGGTCCATGGGACCGCACGGCGTTTCGCTGCCACCGCCGCTGTGGCCGGCTACGAGCTCGCATCGACCAACTTCTTCGACACCGTTGCGCTGACCGACGGACCGGCAATTTCTGAACTGGTCGAGCGTGCGCTAGCCGCGGGATTCAACCTACGCAGCTACCCGTCCGGAGCCGTCGGCATCGCCTTCGACGAAACCATCACACCGCACGACCTCGCGGCGCTCACCACTGCCCTCTTCGAGTCCGAGCCGGGCGTTGACGGCGTCGAAGCAATCCCCGACGCCCTGCGGCGAACAACGGCATTTATGACGCACCCAACGTTCAACAGCTACCGGAGCGAGACCGAAATGCTCCGCTACATCACGAGCCTGCGGAACAAGGACCTTTCTCTCGCTCACTCGATGATCCCGCTCGGCTCGTGCACGATGAAGCTCAACGCGACCACCGAGATGATCCCCGTGACCTGGGAGGGCTTTGCCCGCATCCATCCCTACGCTCCCCTCGACCAGCAGAGCGGCTATGCCGAGCTCACTGCTCGTCTCGAGCGTTGGCTCGCCGAAATAACCGGATTCGCAGCGACCTCACTGCAGCCCAATGCAGGCTCACAAGGCGAGTACGCGGGATTGTTGAGCATCCGTAGCTTCCACCGCGCCAATGGCGAAGGCGACCGGCACATCTGTCTCATTCCCGATTCCGCCCACGGCACCAACCCAGCGTCCGCGGTCATGGCGGGCATGACGGTAGTCGCGGTCGGAACCGACGAGGATGGCAACATCGACGTTGCTGACCTCGAGGCCAAGGCCGTTGCGCACGCGAGCGAACTCGCCGCGTTGATGGTGACCTACCCGTCGACCCACGGTGTCTTTGAGGAGTCGATCGAACGGGTGTGCGCGATCGTCCACGCCAACGGCGGCCAGGTATATCTCGACGGCGCAAACATGAACGCTCAGGTCGGCCTGTCCCGTCCTGGCGACTTCGGTGCAGACGTGTGCCACCTGAACTTGCACAAGACGTTCTGCATCCCCCACGGTGGCGGCGGACCTGGCGTTGGGCCGATCTGCGTTGCGGCGCACCTCGCCGACCACCTTCCCGCTGGGCCAGCGCACTGGGACGCAGCCACGGCGTCGGGCCAGACCGAGCACTACGCCGTGAGCGCAGCTCCGTGGGGCAGCGCAGCCATCTTGCCGATCAGCTACGCGTACATCGCAATGATGGGTCCCGATGGTCTCGCCGATGCGAGCCGACTTGCGATTCTGAACGCCAACTACATCGCAGCTCGCCTCGATCCGCACTTCCCGGTTCTCTACAAGGGAACGCAGGGGCACGTTGCACACGAGTGCATCATCGACATCCGGGACTATAAGGACATCGCGACCGCCGAGGACATCGCCAAACGGCTCATCGACTACGGCTTCCATGCGCCAACGATGTCGTGGCCGGTCGCAGGAACTCTCATGATCGAACCGACCGAGAGCGAATC
>CALLAA010000002.1 GCA_938002955.1 uncultured Acidimicrobiales bacterium
GAGCAGCTCGACCTGCGCACGCTCATCGAACTCACCGACGACAACGACGAAGACTTCGAACGACGCTTCGGCGAGTTCGCCGCGACCGGTTCAGCAAACAGCGACCGGTCTCGTCGATGGATGGAAAAGCACTAGCCACGATCGGCGACTGCCACCTGCCTGCATAACTCATCGAGCCCAAATTCATGGTACGAAGACTGCCATGAGCACTGGTGACGACGACGACCTTGGCCTCGATAGCGCGTACTCACTGGAGACGCCCGATGACAGCCGGCGGCTCTACTCGAAGTGGGCCGCGAGCTACGACGACGACTTCATTGCCGAAACGGGCTACGTCTACCACGAGAATGTCGTGGGAGCGTTCCTCGATGCGGGCGGGTCGGCTGGTGGAGCGGTCCTCGACGTTGGCTGCGGCACCGGAGTAATTGGTCAGGCGCTCGGCGATGTCGGCGAGAAGATCGTCGACGGAATCGATATCTCGCCCGAGATGCTCGATGTAGCCCGCCAAAAGAAGACCGTGTTTGGTGAGCCCGCGTATCGCTCACTCTTTGTCGCTGACCTGACGACCCCGCTCGATATTCCCGATGACACCTACAACGGGATTGTGAGCTCGGGTACGTTCACTCACGGACATCTTCCCCCGGACCCGATTCGCGAGCTCGTCAGGATCGCCGCTCCCACGGCGGTATGTGCGATTGGCATCAACGCCGAGCACTACGTCGCGGAGGGCTTCGACGGGCTATTTGCCGAACTCAGCGCCGCGGGCAAGATCACCTCGCCGATGCTCATCGACGTTGCGATCTATGAAGCAATGACCGGTGAGCATGCGGGCGACCGCGCAAGCGTCGCGATGTTTCAGGTGCTCGCGTAGCGGCCTCGCCGGGCTTCGCCCAAGCGGCGATGCCATCAACGGAATAGTTTCGTGCTGTGCGACGCTGGATGGAGTGACGCATGACGAAGGGATGCCCATGGCTGAAGTACAAGACTCCTGGAAGGACGTAGCTGGTAAGGCGGAGGCGCTTGGCCTCAAGCTCAAGCTGCACCTCGAGCAAGAACGTGATGAGAGCGAGCCGCGCGCTCCAGGCGACACCAAGGCGCTCATCGATGATCTCGGGGCGAAACTCACCGACGCGTTCGATTCGATCGGTAACGCGGCCAAGGACCCTGCGGTGCACGACGACGTCAAGGACGTCGGCCGTCTGCTCCGCGACGCGTTGGTTACCACCTTCAACGCCGCGGGCGCCGAGGTCACCAACCGGACCAGCGGGATGGGTGGCGATGATGCAACCACCGCAGATGCCGAACCCCAAGATGCAGCTCCAGCAGCGCTCGACGAAGCACCCGGCGACGAATCCGATTCCGGGGACGCCTAGCGCACTCCGATGCCCAGGTGAGCGCTAGCCACGAATTGTGGTGAGTGCGTCGATGAGCTGGTCGATCTCTTCGCTCGTTGTTGTGTAGTGGACCGAGGTCCGGAGCAGGGGCGGTAGGTCGCGCTTGAGCGCGTCCCACAGCGTTGAGTCAGGAGCTGTCACCGACGCGTTGATCTTTTGTTCGCCGAGTGCCTTCTTGACCTCGGCGGGATCCATGCCTGGAATCGAGCTCGTAACGATGCCGGACCGGTTGTCACCGAGGTCCATCGGCGTGATGCCGATGCCTCGGAGGGCATCTCGAAGTTCCTCCGCGCGGGTCTGCACGGTCGCTTCGATGCGGTCGATGCCTATGGAAGCTGCATGGTCGACGGCAGCACCGAGACCGATCCAGGCCGCGTGGTTGTACTCCCAATATTCGAATCGTCGAGCATTGGGCAGGAGTTCGTACCGCTCAGATTCGACCCAATGCGCGCTGTGATGATCGGGATGATCGGTGTTCAGCTGCGGCAGGATCTTTTCGCTCGCATACAGAAAGCCCGAGCCGCGCGGACCGCGCAGATACTTGCGGCCAGTGACCGACAACATGTCGCAGCCAATCTCGTTGACGTCGACGGAGAGCTGGCCCACCGATTGGCAGGCGTCGAGGAGGTACGGGACCCCTGCGGCGTTCGCAATTTTGCCGACTTCTACCGCAGGGTTGATGAGGCCGCCATTGGTTGGCACGTGCGTGATCGACACCAACGCAACGTCGGTTCCCATGGCGGCGTCGAGTGCGTCGAGGTCGAGCTGGCCAGCGTCGTCGCTCGCGATGACGTCGATGCTGATGCCGAATCGTTCCTTGGCTCGAATGTAGGAGACCGCGTTGGCGGCATACTCGGCCTCTGCGGTGAGGATGCGTTGGCCCTTCTCCATGGGGAGCGCCCAGAACCCTGAACACCATGCGACGGTTGCATGTTCGGCGCGGGCAATCTCGCCTGGCGTTGCGCCAATGAACGACGCGATCGAGGCATACACGGCGTCTTCCTGATCAGCCGCCGCGGCCGCAGCCTCGTAGCCACCGATACGGGCCTCGAGGTCGAGGTGCGCGTTCTGGGCATCGATGACGGGCTGCGGCGGAAGCGACGAGCCTGCATGGTTGAAGTGGGTGACGAAGTGAGTGCCTGGGGTCATCGCTCGCTGGGCGGCGACCTCGTCGTCGGTGAGGATCTTGCTGGTGTCGATGTTCATGTTCGTCCTGTAGGGATGACTTCGTAGCCGGGCTCTTCGGGCTCGTCGTCGGTCATTTCGGCCGGGAACCCCGGAGCGAGAATGCTCAGGCCGGTGGCTTCTTCGAGGCGCTTGATGATGTTCGGTGACCACTCACGTTCGCCGAAGCGTTCGATGCCATCGTCGAAGATGTCGATGAGCACGGGGCTTATCTCGAGTGGGACATCGTGGCGGTCGGCGATTGCTTGGAACAGGCCGATGTCCTTCTTCACGAGATCCATCGTGAAGTTGATGTCGCGGCTGCCGTTGAGGATGACCTGGCCCTCGGTCTCGTGCACGAAGCTGTTGCCCGACGAGATGGCGATTGCTTCGTACGTGGTGTTGAGGTCCATGCCAGCAGCCGCGGAGGTGACTAGCGCTTCGCAGACGGTGAGCAGGTTTGCCGTGGCGAGGTAGTTGGTCATGACTTTGAGCATCGAGGCCGAACCGAGATCGCCGGTATGCAGCAGTCGGCGGCCCATGGTCTTGAGCACCGGCATGATCTTCTCGAAGGTTTCGCGCTCGCAGCCCGCGAAGATCGCAATGTTGCCGGTCGCGGCGCGATGACAGCCGCCCGACACGGGGCAATCGACAGGCTCTGCGCCGGTGGCCTTGACCATCGCTCCGAGTCGCTTGACCTCGGCTTCGTCGGTCGTGCTCATTTCCATCCAGACCTTGTCCGGTCCAAACCCGGCGAGCAGCCCATCTTCGGCTTCGAGAACCGCGGCGCTAGCGGCCGGCGATGGGAGACAGGTGATGACGACGTCACACGCCTCGGCCATCTCCTTTGGCGAGTCGGCCCAGGTGGCGCCGCCGTCGAGTAGGTCTTGGGCAGCGCCTTTGTCGAGATCTCGAACCATGAGGTCGAGTCCGTTGCGAAGAATGGAACCAGCGAGCTTGCCGCCCACGTTGCCGAGTCCGATGAAACCGATCTGCATTTCCTG
The DNA here is from genome assembly GCA_938002955.1 of uncultured Acidimicrobiales bacterium. Taxonomy (GTDB): domain Bacteria; phylum Actinomycetota; class Acidimicrobiia; order Acidimicrobiales; family SHLQ01; genus SHLQ01. The sequence goes on from CALLAA010000002.1 coordinate 3,563, forward strand.
ACGTCCTTGTCACAGGGGTCGGGCTCCTCTGCCCGATCCAGGTCGCGAAAGCATGGCACGGTCTTTGCTCGCGTGTGCGAATCGGCGCGTAACTCCCGACAGACCCTGCACTGATCGGTCCCTTACTACTGTGGGTCCGTGCGTCATGTCGGAACCAACGAGCGTCGAGCTTTGCTCGCATCACGTCACCGGTTGCTGCCGTCGCAACGCACCGATGATGTCGCGACGATCGCGTCCGATGTTGTTGCGTTGCACTCGAGCGATCCAGCCACGGTGTTTCTGTCGGCCTTTGCTCGAATGCAACGCGCCTCGGCTGACGCCGTCGAAGTGGTGCTTTACGACGACCGTTCGCTACTGCGCTTTCATGCGATGCGTCGAACTGTTTGGGTGTCGACGCCGGCACTCATCGAGGCAATGAATGCGTCGTCGACTCGCAAGATCGCGGCGAACGAGCGGCGACTCCTGCTCAAGTACCTGGCAAATACCGACGGGGTGCGCGATCCATCGGCGGAGCTCGACCACTTGTATGCATTGGTTGTTCATGCGGTCGCGAGCGCCGGCTCGATCACGACCCGAGAACTTGGCAAGACGTATCCAGAGCTCACGAAGAAGATCACCATCGGCT
>CALLAA010000003.1 GCA_938002955.1 uncultured Acidimicrobiales bacterium
GTCGCTGGCGCTCCTCGATGCTCGGCTGCGTATTCAGCGGTCGCAATCCGTCGCTGGCAGTTTTCCGCCGGAGAAGGCCGACGGCAGTTTTGCGTAGCGGAGCGAGCCAACGGCAGTTTTCCGCCGGAGAAGGCCACGGCAGTTTTGCGTAGCGGAGCGAAGCAAAACTGTGGTTTGAAGAGGGCCGCTAGGCCCGAATCAAAACGGAGTCCCAGCCTCGGACCGAGTTGATCGTCCAGACTTTGGTGGCGCGGCGCAGGTCGTCGAGGGTGAGGACTCGTTCGGCGACTTGGCCGCGGTCGAGGAGCTCTTCGCGCAGAGTTCCGGGTAGTAATCCGCTCGAGTGATCGGGGGTGACGAGTTCGCCGTCGAGTTCGAGGACGAGGTTCGCTATGCAGGTCTCGGTGAGTTCGCCGCGCCGATTCCACAAGATGACGTCGGGGGCTCCGGGGAAGCGATCCCTGGCTTCTTCGTAACGGGTCCGCGTCGTGGTTTTGTACACGAGGAACTCGTCGAATGGATCCGTGGGAACGGTGTCGATCGGTAGGGCACGGGGTTCGCCGTCGTCGCTTGGAAGTGGGCCGATCTGGAGCTCGGGTGTCCCGGCTGCATCGACGAGCAGGCGCAGCTTGACCGGTGTGTCTGATCGAACCGTGTTCAACAGGTCCATCACCGTGTCCATGTCGACCTGGATGTTGAAGTGGTCTCCGGCTTCGAGCAGTCGGTTGATGTGGCGTTGACGCAACGACACCCCAGCGTCGGGGGTCCACGCCATGGTTTCGAGCAACTTGAGGGGTTTGCCCGCACGGGCAAGAACACGGGACTTGTGTTCGGTCTCTTCCCACTCATTGTGCGGTTCGCTGTCCCAAACAATGCCGCCGCCGACTCCATAGGTGCCCTGGCCGTGCTCGAGATCGAGCCAAACACTGCGGATAACGACGTTGAACTCCCAGCGGCGATCCGGGGAGAGGGCGAACACCGAACCGCAGTAGGCGCCACGCGGCGACTTCTCGAGCGCCGCGATGATCTCGGTGGTTCGGTACTTGGGCGCACCGGTTATCGATGCCACGGGGTAGAGGGCTTGGAGCGCTTCGACGAGCCCGACCGAAGCGGTCGCATCGACGGTGGAGGTCATCGTGTGGACGGTCGGGTAGTGCTCGACCTCGAGCAGCTTGGGCACCGTCACGGTGCCGGTGTTTGCGATGCGCCCGAGGTCGTTGCGAACCATGTCGACGATCATGACGTTCTCGGCTCGGTCTTTGAGGCTCGTGCGCAGGTCTTCGACGATCTCGGCATCGAGTTCTGGGTCGAAGTGTCGAGGACGGGTGCCTTTCATAGGTCGAGACGAGAAGTGGTCGCCGTCACGGGTGAAGAAGAGCTCCGGGGAAGCGCTGCAGAGTGCGTGCGATCCGAAATGGAGAAAGGCGTCGTGCTTGGCCCGTTGCGCCCGTGAAAGCGCCGCAAACAACCCTTCTGCACTGCCCCAGAATGTGGCATGGCGTCGCACGGTGTAGTTGACCTGATACGTCTCGCCAGACCGGATGTGTTCCCGAACCGTGTCGATTGCCGCGGTGTACTCGGCTTCGGTTTGATCCGGTGTCCACTCGCTGATCTCGAATGGGCCATCGAGGGGACCGTCGCAGGGTTGGCCCGAGTCGAAGATCCCGTATGCAAGAAGCGGCGTGGACGGATCTCGCTTGCTCGCAACAGCGGGATCGAATGCCGGACCAGCGTCATAGCTCAGCAACCCAACGACCCACTTGCCGTCCGCGGTGGCTTGTTCGGCACGCTCGAGGGCTGGCAAGACGTCGTCGAGGTCCCAGATCGTGACCGCCTCGGTCGGGTTCTCGAAACGCATCCACGTGCGCTCTGGGCCAACTCGAAGAAGGCCCGTGGCAAGGCTCGTGGAACCGGACATCGCCTCAATCTAGGGCGGGCGACACCAGAAGGGTGTGAACGAACGGTGGTACAGCAGCTAGGGTCGAAGGGTGGTCTACGAAGCACCGGAATACCATCCAGCATTTGAAGAGTACTGCGAGACGATTTACGAACTGACCGAAGACGGTCTCGACGTCAAGCAGGCTCGGATCGCCGATCGGCTTTCGGTGTCGCGCCCTGCGGTGTCTGAGATGATCCGAAAGATGGAGCGCGAGGGTCTGGTGAAGACCAGCGATTCTGGCGACATTACGCTTAGTGACGACGGGATGGTGCTCGCCCAGCAAGTTGTGCGGCGGCATCGCCTCGCCGAGCGGTTCCTGACCGACATGCTCGATCTCAGCTGGGCCGAAGCACACCATGAAGCGGGCAAGTGGGAGCACGTCATTAGCCCGGTTGTGGAGGAAGCGCTCGCTCGTGTGCTCGGAAACCCCACGACCTGTCCGCACGGAAACCCGATCCCTGGCTCTGACTACCAGGGTCCGCAGAACGCACTCACCCTCGGAGAGGTCGCTGTTGGCGAGTCCTTTGTTGTGCAGCGGATCCCCGAGGAGCTCGAGTTTGAACCGGGTTTGCTCGAATACCTCGAAGAGGTCGGCGTGACGCCCGGGCAGACCGGCTCGGTCATGGCACTCGCTCCCGACGGAACCACGACGGTTCAGGTCGACGGTCGACCATTTGGAATTGGCCCGTTCGCCGGCGAACGAATCGTCGTCACCGCCGCCTGAGAGGCCGCTGAGCGCAGCTGCGTCAGCGTTGGCGTGACAGCGGTCGGATAATCAAGACCCATGTCGCGACGAACGACAGCGCGACGAGCGTCAGCGCCATCAGTCCGGCTTCGGTAACGAACGACTCGTTGAACGTTCCAAAGATGCGGGTGGAGAGCGTCTCGAATTCGAAGGGCGACAGCAGCAAGCTGATCGGGAGTTCCTTCATTGTCGACAGCAGGACGAGACCGCCGGCGGCGAGCAGGCCGGGGGTCATGAGTGGAAGGTCTACCGTGCGGAATCGGCGTTGGCGATCCGCTCCGAGCGTCTGCGAAGCGTCCTGAAGTCGTTGCGGGACCGCGTGGACTGCGAGCAGCGTGGTGCCCATCGCGAGCGCGGCGAATCGAACCGTGTAGCTAAAGATCAGGATCGCCATTGAGTTATGGAATGTGTTGAACGTCCAATCCGTCTGGCGGATGAAGAACGTTCCGGTCAACGCAATGAGGATGCCGGGCAGGGCAAATGTTGAAATGGCGACGGCGTGTCCGAGGTTGCCCATCCGACTGCGATGACGGCCGACGAGCAGAGCGATCGGGAGCACGATGACGACGGCACTGACGGCTGCGATGGCGCTGACGCCGAGTGTGTTGCCCGTGATCTCGGCAATCTCTGCACTGTCCACGGTGAGCCGGCGACCGGTCTCTCCTCGACGAATGAGACCGCGGATGCTCCAGTCGAGCAGTGCAACCAACGGTGCGCCGAGGGCAAAGAGGACGACCAGTACGACGCTCGCGACCGCCGGGATGCGCCCTCGGCCGAGGGTCAAGGCTGTCGTCGCGCTTACTCGGGGCGAGTTGGAAACCACGCGGCGTCGCCCCGCAACGCGCTCGGCGGTTACAACGACGGCAGCGAGAACGAGCAGCATGAGGCTGAGGGCGAGGGCTACAGGACGGTTTGCGAGCTGGTTCGAATCGATAGCACGGGTGAGTGTGTCGTACCGGAGAATCGCGACCGCGCCGAAGTCCGAGATGGCGTAGAGAAAGACGAGCAGCATGCCCGCCACGATCGACCCCGCAGCCTGCGGCACGATGATGCGTGCAAACACGTGAGTGGCGCTATTGCCAAGGAGCCGAGCGGTTTGCTCGATCGATGTGGGCAGTCGGGAGAACCGCGCAGCCACGGGCAGGAACACGTACGGATACGTGAGCAGTGTCAACACAAGCCATGCGCCGAAGAGCCCGTCGAGGGTGGGGGTGCGGTCGACTCCGAGGCCGGTGAGCGCATCGTTCACGATGCCGCCCGGGTTGAGGGTGCGGACCAGCGCAGCCGCGCCGATGAAGGTGGGGTAGACCAGCGGCAACGTCAACAGCACGCTAAACGTCTTTGCGAACGGTAGGTCGGTGCGAGTCGTCAGCCACGCCAGTCCAGTTCCGAGCGCACCAGCGCTGAGGCTGACGAGGATCGCAAGGTTGACGGTTCGCCAGAGCGGTCCCTGGACCCGGTCGGTGAAGATCAGACCGAACGGGTCAGCATCGGCGGTGAAGTTTCTGATGAGCAGGTAGAAGGCAGGACCGGCCAGGATCAGCGAACAAAACGCGGAAAGTCCCACAAGCGTGCGCGGCGCACGATCGTGGGACGGTCCGAGTTGTTGCATTAGTTGGAGAGAATACCGCTGTTCTCGATGATCTCGACAGTTCGTGTTAGTCCGTTTCCGAGGTCATCGAATGTCACGTCGAAGTCCGAGCCATCGTCGGCGAGGGCGGGAAGGACCGCTGCGGGGTCGACGCCGGCAGCGAGGGGGTACTCGAGTGAGTCGTTGGTGAAGTACGACTGCGACGCTTCGTCGAGCATGAAGGTAATGAGCTGCTCGCTCTCTTCAACGTTGTCTGAGTTGGACGTGATGCCAGCTGCGGTGACGATCACGAGTGAGCCAATGTCGCTCGCTTCGAAGCTGTGGTTCTCCGCACGATGGTCGTCGCCGAGCGCCTCTTGCTCCTGGTAGTTGTAGTAGTGGTTCACGAGCCCAAATTCGTATTCGCCGCGGCCGACAGCGTCGACGGTTGGGCGGTTGCTTTCGGTCACGATTGCATCGTTTGCCACCATGGCCTCGAGCCATGCACTCGCGGCGTCGTCGCCCTGTTGAGCCCGGAAGACGGTGAACCAGTCTTGGAACGATCCGTTGGTCGCCGGGATTGCGACCTGGCCCCGATACTTCTCGTCGGTGAGGTCGAGGACCGAAGAGGGGAGGTCGGCTTCATCGACGAGATCGACGTTGTACACGAGCACACGCTGTCGTCCGGTAATGCCGACCCAGCTGCTGTCGCCGCCGACGTTGGCATCGGCGACGAGGGAGGTCACGTCATCGCTGAGCGAGGAGAGCAACCCTTCGTTGCGGAGGAAGCCAACAGCGCCTGGAGACTTGGAGAGAAAGACATCGGCGGGGGTGCGGTCGCCCTCTTCGACGAGTTGGAGGGCGAGGTCGGTCGGGTCGCCAAAGTTGGTCACGACCGAGATGCCGCTTTGGCACTCGAACGCATCGAGGACCGGTTGCACCAGGTCCTCGCTTCGTCCGCTGTAGATCGTGATTTCTTCTCCGGTGTCCTCAGAGCAGTCACCGCTGTAGACGTCTGCGGCGGCGCCTTCGAGTGTGTTGGGAATGGTCGATGATCCTCCACACGCAACAGCGGTGAGAGAGAATCCGGCAAGGAGTGCGACGAGCGCTCGTGATGTCATGAGGACGAATAGTACGCAGTCCACATCCGACTTGTAAAGCTTGCCTAACGGATTCCGAGTGTGGCTCTTTTCACATGCGGCCTATGGGGCTGCGTAAGGCATGCCTATGGGGTGCCAACAGTGCGCCTACTCGCTAAAGATCAAGGCCGCTGGGACGACCTGCTGCGGGCCACTATGGGTATGGTGCGGGTATGGCCGACACTCATACGCACGACCATTCACACGATCACGACCATCCCCACTCACACATGGTTCACGACCATCGCGACGTCCAGGGTGGCGCGGCCCGCGCCGCGGTTTTCGGCGTCAGCGACGGACTGGTTTCGAACGTTGCGCTCATCCTCGGCGTCGCCGCAGCGTCGGAAACATCGTCCTCGGTCGTTATTGCCGGGGTCTCTGGTTTGCTCGCCGGCGCAGCATCGATGGCTGCGGGCGAGTACGTCTCGATGAAGGCACAGAACGAGCTCATTGAACGTGAACTCCGCATCGAGCGCGAGTCGCTCGCAAACAATCCCACTGGCGAACTTCACGAGCTACAAGCCATTTACACCCACCGCGGTCTCGACAGCGCGAAAGCACTCGAGTTGGCCGAGGCCGTCCACGAAGATCCTGAGGTCGCGCTGGAGGTTCATGCTCGTGAGGAATTGGGCGTCGACCCCGATGACATCGGCGATCCAATCGGGGCCGCGTCGAGTTCCTTTGTGGCCTTTGGCGTTGGTGCGATTCTGCCGCTCATCCCGTGGTTCCTGACCGACGGCAACGCTGCCATGGTGGCCTCCGTGATCGTCGGCCTCGTTGCCGCAGCCCTCGTCGGTGTGCTGCTGGCCCGCTTCACCGAACGATCACCGATCCGTACCGCAGCGCGCCAAGTCATCTGGGCCGCTGGCGCCTGCATTATCACCTTCGCAATCGGAAGCTTGCTCGGCACCACCGTCACGTAACGGATCCGGCACCGCCTCAGGTGCAACGCCGCCGTCGGCGTGTTGCAAACAGACCGAGACGGCTACCCGATCGCGTCGGGCATTTCACCCTTGCGCTTGGCGATGTACTCGTCCATCTCTTCGACGTACGCCGAATCGATCGGCGGAGCCTCGTAGTCGTTCAGCATTTGCTTCCACGTGGCGTTCGCACGCTGGGCCGCGGTGTGGCTGCCGTCTTCGAGCCACTGCTCGTAGCTGTTGTTGTCGGCGTTGGAGCTGCGGTAGAACGCGGTTTCGAAGTTCGCCAATGTGTGGGCGGTTCCGAGGAAGTGCTGGCCGTGTTCGTTGGTGCGGAACGAGTCGAGGGCTTGTGCGTTCTCGGAGAGGTCGACGCCTTTCGCATACACACCCATCATGCCGAGCTGGTCGGCGTCCATGATGAGCTTCTCCATCGAGATTGCCAAGCCACCCTCGATCCAGCCAGCGGCGTGCAAGACGAAGTTCACGCCAGCTTGCATGGTGGGCAGTAGGGAGTTGGCCGACTCGTACGCGGCTTGAGCATCGGGGTACTTCGACGCCGTGAACTGGCCGCCGGACCGGAATGGTACGCCGACACGACGAGCGAGCTCGGCCATGATGTAGATCGCCAGGCCACCTTCGGGGGTGCCAAAGGTGGGGGCTCCGGTTGCCATCGACATCGACGTCGCAAAGGTGCCAAAGATGACGGGTGCGCCGGGGTTGACCAGCTGCACGAACGCCATGCCGGACAGCGCTTCGGCGAGCGCCTGGGCCGCGAGGCCAGCAAGGCTCACCGGCGACATTGCACCCATGAGGATGAACGGCGACATGATGCACGCCTGATTGTTCGTGGCGTAGACATCGGCGGCGCCGAGCATCGTGGCATCCCAGGCGAGTGGCGAATTGGCATTGACGAGCGAGGTCATCACCGTCTTGCCCTCTAGGTCACCGCCGAACGCCATGCGGCAAAGCTCGACCGAGTCCTCGGCACGCTCAGGAGCGGTCACCGAACCCATCAGGCCCTTGTCGCTGTACTTGAGGTGTGAGTACACCATGTCGAGGTGCCGTTTGTTGACCGGCACGTCGACTGGCTCGCACACAGTGCCGCCACTCATGTGCAGGTGGGGGAGCATGTATGCGAGCTTCACGATGTTCTGAAAATCGTTGATCGTGGCGTAGCGTCGTCCCTCGTCGAGATCGGTGACGAACGGTGATCCGTAGTTCGGCGCGAACACGGTGTTGTTGCCACCGATTTGCAGGTTGCGGGCCGGGTTGCGGGCGTGCTGGGTGTACTCGGCGGGAGCGTTGTCCTGCACGATCTTGCGAGCGAGACCCTTCGGGAAGTACACCATCTCGCCGTCGATGGTGCAGCCCGCATCTTTCAGCAGTTCGAGCGCTCGCGGGTATTCGTTGAACTGAATACCGACCTCGCTGAGGATGATCTCTGCGTTCTCCTCGATGGTTGCGAGGCCCTCTTCGTCGAGGACGCTTACCGGCTTGAGAGTGCGGGTCAGATACGCCTGGGTCTCTGCGCCCGATGCGGCTCGTGCGGCTTGGCGACCAGCGCGGCCGCCACCGCCGCGACGACCTCGACGTGGTGCTTCTTCTTCAGACATCGTTGTCTCCTTTGCTCTCGTGGGGACAGGCCCCACTACTGAGATAGCCGTTAACGGGGACAGGCCCCATTGCCGATTTGGGGTCGCCCCCAGGCGGAATTCGTTGATATTGCGTAGTTCGTGTTTCGTTCATGGGGACAGGCCCCATTGGTGGTTTAGTCGTTCATGGGGACAGGCCCCATTGGCGCTGCTAGCGGTTTCGTCTGCGTCGGCGTCCAGTTGATTCTCCGCCTGCGGCGGCTGCGTTGGCGAATCGGCGCTCGGGTAGCGGGAGCACGGCATTGAGATGGGGATAGTCGGCCGTGGCATGCGGGATGGCCATGGCCTCGACAAAGTGTTGCTGGAAGCTCGGCTCGGTTGCGGTTTCGACCTTGGTGATCTGCGGGATCAGTTCTTCGATCGTGCGA
>CALLAA010000004.1 GCA_938002955.1 uncultured Acidimicrobiales bacterium
GTTCGAACCAGACGTCCTGCCCGGCTACGTGTGGTCGTTCCCAATCGGCGATGGTCGTGCCAACGTTGGCTTCGGGATCTTGCGCGGCGGCGACGTCTCGACCCAGGACATGAAGACGCTGTGGCCCGACCTGCTCCAGCGGCCGCACATCCGCGAGGTCCTTGGCGCAGATGCCACCCCCGAGAGCCCGCACCGGGCGTGGCCGATACCCGCTCGGATCGATAGCGCTCCTCTGGTGGGTCCTCGAACGCTTTTTGTTGGCGACGCCGCCACCGCATGCGACACGTTGACCGGCGAGGGAATCGGCCAAGCGCTTCTCACGGGCCGTGAAGCCGCACGCGCAATCCTCAATACGGAGCACTTCAATGCGGCATCTACTAGCTACGAGGCGACCGTCCGGGACGAACTTGTGGCGGATCATAAGATGGCTCACAGGCTCGGAAAGCTGATGGCCAATCCGAGAATTGCCGAGTTCGCCTTGCGGGCTGTCGGCACAAACGGCTGGACCCGACGAAACTTCGGTCGCTGGATGTTCGAGGACTACCCGAGGGCCCTCATCGCGACACCTCGACGTTGGCATCGGGGCATGTTCACCGGGCCCGGGGCCCAGTTCGATGAACCGACTATTTGAGCGATCCGGACAAATCGATTCCGCCAAGGAAGATCTTCTGCAGGAAGAGGAATACCAAGATCGGGACGGCCATTGACAACATGGCTCCCGCCTGAACGAGTGGAATTGCGGTGTCGTACAGACCGAGGAAGTCGTAGAGCGCCACCGAGATTGGCTGCTTGCTCCGCTCTCCTGCCAAGTAGATCAGGGGACCGAGGAAGTCGTTCCATGAGAAGAAGAAATGGAACAGAGAGACGGCGAGAACCGCACCCTTCGCCTGCGGCAGGATGACCGTAATGAGGGTGCGCAGCGGACTCGCTCCGTCGATTGCCGCTGCCTCATCGAGGTCTCTCGGGATGCCGAGGAAGAACTGACGGAGCAGGAAGACGTTGTACGCATTTCCGAAGAAGTGCGGAACGATGAGTGGCCACCAAGTTCCGACCCAACCGACCTTCAGCCAGACGGCATACGTCGGTACCAGGGTGACAAAGCCAGGCAGGATGATCGTTGCCAACAGAGAGCTCAGGATGAATTTCTTGGCCGGCATTCGAAAGCGTGAGAGTCCGTACGCAACGAGCGTCGACGCCATCACCGTGCCCGCCATACCCAAGCCCGCGATGATTCCGGTGTTGCGAAGAACAAGCAGGAAGTCGAGCGCATCCCAGGCTTCGGGAAAGTTCTCTAGCGTTGGGTCAAAGACCAGTGCGGGTTCGAGCGTTCTCCAGCGACCTTCCCACTCGATGGGGACGGTGGGCTCCGCCGGGTCGATAAACGTCGACGCTTCGCGGCCCTTCGTTACGAGTGCGAGCGAGCGGATAGCACCATCATCGAACGGAACGGCGTAGAGGTCGTACGCCTCTCCGGCAAACTCCCCCTCAGTCACGTCCACCGTTGTGGTGCTCTTCGGAAGGATCGTTTGGCTAGCGATTTGTTGCTCGGTCTTGAGCGACGTCACAACCATGAACACGAGTGGCAAGAGAAAGCCGACCACGAGCATCGTGGCAAAGAGCGTCACAGTGCTCTTCGCGAGGAAGCGCTTGGCGTCGACATCGAGCTCAGCGAACGTTCGTTTTGGCTCTTTGGCGCGAAGCGCTGCGGTTACCGACGCCATTAGCGCTCCTCGAATTCGTAGTGGACCCAGAACTTGGCACTCCAGAACAGCAGCACCGTCAAGGCAAAGACGACGATGAACATCGCCCACGCCAGCGCAGCGCCATATCCGGCTTGAAAGAAGGAGAAGGTCTCTTGAAAGAACACCATCGTGTAGAACTTGCTCGCCCCTTCCGGCCGACCTTCCGCGCCGTTCAAGATGAACGGCACCAGGAAGTACTGACCGAGCCCCACCAGGGTCACGATGATGTTGTAGAAGGTGATCGGGCTGATCATTGGCCAGGTGACATCTCGGAAGAGGTGCCACTTGTTGGCACCATCGATTCGAGCGGCTTCGTACAGCTCCTTCGGCACGCCGTTTAGTGCGGCGATGAAGATGATGATGCCGTTGCCGATCCCCCAGGTGCCGATAAGGATTAGTGCGGGCAACACCCATGCTGGGTCGCCAAGAAAGTTCGGTGGGTCGAAGCCCACCCATCGCAGCAGTCGAGCGAACCACCCAGACTCGGAGTTGAGGTAGAACCGCCAGATGATCATCGCTGCCACGAGCGGCACCATCGACGGCAGGTAGAACAACACGCGGAACAGGCTCCGGCCCCACAGTCGTTCCGAGGTGAGAAGGTACGCCACGCCGAGCGGGAGAAGCGTCGAGATCGGCAGGTACATCAGCGCAAACTTCATCGTTACCCAAAGGCCGTTTGCGACATCTGGGTCAGAGAAGATTCGCCGCCAATTGTCGAGCCCAACCCAGGTGACCTCCTGGTTGTCAGTGTCGACGAGCTCGTAGTTGGTGAAGCTCATCAAGAGCGACAGAACCAACGGGATGACAAAGAGCAGAACCAACCCGAGCAGCCATGGGGTGACAAACATCAAGCCCCATCGCCGCTCGCGTTTTTCAAGGGTGCCGTGACCATCGAGGGGACGGTGGGTTGAACCATCGGCCTCGCGATCGTCTGGTCCGGTAAACACGATGGTCACGGCATTTCCCTTCAGCCTCGCTCGGCGATCAGCTCGCCCAGAGGGCGTTGAGATCAGCTTCGAGCGCTGCGATCGCAGCATCGATGTCGAAGTCAGGGTCTTCGAGCAACGGGCCCTCGAGCTCCTTCACGCGAGCATCTGCTTCGAGGAAGTTCGGCATTCCCGTCTGATGGTTTGGCGAATCTGCGTACTCGAGTCCCTCGATGATGATGTCCCAGTTCACGCCCTGCGGGAATTGCTCATCGAGCGCCGCAAAGTACGTGTCTCGGATATCGGGGCGGGCGGGCATTCCGCCGTACACGTCGAGCAGGTCGAGTGCGCCGTCACCAAAGAAGTACTCGAGCACGGTGAATGCGTCCTGCTGGTTTTCAGAGTCCTTATGGATCCGGAACGTGTCACCGTGCAACTTCGAGACGAGGGTGCCGTTGTGGGTCGGCAGTGCGCCGATGTCCCAAGCGTCGCCAACGTCAGCAATGCAGCAGGTGTACCAAAGATGAGTGGACGCCATTGCCACGTTGCCGCTGTTGAATGCGTTGCCGGCGAGCAGGTCAGAAGCGGTCTGCGCTGAGTTCGGCGCAGCGTTCACTTCGTGGACCAGGTTCTGATACCACTTGTAGCTCTCGACCCATTCGGCTGGGACCTGAGCGGAGCCATCAGCCTGTTCGATGCGTCCGGCGCCGAAGCTGGTGCCAAGCGATGCAGGATTCGACGTCCATTGGTGGGCGAAGCCGAACTGCACGACGTTTGCCTTGTCGTATGCAGCACTTGTTGCGTCGTTGCCTGCAGCATCAACGCTGAGGATCGCCGCAATCTCGGCGAGCTTGTCGTAGGTCCAGTCGCCTTCGTACTCGGTGCCTTCTCCGTACAGCGACGTGCCGTCGGCGTTGTACTCCGCAGGTGGATAGGGCAAGCCAGCCTCATCGAAGAGGTCTTTGTTGAAGAAGATCCCCGATGGGAACGTTGCGAACGGTACGCCCTCGAGGGCACCTTCGGCCGTGCGGTACGACTCTTCAGATCCAGCAAATGGGCTCAGATCGAACTCAGCAGCTGCGATAAGAGGTTCGAGATCGGCGTACTGCCCAGCGAACGCGTTTGAGCCTTCGAGTCCAACCGGTCCAATGATGTCCGGAGCGTTGCCCGCGGCAATCTGGGTTGCGAGCACGTCCTTGGCGGTGGTGTTGTCGATGTACTCAACCACCAATTCGATGCTGTCCTGGCTGCTGTTGAATGCATCGACCACCGCGTCTTGGCGGTCGATCTGTTCATCTTGGGAGCCGGTTCCCAGACCGACGAACCATCGGACCTCGGTGCGATCCCCATCGGAAGCATCCGATGTGTCTTCCGCTTCCGTCTCGGCATCGTCCATGGCGTCTTCGTCTTCCATGGCATCGTCGCCGGTGGCTGAGTCGTCGACGGTGTCCGTCGTCGTCGAGTCCGCGTCATCCGATGTTGTTGATGAACTCGTGCTTCCGCCACAAGCGGAGGCAAAGAGTGCGAGTACGGACAAGAAAATTAGTGTCCGAAGCAGGTGATTGACCTGCGATTTTGGTTTCATGGTGGGTATCTCCCCGTGGTTGTTGTGTGGTTCTATGCATTGCTTCCGTAGGAGACCGGTGGGTGGGCTTTGCAGAGCCCACCCACCAATCACTTCCGTTCGAGACGATCAGGAGGCACGTTCGGCTCCATTGGCGTCGGTTCCCTGGGATGAGTGGTCTCTCCCCAGAAGATCTCTGGTGTTACGAGCTGTTCGAGCGGTGGCTGCTCATTGTCGACAAGGGCGCTAAGCGTCTCGATCGCAAGTGTCGCTAGCTGGTCGAAGGGCTGCCCGATCGAGGTGAGCAACGGACCGGCGAACTCGATCTCTGAGGTGCGGTCGAAGCCGGCGAGGCTGATCTCGCCCGGGACAGAAACGCCTCGCTCCATCAGCCCCTTGTGCACCCCCAGAGCCATTTCGTCGTTTGCGCAAAACAGCGCATCGGGGTTAGCCGAGAGGATCTCATCCACCCGCTCGTACCCAGCAGCGCGGCTGAAATCGCCTTCAAAGATGAGTGAATCGTCGATCGTGAGATCGCGTTTCGTGTGCGCGGCTCGATACCCGTCGAGGCGCAGGCTCGCGTCGACACGGGACAAGTGTCCGGTGAGGGTTGCGACTCGTTGGCAACCGGTATCGAGCATGTGGCCAACGACGGTCTCGCTCGAGGATGAGTTCTCCACGTCGACGACGCACAGGTCGGATCGACGAGGGTGTGCGCCCACCATCACCGTGGGCACATTGGCGTCGAGGAGCTCTTCAACCCACTTCTCGCCAAGTGCGACTGCACTGATGATGACACCATCGATCAATCCGTCTCGGATGAGGTTCCGGACGGCCACGTTGGGTGAGGCGGAGTCCCCGATGATCATGAGGCCCTCGTCGTGAGAGTCGGCGACGTTCACGAACGACTGCAGAAGTGACGCCGCGTAAATGTCCAAGCGGATCTCGTCGGATCCGAGAAGTAGGCCGACGACCGAGGCTCGGCCACCGGCGAGGTTCTGGGCTGCTCGGTTCGGGCGATACCCGAGACCGTCGGCGACGAGCTGAACGCGGTCGCGCACCTCGGGACGAACACCGTCTTTGCCATTGAGCGCGCGAGATGCAGCAGCCATCGACACCCCGCTTGCACGGGCGACGTCGCCAAGCGTGACGTCTTCAGCCATAGTTCCCCCTCACCTCAATATTGCCACTTGCCAACTTCATCATTGCACGTGAATTTGCAGAATTCCACTTGCGAAGGAAGCGCTTCCATGAAACCATGATCTCGTTCTTGCTGTCAACAGCAGACCTGAATCGTTGATTTCGTAACGATTTTTTCTCGTATCCGCCCTGAAACTATGAACAGGTAATCCGAAGAGTGACACAACAAGTAAGCGCTTCCATCCTCTCCGATCTCGATCGATTGGTGTTTCCCGACACCTTCCTGTGGGGTTCGGCAACGTCCTCCTACCAGATTGAAGGAGCCCACGATGTCGACGGCCGGGTGCCGAGTATTTGGGACACGTATTGTGCGATCGAAGGCAACATTGCCGATGCGAGCAACGGCGACGTGGCCTGCGATCACTACAACCGGTACCGAGAAGACGTTGCGCTCATGGCCAACCTCGGCCTCGACGCGTACCGGTTCTCGATTGCGTGGCCGCGCATCATCTCAGACCTCTCGGGCACGGTCAACGAGCTCGGCCTCGACTTCTACGATCGCCTCGTCGACGAACTCCTCAGCCGGAACATTCGCCCCTTCCCCACCCTCTATCACTGGGACCTCCCGCAGTACCTGGAGGACGAAGGCGGATGGGTAAACCGAGATACTGCGTACCGCTTCGCCGAGTACACCGAAGCGGTACTTGGTCGACTCGGTGATCGCATCGATACGTTCACCACGCTGAACGAACCGTTCGTATCGGCCAATCACGGATACGTCACCGGCGAACATGCACCGGGCCGGACGTCGATGGCCGAAGGTATGGCTGCCTCCCACCACCTTTTGCTTGCACATGGCCTCGCTGGCGAACGCATTCGCGAACTCACGCCACATGCGCGGTTGGCGATCACGCTGAACTTCACCCCGGTGGAGCCCGCAAGCGACTCGGCAAAGGACCTTGCGGAGACCGCGCTGAAGGACGATCTCGAGAACCGCTGGTACGCCGACCCCATCGCTGGCCTCGGCTACCCAACCAAAACCGCAGAACACTACAACTGGGATCAGAGCGAGGTTCTCGACGACGACTTGGACCTCATCTCCCAGCCAATCGACGTCCTCGGAGTGAACTACTACACCCGTAACGTGGTCTCGACGAGAAACGTGCTTCGTCCAGCGGATCTCCCCCGCAACTCAATGGGGTGGGAGATTCACGCACCGTCATTCGGTGGCCTCCTACGCGGCCTTCATTCTCGATACTCCTTCCCAGCAATCCTCATAACGGAGAACGGTTGCCCAATGCCGGACAACATCCGTGACGAACAGGGAATCGTGGACGACGACCGTCTCGACTACGTGCGGTCGCACCTCGCCGAAGTTCACGGCGCGATAGAAGACGGTGTTCCGATCGAGGGATACATGGTGTGGTCGCTATTCGATAACTTCGAATGGGCATGGGGATACGGCCCAACCTTCGGCATTGTCGAGGTCAACTACCGCACGCAAGAACGAACACCGAAGAAGAGCGCACGCTGGTTTAGCGCCGCAGCGGCAAGCAACGGATTCGATATGGGTGACTTCGATGGCTGAAGTCACGTTCACGAACGTCGCGAAGGAATACCCCAATGGCTTCGTCGCCGTGCGCGACCTCGACCTCACGGTTGCCGACGGCGAGCTGCTCGTTGTCGTTGGACCGTCGGGCTGCGGCAAGACAACCACGCTGCGTATGCTCGCAGGCCTCGAGGACATCTCGCAAGGAACCATCCAGATCGGCGACCGGGTGATCAACGACCTGAGCGCCAAGGAACGCGACATCGCAATGGTGTTCCAGAGCTACGCGCTCTACCCGCACCTGTCCGTGGGCGACAATCTCGGATACCCGTTGCGGATGGCGAAGCTGCCCAAGAAGGAGCGCGCCGAGCGAGTTGTCGCCGTAGCGAAACAGTTGCAGCTTGAAGAGCTGTTGGAGCGCAAGCCTCGCCAGCTCTCCGGAGGTCAACGCCAGCGAGTTGCTATGGGGCGAGCAATGGTACGTAACCCCTCGGTGTTCTTGATGGACGAGCCGCTATCCAACCTCGACGCCAAGCTTCGTGTGCACATGCGCAGCGAAGTGGCCGAGCTGCAAGATGGGCTTGGCGCCACGATGTTCTACGTGACCCACGATCAGGTCGAGGCGATGACGATGGGTCATCGAGTCGCGATCATGGACAAGGGTGTTCTTCAACAGGTAGCCCCGCCGGCGGATCTCTATGCGAACCCCCGGAACTTGTTCGTTGCCGGCTTCATCGGATCACCACCGATGAACCTGTTCAATGCGCAGGTTTCACAGTCCCCGATTGGCAACTACGAGATCGTGAGCGGCTCAGCGCACCTTGCAATCTACGGAGGAACGCCGTCACAGATCGATCGCCTCGCCCCCGCCTCGGGCCAGGACGCCGTGATCGGGATTCGCCCCGAGCACATCAGACTCTCTGCACACGGACAGCTCCATGGTGTCGTTAAGGTCGTCGAACTACTCGGAAGCGAGAGCCTGATTCACATCGATGTAGAGGGCCTCGACTACTACGCAGCCGACGCCGACGCGGTCGAGGAGACGGGCAGCCGGCCGAAGCGGCTTCTCGTGAAGATTCACGAAGACTCCGCCGCGATCCCTGCGGTTGGTGATGTTGTCGCAATGGAACTTCCGGGCCATCGCGTCCACACCTTCGATGCACGTTCCGGGATCTCGATGATGGATGCAGCTCTCGTGTAACTCGACGATGGAATCTCCCGGGACGAGCTCGGGTTCCGATGCCATGACAGAACCACAACTACCCGCCGGACTCGTCGAGACGGTTGGCGCCGGAACAGCTGCCGAGGCCGCTGCCCGCCTGACCGCCGCTATCGAGAGCAACGCAAAGCTACGCCTCGTCGCCGTGGTCGATCACGCTGCCGGTGCTGACAGCGTTGACCTCGAACTGACACCCACCATCGAGATCTTCTTCGGCAACCCTGCACTCGGCACACCGCTGATGCACGTTGCGCCAACCGTTGCGATCGATCTTCCTCAGAAAATCCTGATCATTGAAACCGCAGGTGGCGTCCGCGTGCTGCACAACGACCCTCGCTATATCGCTGACCGCCACGGCATTCCTGCGGACACCCCACAACTCGCCATCATCGCCGGGGCACTACAGAATCTCGCGAACGCCGCAGCGGGCATCTAGCGACTCGCTATCGGGGAGGCATGGTGCGCAATCATGTTCCAGCGAACGCCGTCCCAAGCGAACAAGTTCAACGCCGACATTGCGGATGCATCGCCGCCTTGGTCGACGACGTTTTCCACGACCGTGACATAAGCGAATGCGCCCTCGACCATGACGTGTTCATCGGTGAGGATCACCTGAAGCGTCTGCGGCCCGCGGAAGATCGCGGCAAAAGACTCCAGGATCGTGTCCGTCCCGTGGAGTGGCGGCCACCCCGGATGTGTACACGTTGCTCGTTCGCTGTGTTCCCAAACTTGCGACATCATCTCGATGTCCTGTCGTTCGAACGCGTCGTAGTAGTCGACGTTGGCTGACGAAACGAGTGAGACCGGATCGGCTGGATCGCTCATGGCTGCATGGTATGTGTGACGGCGTTTGGTCAACGGACCGAACCCCGCCCACCGAGTGTGGCTAGGCGTTGGCCGCTTCGCGAGCGTTCTTCAGACGCTTCGCCTCACGAGCACGCGTGGTGCCATCGAGGTTGACCTTGCGAAGACGGATGTTCGCTGGCGTCACTTCGACACATTCATCGTCGCCAATAGTCTCCAACGCTCCTTCGAGCGAGAAGATCTTTGGCGGCGTCAGACGAATCGTGTCGTCAGATGACTGGGTGCGGATGTTGTCGAGCTTCTTCTCTTTGCAGACGTTGACATCCATGTCCTCGTTGCGAGGGTTCTCGCCAATGATCATGCCTTCGTACACCTCGACACTCGGTGGAATGTAGAAGACCGCACGTTCCTGGAGGTTCTGGATGGCATTGGTCGTGCTCGAACCGGTGCGGTCGGCCACGATCGAGCCCTTGTTCCGCATGCGGATCTCGCCTTGCCATGGGACCCACCCCTCAAACACATGGTTGGCGAGGCCGGTGCCGCGGGTTTCGGTGAGGAAACCGGTGCGGAAACCAATGAGTGCACGTGCCGGCACGATGTATTCGAGACGTACCCAACCATCACCGTGGTTGGACATGTTCTCCATCTTGGCCTTGCGCTCGCCCAACATCTGGGTGATACCGCCAACGTGTTCTTCGGGGATGTCGACGGTGAGGCGCTCGGTTGGCTCATGGAGCGTGCCATCGATTTCCTTGGTGAGTACCGCTGGCTTACCAACGGTGAGCTCGAACCCTTCGCGGCGCATGGTTTCGACGAGAACAGCGAGCTGGAGTTCGCCTCGACCCTGAACTTCGAAGTTGTCGGGGCGGTCGGTTGGCAGGACTCGGATAGACACGTTGCCGACGAGTTCTTTGTCGAGGCGGTCCTTGATCTGACGTGCGGTCAGCTTGTCCCCGTCCTTGCCAGCGAGCGGAGAGGTGTTGGTTCCGATCGTCATCGACAGGGTTGGCTCGTCGACGGTAATCGTCGGCAATGCAATCGGGTTCGCTGGGTCGGCGAGCGTGTCGCCGATCATGACGCTCTCCATGCCCGAGATCTGGACGAGTTCGCCAGGGCCGGCCTCGTCGACGTCGACGTTGTCGATGCCCTCGGTGGCGGTCAGCGTGACAACCTTTTGGTTCGTCGTCGTGCCGTCCTCTTGGATCCAGGCCACTTGCTGACCCTTCTTGATGGTCCCTTGCATCACGCGGCAGATCGCCAAGCGGCCAACGTATGGAGACGCATCGAGGTTTGTCACCCACACCTGGGTCGGGGCTGTCTCGTCGTATTCGAATGGAGGGATGGTTTCGATGAGGGTCTCGAAGAGCGGCGCCATATCGGTGCCCTTCTCGCCATCCATGTCCATCTGTGCATAGCCGTCGCGTGCAGCGGTGTAGACGATCGGGAAGTTGATCTGGTCGTCATCGGCACCGATGTCCATGAACAGCTCGTAGACCTCGTCGACAACCTCGGCGACGCGTGCGTCGGCTCGGTCGATCTTGTTGATCACGAGAACGACGGGAAGGCCACGTGCCATGGCCTTGCCGAGAACGAAACGGGTCTGTGGCAGCGGGCCTTCGCTCGAGTCGACGAGCAGGATGACGCCGTCGATCATGGTGAGGGCGCGTTCGACCTCGCCACCGAAGTCGGCGTGGCCGGGGGTGTCGACGATGTTGATCTTGACGTCGTTCCCGTCCTTGCTGGTCCAGTGCATCGCCGCGTTGTTCGCGAGAATCGTGATGCCCTTTTCCTTCTCGAGGTCGGTGTTGTCCATGACTCGCTCGACGGCTTCGCCGTGGTCACTGAACACACCGCCTTGACGCAGCATGGCGTCGACGAGGGTGGTTTTACCGTGATCGACGTGGGCGATCATGGCGATGTTGCGGAGGTCTTTTCGCTGTTGCACATGTGAACGGTAACGCCCCCAGCGCCCGCACTTGCGGCACTACGCCATAGTTCACAGCCGCAGAAACCCTGAAGAAACGGCGAATCTGGCGTTCTCGGGAACCAAATGGTCGCGCTGCTCGTCGTAGACACCAAGACCACACGGCCTCAACGCCGAAATTCGAGGAGAAATCACATGGCGACATCGACAGCTGCGCAGAGACATTCGCTACGGCGGTTTGTAGCACTCTTGGCGGTCCTTTCGCTGCTCTTCACCGCATGCGGCAGCGACTTTGGCGCTGAGTCCGCGACCGACGTTGCCGCAGACGCAACCTCAGACTCTGGCAGCGCCTCGGGCGGCGACGATGCGATGGAGGACGACGCCATGGAAGAAGCTATGGAAGATTCAGAGGTCTTCACATCGGACGCCGACGCTGACATCGAAGCCGAAAATGGCGTAGGCGGGCCGGTCAGCAATGGGGACCAATCGGTAAGCCAGCGGACTCCCGCCGACCTCGGCCGGGAGATCATCTTCACCGCAACGGTGAGCATTGGCGTCGATGATGTTGCCGCATCGGGAGCGGAGGCCACTCGGATCATCCAAGAACTCGACGGTTTCGTCTTTGGCCAGCAGACGCGAGGTGGAGCGCAACCGAGCACCGTTCTGATCTTTAAGGTCCGACCTTCCGATTTCGCAGCGGCATTGGAGCGTTTGGGTGGCATTGGCGAACTTCGTAACCAGTCGATCACGACCGATGACGTCACCGAGCGGGTGGTCGATCTCGAGAGCCGCATCCAGACGACCGAACTCGGCGTCGAGCGACTTCGGGCGGCGATGGAGGGCACGACGAACCTCGAGGACTTCGCTCGCCTCGAAGAGCAGTTGCTTCGGCGCGAAAGCGATCTTGAGGTTCTCAAGGGCACGCTTCGCACCCTGCGAGATCAGATCGATCTTGCCACGATCACGCTGACGCTTGAGCAGGACCGAGTGACGAACGGTATCGAGTTGGCCTTCAGCATCTATGAGGGCCACGACGCTGGTGCGGCGTGTCCGGGCACCGGGGGTAACGGATTCGAACCAGGCGATGACATCACCCTCTGCCTTGAGGCGATCAACGTCGGCGATCAGACACTCACCAACCTCAATGCGACCGACACGGTTCTCGAGATCGATTCGATAGACGATCTCACCGTGGTGTTCGGCGACCCCGACGAGCTGCAACCTGGCCAGTCGGTGATGCTCGCATACGAGCTCACGGCCGAACGCGACGTCAACATGCGCTTGAACCTCACGGCGATACCGACCGACGGAACCTCGGCGGAGGCCGCTGGCCCGGCGGTACGAACCCAATCCTCGCCGAGCGTGCGGGTCGATGAGGACGCAGCAGACCCTGGCTTTGGCGATGGATTCGGGGCTGCGGTTTCACTGCTCTCGGCGCTATGGACCGCAGCGACAGTTGCGGCCGGGTTCGCTATTCCGCTTCTGGTCCTGTTGCCGGTCCTCTGGCTTGTGTGGAAGGGCCTGTCTCGTGCACGATCCGCACGCACCGATCGGATCGAGGCTAAGCGCCAGGCAAACCAGCCTCCGCCACCAGTTCACGCTGGTGCACCCACCGAAACGAACGCCGAAGAGAGCGAGTAGAGATCCGGCGGATCCCGGAGGGCCACGGGCCGGCCATGAGGGTGGCCGGCCCGTGCGCAGCCCCCGACAGGCATGGCTGTAGCCTGAACATGCTGTGGCGAAGATTCCGGTACCGAACACCTTTCAGCCTGTCGATGACTTCGTCGACGAGGCGTGGGAACAGATCCGTGCGATCCCTGGAGCTGACCGGGTCTTCTACGGAGCGTCCGAGGCGGCCAACTTTTCCAAGATCTGGCACGGTCTCGGCATTGCCCAAGCGATCGTGATGCGGGACCCGAAGCGAGCGCTCAAGACAAGCGCTGCCCTCGGCATCGAAGCATCGTTGGTAAACGGCCCGATCAAGTCGCTGTTCGAACGCGAACGACCCGACGTTGCGCCCGAAGACCGACCGATGAAGCTTCGGAAACCAAAGACGTCGAGTTTCCCTTCAGGCCATGCGAGCGCTGCGGTCGTAGCGGCGTCGTTCTTGACCCCCGGAATGCATCCGGTGGGCAAGATGCTCGTGCGGATTCTGGCGTTCATCGTGTCGACCAGTCGCATTCACGTGAAGATCCATCACGCCACCGACGTCGCCGCTGGAGCCGCAACCGGGTGGGTACTCGCTCGAGCGATCAAGCCCCTGCTACATCGCCTACTCCGATAGGCACCCAGCAAACCCCATAGGTCAGATGTGAACGAACCTGGCACCTTTTGCCCAAAAGGTACCAGGTACCTTTATGTCGAAAGGTACCTGGTACCTCGGCCAGATCGCCTAGCGGGCCATCGAGTAGAACTCGTCGTTTGGCCGCATCGAGGTCAGGTTGGCGAGCCGGTTCGATTGCGCGAAGAACGCAGTGATCGCACCGATGTCCCAGATCTCGTCCATCGTGAAGCCGTGGCCGCGCATGGCCGCAATGTCGTCGTCGGTTATCGCCTCGGAGTCGGTGGTCATCATGAGCGCGAAGTCGATCATGTACCGGTGCCGGTCGCTGAGATCGGCCTTGAAGGGGTTGATCGCAAGCTGGTCGGCAATCAAGGGGTTCTTTGCTCGAATGCGAAGGATCGCCCCGTGCGCAACGACGCAGTACAGACAGTTGTTCACGGCGCTCGTCGCCACCACGATCATCTCGCGTTCGGCCTTCGACAGTCCCTCGGACTTATCCATTAGCGCATCGTGATGGGCAAAGAATGCGCGGAACTCATCGGGCCGTCCGGCGAGCGCGAGAAAGACATTGGGAACGAAGCCCGACTTCTCCTGGACGGCGTCGATCATGGCGCGGATGTCGTCGGGGACATCGTCAAGTTCGGGGATCGGAAAGCGAGAGATTGGTTGTTCGGCCATGGCCAGAGTCTTGCAGATGCCGACGCCACGCCGTGTGTGGCATGCTCTCGGTCATGAGTGATCAGATCGAAGCCGAGCGGCTGAAACGCAAGCGCGAAGTTGCACTGGGCTACCGGATCTTTGCCAGCCTTCGTTGGGGTGACTTGGGCGACGGCCACATCACCGCCCGCGATCCGGAGTTCCCCGACCACATGTGGCTCCTTCGGTATCCGGTCGGATTCGAGCGCGCCACCATCGACGACCTCGTCCTCGTAGGACCCGACGGAACAACCGCCGATGGCTCCGAGATCAACATCACGGCGTACAACATTCATCATCCCATTCACGACGCCCGCGCCGATGTTGTCGGGGTGGCCCACACCCACACCCCGTGGGGAACACCGTTCTGCGCTACGGGCCGCCCAATCGAAGCCATCAGCCAAGAAGCCTGCACCTTCTTTGGCAATTGGGCATTCTTCGACGACGAAGAGGTGCAGATCCTCAACCGCAATGGCGGCGAACGAATCGCCGACGCGCTCGGCGACAACCAGGTCGGGATGCTGCGCAGCCACGGACTCATATCGACGGGAACGACGGTGGCCGAGACGATCGCCGCATTCGTGACCCTCGAGCGTGTTACCGAAGCCCTCATGAAAGTGCCCGACGCGACCCCAATTTCCGATGAGGCTGCCGTAATTGCTCGCGATGACCTTCAGCAGGCACGCTCGCTTGAGCTCGCCTTTCAGTTCCTCGTCTCTCGCCACGTTGGCGACCCATCCGTTGTCGGGTGAACCAATAACGACTCCGTCGCTCGTGCTTTCCGTAGTCACGATCCGGGAAGAGGACAACCCTCGCCGACGTCGAGGAAGATCAGTGTCACACCCGGCTGGGAGGGTGATGTCATGACAGATAGCTCAACGAATGATCGGGTGTTACAGAAGGTTCGGGCGCTGCTTGCGAAAGCGGAATCGACGAGTTTCGCCGAGGAAGCAGCGGCACTGACGGCCAAGGCCCACGAGCTCATCGCTGCTCACGCCATCGACCTCGCCATGCTCGAGGAGCGCACTGGTCGTGGATCGATCGTGACCCGCATGGTGTTCGTCGATGCGCCGTACCCAAAGGAGAAGTTTCTTCTCCTGAGCGCCGCAGCGCGAGCGAACAACGCCGATTCATTGTTCGGCTTGGGCCAGAAGGGATACGACATCCTTCGTGAACAAGACCGCCTCGACGAGATGGACGCACCTGGCCAGTTTGCGTGGATTATCGGCTACGAGTCAGACCTCGACTCGGTCGAGTTGTTGTTCACGTCGCTGCTGTTGCAGGCGGTAAACGTCATGCTCAACGCCGGCTCCATGACGGACTGGTCAGGCACCAACCGCACCAAGTCGTTTCGCCGGTCGTTTCTGATCGGCTTTTCGAACGTGATCGATCGCCGCTTATCGGAGTCGGCGGAGCGAGCCGCCTCTGTCGCCGATACCGCACATGGCGGGTCGGTGCTGCCGGTACTTGCCAGCCGCCGCGACGAAGTCAGCCAAGAAATGGCTGAGCAGTTCCCGAACGTGAAGACGTTGCAGACGTCGGTGTCAAACCATGAAGGCATCCGGGCAGGTGTTACTGCCGGTCATCGCGCCGATATTGGCACGACGCGCATGCGTGGCACGCAGCCCGCACTCGAATAGCTGGCTACGCCACCCGCCGTTGTCGCTGGCGGTCTCGGCTAAGAGATTGCGGCAGGAATGGGATCCTCGGTTGCTGCAGCCTCGGTCGGCGTGGCCGCCAGGATCGAGCGAACGTCGAGGAGCAGGTCCGCGACCTCGTTCGTGCTCATGAGCTCACGGGACATCGTGAGGCCAAGGCCTTCATCGATGAGGGCGAGTGCTTCGGAAATGTTGACTTCTATTGTTTCGGTCATCTCATTCACCCTTCGTGGCGACTCGTCTGTACAGATGCAACCAGGTGAACCTCGTCCGCATTCCGTAAACCCCAACGCTAGCCGCGACCGAGGCCCGCAAAGCAGCGCGAACGTGGTTTATCTGGCTCAATCGTCTAAGAATGTTGGCCCACACCACTTTTAGGAGATGTTGATGCAGGTAGCTGGCAAGGTCTGTGTCGTTACCGGCGCCGCAGCGGGAATAGGGAACGCGCTCGCTGCTCGCTTTGTTGCTGAAGGGGCGTCAGCTGTGGTCGCTGCAGATGTCGCAGCGAACCTCGACGAGTCTGCGACGGCAATTGGGGCACATGCCATCGCCGCTGACGTGTCGAACGAGGACAGCATCGCAGCCCTGATCGAGGCAACCGAAGAGCAATTCGGCCCGATCGATCTGTTCGTGGCCAATGCCGGAATCGGCGGCTTTCCCGGCGGCGTCGACGTTCCAAACGAGGAGTGGCAGCGCATCTGGGAGATCAACGTGATGCACCATGTGTGGGCGGCTCGCCACATGATTCCACGGTGGCAAGAACGCGGCGGCGGGTACCTGCTGACCACAGCGTCGGCGGCTGGCCTCCTCACCAATCTCGGCACGGCCCCCTATGCCGTGACCAAGCACTCGGCGGTGGCTCTCGCTGAGTGGCTATCGATCACGCATGCTCAGGACAACATCAAGGTCTCGGTCTTGTGTCCTCAGGCGGTCCGCACCGCAATGACCGAAGGCGATGACCCTGCGGTCGCGAACGTGGTCGCGCACGGCATGATCGAGACGACCGATGTCGCCGATGCGGTAATCGAAGGTCTCGACGCCGAGTCATTCCATATTCTCCCGCACCCTGAAGTGGCAAAGTATGTGAACCACAAGGGCGCCGATATCGAGAGCTGGCTCGGCGGCATGCGAAAGTTGCAGCGCAAATTCTTCGGTTAGCCCGGTGACGAGCTTCGTCCCTGCCCGGCTTGCTGCGCTTCACCGCGCGACGCCGCTGGGTGGGACGGTTTCGCTGCTGCAGCCAGCGACGTACGACGCTCAGCGATGGGACGATGTCGTGCGGGGCGCTGGGTTCTCCCCCTCTGGCGAACGCTTGTGGACGTTGCCTGATTCGGTCGCGCCGCGCCTGAACATGCTCATTTGCGGCTTGAACCCGTCCCCAGCATCGGCAGATTCTGGGGTTGCTTTTGCCCGGCCCGGCAACCGTTTCTGGCCAGCCATGTTGGCTTCTGGCCTAGCCGTGGCAGATCGGGATCCGCTGGCGCTTCTCGCCAAGAACAAAATCGGCATGACCGACATTGTGAAACGGACGACGCGGCGCGCTGACGAGCTAGGCCGCAACGAGTTCGTTGACGGGTTGCGCCGCGTCGAGCGTCTCGTGGCATGGCTGCAACCGCAGGTGGTGTGCTTCGTGGGACTTGCGGGCTGGCGAGCAGCGATCGACAAACGTGCAGCCGCAGGCTGGCAGGAGCGAACGATCGGCGCTCGTCCGACGTACCTGATGCCGTCGACGAGCGGTCTCAACGCGAACGCTCAACTGCCCGATCTGACCGAGCACCTCCGTTACGCGGCGTCCAAAATCAGCTGACGCAATCGCTATTTGGAGATATATCAGAGAAATTTGCGTCTCTATTTACGAGCACAAATAGGGCTCTAGAATCGCTGATTTATCAACATCAATGCCGACCCCTACTTGTTCCGGTTAACACCGCGCATCGACGAAACGTAAGGAAACTGCTGTTGACACCCGACCACAGCCTCCGTATACATATTCACCGGCGACGCCACGAAGTACGTGTCGGCCCCAGAAACAGATGACTACACACACGCATTCAGCATCACAACTGAATATTTCGAAGCTCCGCCATAGCGCCGAGCCGTGTGCGTTCGTCGTCCTGTTTCAGGGCGATTTGCGCATGCCCGAGACCCCGGCTTTGCGGGAGGTCGATCTGTAGCGAGTTAACTTCGCCATAGTTCGAACCCCGAGTTCGCAAAGCCGCCTCTCCCTGAACGAGAGTGCGGCTTTTCTGATTTTTCAGCCCGGGTTAACGAAGACATAGCTGCGAGATACATGCCGGTTCAGGAACAGACCCCGCGAAGGTTCCGGCGAAGAGGTCAGTCTCACAGCGCTTATTCCAAGAGGCAATAGATGAATTGTTGTTGGGGAGGTAGGCCCTCCCCAACAACAATTCGACTACTTGTCGGGGTTTCCACCCGACATCCGCGGCCACCCACATGGTCGCTTCGCGAGCTCCGCTCCCCGCAAGCTCGTTTCATGCACCGGGACTTACACCCGGCAAATTCACTTGGGTGAGGACGTGCTTGGTTCGTCACCGACCTTGGACGTCGGCAATCTCGAGGGTTCGAATCCCTCCGCCCAGACTCTCGTCTCCGTAGCTCAGTGGAAGAGCACCTGGCTTCGAACCAGGGTGTCGTAGGTTCGACTCCTACCGGGGACTCAGGATGCCCCGATCGTCTACCGGTTAGGACGCTGGGTTTTCAACCCGGAAGACAGGGTTCGACTCCCTGTCGGGGTGCAACATCGATCCGGCGAAGCGAACGAATCCTCACGTCGCAAAGCGATACGCGACGAGTTGCGTTGTGGGCACAAATCCAAGTGAGGCAGACAATCGCACCGATCCGGCGTTGTCCTCATCACAGCGATAGAGCGGCTCTATCCCGTCGGCGAGCAGCTGGGCGCAAAGCGACGAAACCACCGCAACGCCGAGGCCCCGACTGCGATGATGAGCGTGCGTGATGACACCAATGTCGCTAAAGGCCTGGGCCATCTCAAAGGGATGACCGGAGGCATACGCTGCGATCTCGCCGTCAGGGCCAAGCGCTAGGTGGACAACGTCGTCGAGTTCGTCGAGGTACAGCTCTGCATCGTCAAGTTCTTCCTCATCACATTCCTCGATGAATCTGCCGAGCAGCTCGACAACTTCGGGGTCATCCGACGTTGCTACACGCAGGGTGTAACCCGGCGCGGGAGACGGTTCTCCCGACACTGGTTGCTCCAATAGCTGCATACGTCCCGCCCCTAGCAGTTCACCGCTCAAGCTCTCCGCGAGTGCTCGCCATCCATCGAGGGACGGCTCGACGCCAGCAGCTGCGGGGCGAAGCGTGTCTTCGACTGCTGGGTCGCAGGTGACCACGAGGTGCTCGCCGAGTTTGTAACCGGCAGTGACGTGGCTTTCAGCCCGCGACGGCGATCCCATGACGGTGACGCCGACACTGTCGATAATCGACGGATCACAGTGCATTGATTCAGCCATCACCAATAGAAATTCTCTTGCTCTATCCACGACTAGAGCATGACACACGCTTCCCTGGCGAGTAATGGCCAGCCAGGGTCAGAACCCGTGTAAAGAGCGAAGCGAACGGCTCTTACCTCGGCCCTTTTGGTGGGCCGGCACGGTGTGCAATCGCTTTCGGTTGACCATGCCTGCGCCGAGCGCAACGCACTTCCATTCTCTCCGTCACCGATTACGAAAGATCAACGCGCATTACACGCAGACGATCGAGGGTTCGAGTCCCTCCTTGGTGAGTTCAATATTCCTGACCTCATTGTCAATCTGTCGGAAGCCAGCGCGAACTAGCCCCCAACGCGAAGCGCGCTTAGAACGCAGGCCTGATGTTGAGGAGCTGTCTGTTCACCAAGGCGAACATTCAGGAAGAGAGACGCCACCAGTGGCGGTTAGCTGCAGAACGGTTGCTCCAACGGTAAAGGTAGCGGAGTCGTCGTCGACGCGTTCGAACTCACCCTCGATAGAACCGCGGTTCTGCCACTCGTCGGGAATACCTCTCGTTGGTACGACTGTCCACACCTCGCCGTCCCGGTCGAGCGAGTTCTCGTTCTTGCAATCAGGATCAAGCGACAACGCAGGAGTTCCCAGACCGCCGCATCCGACAACGAGCCACCCCAAGGTTGAAAGTATGCAGAGCTGCTTCCTCATCGGTCGATTTTTGGGCATAAACCCCAGGCAGTGTGAGACTGGTTGACTTGTACGGTCGGTGCGCAATTGAAATCGAACGACAAGCGAGACTTGTAGTCATATGCAGAATGCATGCGGAGGCGATCCTGCTGTGGCCATAGCCTATCAACGGATTGAACGACTATTCCGTCGATCGTGAGGTTAGAAGATCCAGGGTTGTTATATGAGCCTCCGAATACCATGCCAGACCCGGAATCTCCGCTCTGGACGCTCATGTTGACTTCGATGTATCGATGACTACCAATCATAATTCCCGACTCATCGTCCAAGAGTTCGGCATCTTCAGCGTGAACGATCCCGCACCGCCAAGTTGCTGACCTTCCGAGTGATGCACAACTGTGGTTCCATCAATCGAGAGTTCACGATCTTCATTCGCACTCGATTGCTTGTGCGGGTCGCAAACCCCGTGAAGTTCATACAGGAAGAACTCAATCGAATCAGCGCTTGGAGATCGGCCAATTCCCGTGTCGTCAAAGCTCGTGCACATGCCGGCAAGATGGCCAATCATGGCATCAGAGTACATGTCACCGCCGAAACGCTGGAGCACGGAATCGGAGCGCAGATAGCGTCGACGGCGTCAGTCTTGTCGAGACGACTCGAGACCGGCGCCTCGCACCACCATGGTGTTTGAGACGACTGTTGGTTAGTCGTGCCAGGTTGTGACCCTGGTGCTCCGAGAGGAGCTCGCCGGTTCGATTCCGGTCATCCACCCCAAAGGCCCGTTGTCTCGGCACTATGGGGCGGCGTGATCGCACACACTCGGGAGAAGTTGGGCTACAGGGCTGGCGCCAAGTGATGCAGCGGGTTTGCTGCTTCCATTGCGCTCGCAATCTCGAGCAGCTTGCGGTCTTCGCCGACCCTGGCGACCAGCTGGAGTCCGACCGGCAGGCCAGCCTTGGTGAAGCCCGCTGGAATCGAAATCGCCGGACACCCGGTTGGCGTAATCAGGCATGCCGCCATCATCCAACCAAGATAGTCAGGCATGGCGACGCCGTTGATCTCGGTCAGATATTCGGTCTCGACAGGAAACGCCGACACTTGTGCTGCAGGAATTGCGAGTACGTCGTACTCGTCGAAGAACGCGCTCATCGTCCGGTGTAGATCGGCCTTGCGGCTTTCGGCCAAGAAGATATCGGCCTTCGTCAGAGTTTGCCCAAACTCGACGTTCTCTCGAACCGTGCCCTTCAACAGTGCATACTGATCCTCGGACAGGCCAGCGACGTTGCGCTCATAGCCAATGCCACGCAGCGCACGGAACACATACTCCGCGTGTTCCATATCGGGGCGATCCTCAGCGAACGTTCCACCTACCGCCGTTACTGCAGCAGCCGCCGCCTTGTTGATTTCCAGAACCTCTGGGTCGCACTCGAGAAGACCAAGGTTTCCGCCCCAAGCGACCTTCGCCGACGTAGTTGTCGGCAACGGCCTGCTAAAGAACGATCCGTCCTCTGGCAATGAAAGCGGATCTCGATTGTCGGGTCCGGCAAGTGCCGTCATCATCAGTGCAGTGTCGGCCACGGTGCGCCCCATCGGTCCGCTTACGCCAAGGCGCAGATGCGTGGTCGTCGCATGAGGGTCGGCCACTCGGCCAACGCTTGGCCTCATGCCCACAATGCTGCACATCGATGCCGGGTTCCGCAATGAACCGCCGAGGTCGCTGCCATCGGCAATCGGCAACATTCCAGATGACAGCGCAGCCGCTGCTCCCCCGCTGCTGCCGCCAGAGATTCGATCGAGATTCCA
>CALLAA010000005.1 GCA_938002955.1 uncultured Acidimicrobiales bacterium
ACCCTCTACCCCGAAACGGCGAACAAGACCCTCGAAGAGCTCAACGATGAGCCTGAACTAACGACCTAGTTGGCCACGGGTAACCTCAGATCAGTGAACTCGTTGTCTCGACGCCGATTACTTGCCGGGCTCGGCGCTGCCGCGGGTCTCGCCGCGTGCGGAGCTCCGGAGAACGGACGCCCGACGCTCGTCGATGGGCCGGTCACGACAACGACGTTCCCTCGCTTTGGGCAGGTGCTTCGAGGTCCGGCCGAATCCGAACCGATCGCCGCCGAAGCGGTCGAGGCCGCCGAGCCCACCGTCGACCGTTCGATCGTGGCGACAGCGATCGTTCCAGTTATTCAAGTCTTTGACGAACCCGGTGGCGCGCTCACTCACGAGATGCCAAACCCCACGCCGACGAACGGCCCGCTGGTGTTCCTCACGACCGAGAACGACGCTGACTGGAGCCAGGTCCTGTTGCCCGTACGCCCAAACGGAAGCCTCGGATGGGTCCAGAACAGTGACGTCACCCTCGCTGCGCACAACTATCGAATCAAGGTGGACCTCGCCGACTTCCGCCTGCGGGTTCTTGAGCGCAACGTCACGATCTTCGACACCGTCGCAGGTGTCGCCGCCGATAACTCCCCCACTCCTGGCGGCAACTATTACCTGACCGAGCTGCTCGCTCCAACCACGCCCGACACGGTCTACGGATCGTTCGCCTACGGCCTGTCGGGGTTCTCCGAAACGTTCGAGACGTTCAACGGCGGCCCTGGTCAGCTCGGCATCCACGGCACGAACAGCCCCGAGACGCTCGGTACCCCCGTGAGCGCTGGCTGCATCCGTTTACACAACGACGACGTGAGCCGGCTCGTGACGTACCTGCCACTTGGCGTGCCTGTCGACGTCGCCTGACGCTACGGAACGAGCGAACTCCGCACGAGGTCGACCACCGCGGTCTCTTGGGCGCCCTTTGGTGAGTGGCCGCCGCCGACCCAGTGCATCACGGTGGGGCCAGCAATCGAGCCGACGTGTTCTTCGAACTCTGCGGGTTTCCCAAACGGGTCCTTCTCGCCGGAGATGAACATGGTTGGCACGGAAATGTCGGCGAAGTGTTCGACCCGCAGTTTCTCCGGTTTGCCCGGAGGATGCAGCGGATAGGAAAGGAGCATGAGGGCGCCGATGCCAAGTCCCTCGGCCGCCGCGACCGAACACGCACGACCGCCGAAACTTCGGCCGCCGATCACGAGCTGGTCGAGGGCAACATCGAGTTCGTCTGCGAACGCGGTGGTCGCCTCGACGATCTTGGCGACCGCCCGTGGGACACTCGTGGTTCCCAATGTCAGCCGCAGCACCGGCATGTCGGCGAGTGCCTCGTCGATGGCGACGAGCGTCGAGTGATCTCGATCGGCGCTTGCTCCGGGGGTGAGCACCAGGCCAGCAGCTGGCCTGTTCAACCATGAGGTGTTGGCGTCGGCGGCCATTACGGCAACAGAATTTCTCGAGCGCGACCGAGCTCGGCAATTCGATCTGCAGCTCCGTCTTCGCCCGCGCCATGGTCGGGGTGCGCGCTGCGCAGGAGGCGCCGGTAGTTCTTCTGGATGTCCTTGGCTGCCGGCTCGTCACCCGCATCGAGTTCCAAGACACCCATTGCCCAAATCAGTGGCGTCGACGCGGTAGCGAACGCACCCGAGCGCAGGCGCATGGCGACCTCGGGCCCGACGAGGTGATCGATGAGCCCAGGGCCGACCGGCCCAACCCATTCGAGGCCTCTGCGAAGAACATCCATGACCGCAGACCGGCGTTCGAGGGGGACCTCGCCGCAGGCGTAGACGGCGGCCAGCGCCGACTGCGCTGGTAGGCCCTTGTCGGTTTGGAGCTCGAATCGCAAGCCCTCCTCGCCGCTGACCAACAGGTGCCGGCTGCGGGTGAGCCCCACGCGGTCGGCTTGCAATCGGTGCCGGAGGCGAGGTTGACCGATCTTTTGACCGCTCTCCACCTCGTTCATCAGGGTCGTCATTTCCGAACGAAGATCGCCGTCGAGATCGGCCGAGAAGCGCGCCAGGACAGCACCGAGAAGCAGCCCCCCTGGGCCGGGAGCGGGGTCCGTGGGGAGGTCGCAGTCACCCAGCGACACCCGTCGAGTGGGGGCGATGGGTCGCGAGTGCCAAACCTCGAGCGATGCCAGGATCATTGCAACTAAGGGTAGTGAGCCCTAGACAACTTCCTGAAGCTCAATGGCGAGAGCTTCTGCGGCCTCACGGACGTCTTCTTCTTCTCGGTCTTCGTCGGTGAGCACGCCGTGCATCTGTGTGCAGCGAAGTCGGATCTGGGACCAGCGGTTCCCGTCGAAGCCAAAGGGTGTCTTGACGTCGGAGAGTAACTCGGCGTGTTTCACCATGGCGAGCGTCGACTTTGCGTCACCGGAGTTCTTGACCAACTTGCGAGCCAATGTGCGCACATCGCCCAGCAGATCGTTCAGCTTGAGGCCCTCGATGACTTGTGTGGCTTCACCGAGTTCGTCATCGACGGCGAGGCGATGGGTGACCTGATCGATCACTTCGTCGACCTTCTCTTCGTTCTCTTCGGCGACGATCAGCTCGCCCTCTGCGGAGAACATGTGGGGTATCCCGGCGAGGCCGAGCGCTTTGACGAGGGCACCCTGGGCTTCGGCGGTCCACTCGTCCATGTCGTAGCCGATCTTCTCCGCGTCGTCGTCAAGAATCGGGCCGTCGGCTTCCTCGGCTTGTTCGGCGAGCGCGTCGACACGATCCTCGTCGACCTCGCGAACGATGAGCACCGCCCCTTGCCATCCGTGCGGAATCGATTCGCTTGTGAGTAGGCCTTCGAGCATGCGCCGCGATTCAAACGACCATTCGTAGAGCTCATAGGCAACCTGTGGCTCGTCTTGGCCACCCACCTCTTCGGGGGGCGTGGGCTTGTCCTCGACCAAGCCGACTCCGCACTCAACGCACTCGGTCACCTCTTCGACATATTCGCGAGCGCACTGGAAGCAATACATGGTTGACATGGCTACGAAAGCTACTCTCTCGTTTGCGGTTACGTCGGAGCGGGAACTGCCGATAACAACAATGCCGATGTTTTGACGGCAGCACCAGGAGACGAAGATGTCTGACAGTAGGAACCCAGAACGTAACCTTGCCCTCGAGCTTGTCCGAGTAACCGAAGTTGCAGCGATCGCTGCCTCGCGTTTCATGGGCCGTGGTGACAAGGAAGCAGCCGACGGTGCTGCGGTCGACGCCATGCGACAGCAGCTCAGCGTTGTTGCCATGGATGGCACTGTCATCATTGGCGAGGGCGAGAAGGACGAAGCCCCGATGCTGTTCAACGGTGAGAAGATCGGCAACGGCGAGCCACCGGTCGTCGATATCGCCGTCGACCCAATCGATGGAACCACGCTGACGGCACTCGGCCGGGCGAACGCACTCGCCGTTATCGCTGCGTCTGAGGGCGGTTCGATGTTCGACCCAGGTCCGTGCGTGTACATGGAGAAGATCGCTGTCGGCCCTGACGCTGCGGGGTCGATCGATATCACTCGTTCACCGACCGAAAACCTCCATTCGATCGCCGAGGCGAAGAACAAGCCGGTCGAGAATCTCACGGCAGTAATTCTCGATCGGGACCGCCACGGCGAGTTGATCAAGGAAGTCCGTGCGTCAGGCGCTCGTATTCGTCTGATTCCTGATGGCGATGTCGCTGGTGCGATTTCGACCGCATGGGCTGGCGCTGGCGCCGACGTGTTGTTCGGTATCGGCGGAACGCCCGAGGGTGTCATCTCGGCTGCGGCGCTGATGTGCATGGGCGGCGAGCAGCAGGGTCTGCTGTGGCCGCGTAACGAAGCCGAACGTAAGGAAGCCATCGAGGCCGGGTTCGACTTGAAGAAGGTCTTGCACATTTCCGACATGGTCAATACCGACAATTGCTTCTTCGCTGCGACCGGAATCACCGACGGCGATCTCCTCGAGGGTGTCCGGTTCGAGCGTGGTGTCGCAAAGACCCAGTCGCTCGTGATGCGAAGCGCATCGGGCACAGTGCGCCTCATCGAAGGCCACCACCAGCTCGAGAAATACAGCAAGCTCTAACAACTCCGGGGTCAGACCCCAAACCTGATCGATGGCGTCACCGCTGGCTGCGATCCGCCTCGCCTGAGCGCCCAATACCCCTGCGGTTTCAACAGTTTCGCTGGCCTACATAGGGAATGGGGTCTGACCCCGAACCTGATCGGCCATCAGCGTCGAACGGTCCCCGATCAGTAGTGGGGTCTGACCCCGAACCTGATCGACGGGTTGTATGTCTCGTGGCTCGCAATGGCTCGGGTGCCTGCTCTCTCGCCAGTTTCGGTCGCCGATTGTCGACCCGGCCTTAGGCCGCACATCGCCTATTGTCGTAATCATGATCGATCTGACGAGCACGCTGCATCACGCAGACTCCGGTTTTGAGATTCACAAGGTTGTGGTCGGCCCCGTCGACAACAACGTGTTCGTGCTTCGCTGCACCGAGACGGGCGAGAGCCTGCTCATCGATGCGGCGAACGAGCACGAGAGATTGCTCGAACTCGCCCAGGCGCTGAATGTTCGACGTATCGTCGAAACCCACGGCCACTGGGACCACATCGCTGCCATCCCCGCAATGCGTGAGGCAGGCTATTCGGTCGGCGTCACACAGGAGGACTCGTCGATGCTCGACAGCTACGACGAGATTCTCGACGACGACGCGATGATCGAGGTTGGGCGTCTCCGCCTGCAAACCATTCATGCTCCTGGCCACACACCTGGCTCCATGTCCTTCAAGCTCGAGGGCGCTCCGATCCTGTTCAGCGGCGACACGCTCTTTCCCGGCGGTGCAGGTGCCACAAAGTTCCCCGGCGGCGACTTCGACACGATCATGCACTCGATCGAAAACCGCCTCTACAAGGTGCTCACCGACGACGTGGTGGTTCTGCCCGGCCATGGCGACGACACGACGATCGGCACGGAGAAGCCGCACTTCGACGAATGGGTGAGCCGGGGCTGGTGACCGTTGCCGCAAAGCTTGTCACCCCACACGATCGGTGGGTTCTCAAGTAGCCGAAATACACTGCGGGTATGGCTGCACCGCTGTTCGAACTGACCGATGTCCACATCTCGACCGCCGACGGCATCGAGATCGTGAAAGGCGTCGACCTCATCGTTAACGCTGGCGAAGTTCACGCGCTTATGGGACCGAACGGTTGCGGCAAATCAACGCTCGCTTCAGCCCTCGCCGGTAGCCCCGAATACGAAATCACCAGCGGCACCGTCAAGCTGCACGGCGACGACATCGCCGACTGGGACCCCGACGTACGGGCCCGCGCTGGCATCTTTCTTGCCTTCCAGTATCCCCAGGCCATTCCCGGCGTGTCGGTTCGTAACTTCCTCCAGCAAGCAGTCCAGGCCCGCACGGGCAAAGACGTGTCGACCATCGAGATCTACATGTCGCTCAGCGAGTGGATGGAAACGCTCAACATGGATACAGCGTTCATGGACCGGTTCTTGAACGAGGGCTTCAGCGGTGGCGAGAAGAAGCGCAACGAAATCCTCCAGATGGCCTTGCTCGAACCAGAGATCGCCATCCTCGACGAGACCGACTCGGGCCTCGACATCGACGCATTGCGCGTTGTTGCCGAAGGTGTGCAGGCCGTTCGGGCCAAGAAGACCGACCTCGGCGTCCTCACCATCACCCATTACCAGCGCTTGCTCGACCATCTGCAGCCTGACCACGTGCACATCATGCGCGACGGCAAGATTGTTCAGAGCGGCGGCATGGAGCTCGTGGAGACGATCGAGGCCGAAGGGTTCGACTCCTTCGTCGGTGCCGAATAATGGCGGTGGACTTCGCTGCTATTCGGGCAGATTTTCCAATGCTCGCTCGCGAGATCAATGGCAAGCGCTTGGTCTACCTCGACAGCGCAGCGACCTCACAAAAGCCGAATGCGGTGATCGACGCAATGGACGATTACTACCGTCACGGCTACGCGAGCGTGAACCGCGGCGCGTATCAGATCGCAGTGGAAGCAAGCGACGCTGTCGATAAGGCACGTAAGGCCGTCGCTCGCTTCATTGGGGCGCCGAAAGCCCACGAGATCATCTTCACCAAGAACGCCACCGAAGCAATGAACTTGTTCGCACAGAGTTGGGGTCGGGCCAACCTGAACGAAGGCGACGTTGTCGTGCTCACCGAGATGGAGCATCACGCCAACATCGTTCCGTGGCAAATGCTTCGCAACGAACGAGGTATCGAGATCCGTTGGATTCCGATCACCGAGACCGGTGAGCTCGATCTTTCTGCGCTCGACATGCTCCTCGATGGGGCCAAACTCGTTTCGGTTACAGCAATGTCGAACGTGCTCGGCACGCTCAACCCCGTTCGCCGGATCGCCGATACGGCACACGCCGCTGGCGCGATCGTGATGGCCGACGGCAGCCAGTACGTGCCCCACCTCCCCACCGACGTGGGTGAGCTTGGAGTCGACGCAATGATCTTCACCGGGCACAAGATGCTCGGTCCAACGGGCGTCGGAGTTCTGTGGGGCAAGACCGAGTTGCTCGATGCCATGCCTCCGTTTCTTGGCGGCGGCGACATGATCATGCAGGTCACAAAAGAGGGTTTCACGACGAACGACCTGCCACACAAGTTCGAAGCTGGCACCCCGAACATTGCTGAGATCATCGGTCTTGGCGCAGCCGTCGAGTACCTCGAGGGCATTGGCATGGAGGCCGTTCGCGAGCACGAGGTGTCACTGACCGCCTATGCACTTCGCACGCTGAACGAGCGATTCGGCGACGACATCACGATCCACGGTCCAGCCGAACCTGCGGCACGAGGTGGCGTGCTTTCGATTGCGTATAAGGATGTGCATCCTCACGATCTCAGCCAGGTTCTCGACCAAGAAAATGTGTGTGTCCGTGCTGGCCATCATTGCGCAAAGCCGCTGATGCAGGTCATGGGTGTCAATGCCACGGCTCGAGCGTCGGTCCACATTTACAACAACGAGGCCGATATCGATGTGCTCGCCGACGCGCTAGAAAGTGCGGACGACATTTTCGGAATGGGGTTCTAATGGCAGGTCTTCA
The DNA here is from genome assembly GCA_938002955.1 of uncultured Acidimicrobiales bacterium. Lineage (GTDB taxonomy): Bacteria > Actinomycetota > Acidimicrobiia > Acidimicrobiales > SHLQ01 > SHLQ01. The sequence continues at coordinate 7,095 of CALLAA010000005.1, forward strand.
AGATCTCTATAAAGAGATCATCATGGATCACTTCAAGAACCCGCGTAACCGGGGCGAGCTCCCTCCACCGGCGTGCAAGGCCGAGGGGTTCAACCCGCTGTGCGGCGATGAGATCGTCCTCTACGTAAACATCGACGACGATGGTGTGATCACCGACATCGCTACCGGTGGCCAAGGTTGCTCGATCAGCCAGTCGTCGGCCTCGATGATGACGGCTGCGGTGAAGGGTAAAACCACCGACGAGGCTCGTCAGCTCACCGACGACTTCAAGGCCATGATGGGCATTGGGGTCGACGAAGACGGTGAGCCCGGCGACGACGAAGACGCCATCGCGGCGGCAAAGGCTGCAGCGAGCTCAGGCGATGCGGGCAATATCGCTGGTGCGGCAGAGAAGCCCGACCTCTCGATGGGCGACCTTTCGGCGCTTCGAGGTGTGAAGAAGTTTCCTGTGCGCATCAAGTGCGCGGTGCTGTCGTGGAACACCCTGCTCGAGGCTCTCGAGCAAGCCAGCGCCGACGCCTAGAGGATTTGTACAGAATTTGGACCCTGTGGGGTTCCAAAGTCTGTACAAATCTCGTTAGTCGGTAGCGCGGCGTTTGCTGCGGCGCATGTCGGCGTCGACCATCTCGTGGACGAGCTCCTCGAAGCTGACCGTTGGAGTCCAGCCGAGTTCCTCTTTGGCGAGCGATGCGTCGCCGATCAGCAGGTCAACTTCTGCGGGACGATAGAACTTCGGGTCGATCGTGACGTATTGCTCCCAGTCGAGGTCGACGGCGGCAAACGCAATCTGGCAGAACTCTCGAACCGAGTGGGTCTCTCCAGTCGAGATGACGTAGTCCTTGGCTGAATCGGCCTGCAGCATGCGCCACATGGCGTCGACATAGTCGGCTGCATGTCCCCAGTCGCGTTGCGCGTCGAGGTTGCCGAGTGCGAGCTCATCGAGCTGGCCGTTCTTGATTCGGGCGACCGCGTCGGTGATCTTGCGAGTGACGAACTCGGTGCCGCGCCGGGGGCTCTCGTGATTGAAGAGAATTCCCGAGCACGCGAACATTTCGTAGCTCTCTCGGTAGTTCACCGTGATCCAGTGGCCATAGACCTTGGCCACGCCGTAAGGGCTTCGCGGGTGAAATGGGGTCGACTCGTTCTGTGGGCTCTCGACGACCTTGCCAAACATCTCCGACGACGACGCTTGATAGAACTTGGCGTCGGGCCGGACCATGCGAATCGCGTCGAGGAGCCGGGTGACGCCGAGCGCGGTGATCTCACCGGTGAGTACCGGCTGACCAAATGAGGTTTGCACGAACGACTGTGCTGCGAGGTTGTAGATCTCGTCGGGCTCGTGCTCGCGCAATACATGAACCATCGATGCGCCATCGATGAGATCTCCTTGAGCGAGTTCGATGTCGTGTTGGATGTGATCGATGCGTTCGAAGTTGACGGTGCTGGAACGGCGCAACATCCCAACGACGTCATAGCCCTTCTCGAGTAGCAACTCGGCCAAATAGGAACCGTCTTGGCCGGTAATACCGGTGATTAGAGCCTTGGGCATCCGTGGAGTCTATCGCCGTCCGTGTTCGCCCTTCGGGCCGGGGCCGGGCACCGTCGACCCTCCCACTTTTGCGCAGTGCGGCGTTCTACACTCTCGGGCATGGGCAAACGTTGCCGCCAGGCAGCGTCGGGGGCGACGTTCGCCCTGCTCGTCGCTGCCTGCGCTGCCACAGATGCGCCTTCCTCTCGTCAGCAACCTTCCGCTTCTCCGCGGACGGCCATCACGTCGACGACCTTGCCGACGACGGTGACGTTCCCTGAGTCGCTCGCCGATGCCAGCTTTGTGCAGGCGGCGATGCCCGATGGGCCGTGTGCGGCAGGAGACAACGCCCAGATCTCGCTCTTCAACATCATCGACGGCACCGAGACGTGGGCGTTCCCGCTCCCCCGTCCTGGTCGGGCAGCGACCGTTCACGGATCGACTGCATATGTGTCGCTTCGGTGGGACCGCGGCCAACTGCCCGGTGTCGCAGCGATTGACCTCGACGCCAAAGCTCCACAGTGGCAGCGGTTCTTGCCAAGCGAGCCCGAATCGATCCTGGTCGCTCCGACAGGCCTGATCGTCGTGACCTCAGACGATGTCCGCGCTCTCGACGCCGAGACTGGCGAAGACCTTTGGGTGAACAGCTCGCAATTCGACTTCACCGAGGTGGTCCTTGCCGATGACGCTGCATACGCGATCGATAGCGTCGGTGTCAGCGCTATTGCCTATGACACGGGACGGATCCTGTGGCAGCTTCCGATCGAGCGCCCCGATGCTCTTGCGACGGATGGCAAGACGTTGGCGGTCGCTGCGAATAATCGACTCATTGCCGTCGACATCGACGCTCGCACCAAGCTCTGGGACACGAGCGTGTCGCGCCTTGGCGCCGGCAAGATCTTCGTCACCCCGACGTCGGTCGCGTTCGAACTGACGCCGAGCGTCGCTCCTGGTGGCGGCATTGCGGTGCTTGATCGTGTCAGTGGGTTTGAGCGGTGGCGCGCGAGCGGTGTCGGTGAGCCGCGCTGGATTGGCAATGACCAGCTGGTCGCTTCGACGGCGAATGACGAGCCGACCCCTGGCCAGCCATATGTGCTCTTTGCATTGGACGCCGCAAACGGCGCTGAGCTTTGGCGGACGCCGTCGACTGCACAGGCTTTCGACTCGATCGTCGGTTCCGCCCCTGGACAAGTGGTTGCCGTCGACCCGCACCCTGCCATTGCCGGTCTCCAGAGAATTCGCTTGCTCGATTCGGTCACCGGCGAGACCACATGGGAGTCGGCCACCGAGGGCGCGTTCGATAGCGCAGCCGTCGATTCTGGAAGCGTTGTCACGTTGTTCGGTTCGAGCACGTCGCTCGGCTCTGACCGTGGGTCGGTGGCGTTGGTTCGCTCCGGTGGAGATTCGTGGCTGGCCACTCGTGCCGATGGCATTGCGTCGGCTCCACAGATAACGCCCTATGGCCTGCTCGTGGTTTCGGGCGAGCGCACGCCGACCTGTGTGAGCCGCAGCGTCGGGACGCCTAGCGACGCAGAGAGCGCCGTCCTGGGCGCAACCATCGAGTCCAACTAGCGGGTTCGCACAGCGACGTCGATCAGGTTCGGGGTCTGACCCCGGAGTTGATCGATAGCTACCGAACCTGTGGCCAATATCAGATTCAGGGTCTGACCCCGGAGTTGATCGATGGACAGCGGACCCCGGCCAACTACCTGCGCGAGATTGTTGTATTTGCAGGAGAATTCGCGGGATCGATCAGGTGGAGGGTCTGACCCCGGAGTTGATCGATGGCACTTCGCTGGGTGAGTTCGATCAGGTGGAGGGTCTGACCCCGGAGTTGATCGAGGGTTAGCCCTCGTGGAGGTGGAGGTCTTCCGCGAACGTGGTGTTTCCGGACGGGTCGTGGAACGCAGCGAAGCCGTCGTCCTTCTCGACGAGGTGCACCCACTCGGCGTAGCCGGTCTGCTCGAGTTCTTCGGCGAGCTCGGGGCCGCCAGACTTCTGGATTACACCGGCAGCGAAGACGTGCACATGGTCGGGCTCGAGTTCCTCGAACAGACGCTTGTAGTGCGTGATTGCGAGGACGCCGAGCGGCTCGTCCTGGTTGGTGAGATCTTCAACGCGGCGAGTAACGGCCTTCATAGCATCGACGTCGAGGCCAGAGTCGATCTCGTCGAGGATGGCGAACTTCGGGGCGAGCACGCCGAGCTGAACGGTCTCGTTGCGCTTCTTCTCGCCGCCGCTCAGGTCGACGTTGAGCGGACGGGTGATGAGTGCCTCGTCAAAGCCGATGCGCTCGGCTTCGGCCGCAATGCCGGCCTTGACCTCATCAGCGTCTCGTCCGGCTTCGATCGCCGAGGCGAAGAGCATCGATTGCAGCGAAACGCCGGGGACCTCGGTGGGGTACTGCATGGCCAGGAAGATGCCAGCCTTTGCACGCTCCCAGGCGGGAAGGTCGAGTAGCTCGACACCGTCGAGCGTGACCGACCCCTTCGTGACCGTGTAGCCAGGCTTGCCGGTGATGACGTGGCTGAGCGTGCTCTTGCCCGATCCGTTCGGACCCATAACGGCGTGCACTTCACCGCTGCGGATCGTGAGCGACACACCCTTGAGAATTTCCTTGTCCCCCACTGTTGCGTGGAGGTCGGTAATGACGAGTTCGCTCATGCTTCGGTTCCTTCGATCGTGACGAAGACTTCGCCGTCGCGTACTTCGACGGTGTGGCTGGCCACGGGCTTGGTCGCCGGCAGGGTCAGCGCTTCGCCGGTCTCGAGGGAGAACGACGCTCCGTGCAATGGGCATTCGATGACGAGGTCGTCTTCTTCGAGGTAACCCTCCGACAGCGACACCTTTGCGTGACTGCACGTGTCGTCGATTGCGAACCAGTCGTCGCCGATGCGGGCGTATGCGATGGTGCGGCCGTCGATATCGGCGGTGGTGATGTTTCCGCTCGTGAGCGACTCCACGTCGCAGAGCTTCACGGTCTGGGTTTCGGTCGTCATGGTCAGCCTTCCTGAGCAGCGCGGTCGGCGGCGAGTGCGTCGTCGATGATCGTTTGCATCTCGGTCTTGACGGCGTCGATGGGCATCAGTGCAATGACTTCGGCGAAGAAGCCGGAAACGAGCAGCTGTTCGGCGGTCGTCGTCGGGACGCCACGGCTCTCGAGGTAGAAGCGCTGATCTTCGTCGATTTCGCCGACGGTCGATGCGTGGCTGCACGACACCTGGTTCTGCTCGATTTCGAGGTTCGGCACCGAGTAGGCCCACGCCTCTTCGGACAGCTTGAGATTGCGGTTGGTCTGAAATGCGTTGGTACCAGGAGCGGTCTCGGCCACCTTGATGAGTCCGCTGTAGACCGATTGGGCTTCGCCGGTTACGGCGCCCTTGAAGAGCAGGTTCGACGTGGTGTCGGCTGCGTTGTGTTCCTGGAACGTGCGGAAGTCGAGCATCTGACTGCCGTCGCCGAAGTAGGCCGAGAGGAGGTCGCCGCTGGCGCCTCGGCCGTTGAGCCGGAAGTCGGCCCGAGTGCGTGCGTAGGAGCCACCGAAGGCCGCAACCGAGCAGATGACGTGCGCTTGTTGGTCGGACTGAGCAACGTGGTGTTCGAGCGAGTTGGTGTTTGCGCCGAGTTGCTGGGCAACGAGGTAGCCAATACGTGCGTCGGGGGCGGCGTCGAGCTCGACGACCGGTACGACGAGTTGGCTTGCTGAACCGGAGCGGCGTCGCTCAAAGACGTTGACGCCGGATCCGTTGGCTGCCCGGACGATCGTGTGGGGGCAGGTGAGCCCACCGCCGACGTCGGAGTAGACATCGATCACGATCGGGGCTTCGACGTGGTGGCCTCGCGGAACGTCGATGACGATGACGTCGCCGAGGTTGGCGTCGTGGAGGTGCGCAATTGCGTCGATGGCTTCGCCTCGAACGCCGTTGAGGAGCGTCTGTGCATCGGGGTGATCGACGAGCGAGCTGACGGTTGCCTTGCCGAGTGCGTCGGTTCGGTCGAGCGAGAGGATTCGTCCGTCTCGAATGACGACGGTGGCTGCGGCTCCGTCGATACCGATGGCGTCGATTGCGCTGCCGGCGTCGGACGAAACCGGGCTGTATGCGTGGAGGTTGATGTCGGCGATGCGGCTGTAGCGCCACACTTCGTCGACGCCGGATGGGGCCTCGGCTTCGGCGAACTGCGACGCAGCAGTTGCTCGCACAGTGTCGAGCCAGGGGGCGAGGGTTTGGGCGTCAGGCATAGCTCACAAGGCTATCGGCGAACACTCCATTAGAGCCTGGTCGAGCGACCGGTTGCTTTGGTTGTAAGTCACTCGCTGTTCGGCGGCTAGTCGCGCTTCTTGCGGCGATCGAAGAACTTGCGAATTCCGCCGCGGTTCGCTCGGTCTTGTTCAGCTCGTCGTTGCGCTTCGACCTCGGCTTTGATGTCGGGTCCGGCGGCGTTGACGATGTCCTCTGCGGCGTCGAGCAGGGCGGCGATGCTGTCGTCTTCGCCGAGACCGTCGGGTTCGGCCGGGGTTGCCGGGGTGACGAGTGAGCCGTGGTTCCAGGCAACGTCGGCCATTCGGCGTTCGTACTTGGGGCAGTCGTCGGGGCAGCGCCATGGCGCTTCGGGCGCGAGGTCGAGGTCGCACTTACGCACCGTGTCTCCGGTGGGGTACGTGCGGCTCTCGAAGTACTTGCAGTCCTGACGCATTGGCATGACCCCACTATGCCAAAGGAACCGCTGATTACTCAGGCGTGCTCGCGCAGATTTACTACTTCTTCAGACACGCCGGTTGGCGGTGTCGGTGGGCTTGTCGACCTCGCTAGGAGCCTGTGGAATCGCCGAACATGACCGTGACGGTCTTGATCAGGTAGCGGAGGTCGTTGCGGAAGGTCAGGTTGTTGACATATTCCTCGTCGAGCTCGAGGCCGTCGCGGAGGTCGCCGTTGAGCCGTAGGTCCGATACCTGGTAGGGGCCGGTCATTCCCGGCTGGACCTCGTGGCGAGGATGGTGGAGGTAGCCGCGCTGGCGGGCGATGTCGACCATCTCGGGGCGTGGTCCAACGAGGCTCATTTCGCCCCGCAGGACGTTGAGGAGCTGTGGGAGTTCGTCGAGGCTGAGCTTGCGGAGCATGCGTCCGAGGCCGGTGTGGCGCGGGTCGTCGACCTGCTTGTGCTCGCCGCGGCGGTCGTTCTCACGCGG
>CALLAA010000006.1 GCA_938002955.1 uncultured Acidimicrobiales bacterium
CGCCAGGGCCCGAAGCGTCGATCCAAAAGATCATGGCCGATGAGCTCGGGCAGGAGATCATGACACTCGCAAAGGACCTGCAAGGTGCGGCGGGGATGCTCGAAGGGTCGGGTCCGGCGGGTGCAATCCCGCGAATCCGACGGGCGGGCGCGACCGAGGTGAACTTCGCCCGAGGGGACGCGAGCCAATATCCCGACGTCGATCCAATCTGGCACTACGGCTTTGTCTTTAGTCCGGCACTCACGATCGGCGGCGGCACGTTCGCCATTCAACGAAACATCGTCGCAGAACACGTTCTGGGCCTGCCGCGAGAACCAAACGTCGAACAGGGGAAGACATGGTCAGAAACGAAGACGTCGGCGCACTCATGAGCGTCAGCGCCTGGAAGTGTCGAGGAAGAGGGCCGATAGCGGTTATGTCGGGGTCTTTGGATCTCGACCGGAAGTGTCGAGGAGAACAATGAAGACTGCCGTCACCGATCTGTTGGGGATTGATATCCCGATACTTGCGTTCAGTCATTGCAGAGATGTCGTGGCCGCGGTGAGTAGAGCCGGCGGTATGGGCGTGCTCGGTGCCGTCGCGCACACGCCGAGAAGTCTCGAGATCGACCTCGAGTGGATCGAGAACGAGGTGGGCGACCGGCCGTACGGCGTCGATCTGATCATTCCGGCGAAGTACGAGGGTTCCGATAGCGGCGGGGTGACCACCGAGCAGCTCATCGCGGCAATACCGCCCGAACATCGACAGTTCGTCGACCAGATTTTGGAGAAGTACGACGTTCCCCCGATGCCCGAGGGGGTGAGCGAATCGCAGATAGCAAATACCGAAGATGCGCTCTTCTCGGCGAACAATGCCGCACCGCAGTTGGAGATATCGCTGGCGCACAACCCGTCGCTCATCGTCAACGCGCTCGGTCCTCCGACTCGCGACATGATCGAGAAGTCGAAGGAGGCTGGCCGGCTTGTCGGCGCACTCGCTGGTCGTCCCCAGCATGCCGAACGGCACATGAACGCCGGTGTTGACCTGCTCGTCGCGCAAGGTTCTGAGGCCGGTGGCCACACCGGAGACATTGGTTCGATGGTGCTGATTCCCGAGATCGTCGATGCGGTCGACGGTGCCGTCCCAGTGCTCGGGGCAGGAGGCATAGGCCGAGGTCGACAGATGGCGGCGGCGATGGCGCTCGGCGCATCCGGGGTGTGGTGCGGGTCGGTATGGCTGACCACCGAAGAAGCAGAAACCCATCCGACGGTGAAGGACAAGTTTCTTGGCGCCACATCGGCCGACACCATTCGCAGTCGCTCACGGACGGGTAAACCAGCGCGTCAGCTGAAGTCCGCGTGGACCCAGGAGTGGGAGAACCCGGAAACGCCAATGCCGCTCGGTATGCCCATGCAACCAATCCTGGTCGACAAGGCGCTGGCACGAATCGATCGAGCGGCATCAGACCCAACGACCGGTGCAGCCGACCTCGCGAACTACTTCGTTGGTCAGATCGTTGGAAACATGAACGAGTCGAAGCCGGCCGCACAGGTCGTGTTCGACATGGTCGACGAATTCATCGACGCAACCCAGGGGCTATACGATCAGCTTCAATCATGAAGCTCACGCCTGCCACCATCGATCTACTCGACACCGCCGAGTGGGTCTTCAGCCTCGACGTCGACCTCCCCGCCGACATCGACGAGGTGTGGTCGGTACTCGTCGACAACACCTCGTGGGGAGACTGGTTTAACGACTGCAAGTCCATGACTGCGTCGCCGAGCACGTGGACGGCAGCCGGTGACACCCGCACGATCCACACCGGACCCTTCAAGATCGACGAGATTGCGGTCGAACTCACCGAGCCGACTCGGTGGGCAATGACCTTTGTTTCGACCAACCTTCCGATCGCGAAGACCATGCTCGAGGTGCTCGATCTGACCGACACCTCCCGCAACGGCGAGGACCGGACCGAGGTCCGCTGGACCGGTGCGCTAAACCCGCCCGTATATCTCAAGCCGTTCCGCGGAATTCTTGAGTCGCAGCTCACCGCGGTCTGGGCTCCGAGCCTCGAGTCTCTGCTCGACGCTGTGATCGCACGTCGCTAGATGGCTGGACCGCTCGCCGGGCGAATCATTACGCCGATGAAGGCCGCGCCTGGAGAGCTACCGGCGACAGGGGAGTGGGGGTACGAGATTAAGTGGGACGGAATGCGCATCATTGCGCACCTCGACTCCGATGGTGTGCGCCTACAGAGCGGGAACGGCAAGGACGCCACGGCATCGTTCCCTGAACTCGCCGGGCTCGATGTGCTCCTCGACGGGTTCGACTCGCTGATCCTCGACGGTGAAGCCGTCGCCATCGACGCCGATGGCGTTCCGAGCTTTTCGCTCCTGCAACATCGAATGCACGTGTCGGATCCAGCCGATGCCCGACGTCGAGCCGTCACCGTTCCGGTGAGCTACGCGATCTTCGACCTGCTGCACGTCAATGGCAACGACACGATGAAGCTTCCGCTTCGGGATCGTCGAACGTTGCTCGAACAGATCGTCGACCCCGGTCCGCATTGGCGCTTGACCGCAATGCATGAGGAGGACCCGGCGGGGTTGCTCGCGACCATCACCGAGCGGGGGCTCGAAGGTGTCGTTGCCAAGCAACTCTCGTCGACATACCAGCAAGGCAAACGTCCACCGAGCTGGCGCAAGGTGAAACCGCGGCACCGCCAGGAGTTCATCGTCGGGGGATGGAGCGAAGGCCGCGACGGCAACGCCGGCGGCCTCGGGTCACTACTCCTCGGCTATATGGACGGTGATTCGCTCATCCATTGCGGCAGCGTGGGCTCAGGTTTGAGCGCCACGACCCGGCGAGAATGGCTCGACCGTTTGCGCGCCGAGGAGTGCGCAATGTCTCCATTCGGGGGCGAGTCGCCTCGAAAGGCTGGCCGAACGTTCCACTGGACGACACCGAACTACGTTGTCGAAGTCGCCTTCCACAATTGGGCCGAAGATGGACAGCTTCGACATCCGGTGTATCTCGGATGGCGGACCGACAAGTCACCCGCTGAGGTGACCCGCGATCCGTAAGTTGTGACTGGCGCTGCTAGGCCGTTTGCGCGATGAGCACTGCGCACGGTGCCTTGTGCGCGACGTCCTCGGCGATGCTTCCGAGTACTCGGCTCAGCCCCTGCACGTGGCGGTTGCCGACGAGGATCAGGTCGGCGTCTTCGTCTTGTGCCTCTTGGACGAGCACCTGAGCTGGTGAGCCCGGTACTGCTGCGAGGCTGACGTCGAGGTGGTTGTACTTCGAGGCCAGGTTTGCGAGACGGTCGCGGGCGATCTCGGCGTCGCTCAGGAACACCTTGTCTGACGAGCTGCCGAATTCGTGAATCTTGTTGGCCTTGTCGACTGCGGTAACGAGGTGGACCGAGGAGCCAACAGCGGTGGCGAGATCGGTTGCTTGTTCGACTGCGCGAAGCGCCCGGTCGGAGCCGTCGTATCCAACAACAATCTTCTTGTACATGTCTGCCTTCCAGACGCCCAGCAGGTCGGGGGGATGGGCGTCTTCACCTCAAAAGGTAGACAGCTACCGGCGGGTAGGGACGTCATTTGTTGGCTACAGCGGTCACATGTGACAGACGCCTATCTGTATGTGGCGCGGAGGTGAACAAGGCGTGACGGGGACGTCAACTACTACTGTCGGATTCATGGATTTTGACCTCGAACACACCGACCGCCTGCTGTTGACGACCAAGCAAGTACGTAAACGTCTCGATATGACGCGCCCGGTTCCTCGAGAGATCTTGCTCGACTGCATCGACCTGGCGAGTCGGGCGCCCATGGGCGGGAACCATCAGCGCAACAAGTGGATGATTGTTGAAGACCCCGAGCTCAAGATGGAGATCGCGAATCACTACCGCACTCATGCAGAGCCGTATCTCAAAGAGAGCAGTGAGGTGAAGGTCGACGCTCGAGGTGAGCGCGTGGCGAGTTCGGCGATGTACCTTTCCGATCATCTGCACGAAGTCCCGGCCATGGTGATTCCGCTGCGGCTCGATCGGCCTGAGGATCTGGGACATAGCAGTCGGTCGGCGTGGTACGGATCGGTGTTGCCGGGGGTCTGGAGCTTTCAGATGGCGCTTCGTTCCCGCGGGCTTGGTTCGTGTTGGACCACGTTGCATCTCGATTCTGAGGCTGAGGTCGGCGAGCTTTTAGGCATTCCAAATACCGTTACTCAGGTGGCGTTGTTGCCCGTGGGCTACTACACCGGCGACAGCTTCTCGGTGACGCCTCGCCGTCCAGCCGCCGAGATCACCTTCATCGACCGCTGGGGCCAAAACGCCAATTAGGTCGGCTGGGTTAACAATTGATTGCGATCATGTGTTAGACCTCCTCACTGCTCTGCTAGACCGCCTAACATTTCGTTGGTAGTGTCTACAGTCACAGCTATTTGCGAGACGAAGGTCGCGCAGCGATATTCGCGAGCCCCCTGAGGAGGTCGGCACAAATGACAGCAACGAACAGAGAACTTGCCCAAAAGCATCTGATGCCGCATTACACCAAAGGTGCGGCCTGGAAGAACAACAAGATGCCCGTCATGGTGAGCGGCAACGGCTGTTACACCGAGGACGAAGATGGCGAGCGATACCTCGACGGTCTCGCCGGGCTGTTCTGCTCGAACATTGGGCACGGCCGGTCCGATCTTGCAGCTGCGGCAGCCAAGCAGTCCGAAAAGTTGGCGTTCTTCCCGAACTGGGGCATGGCGACTCCGCCGACCATCGAAGCCGCGGCAATGATTGCGGACTTCGCTCCTGGCGATGACCTGAGCGAGGTCTTTTTCGTGAGCTCGGGTTCCGAAGCGGTCGAGTCGGCCGTCAAGTTTGCACGCAACTACCACGTCGCTCGTGGCGATGAGTCCCGCTACAAGGTCATCGCCCGTCATTGGGCGTACCACGGCACGACGCTCGGCGCCCTTTCCGTCACCGGCATCCCAAAGTTCCGCAAGCAGTTCCTTCCACTTCTTTGGGACGGGGTTCGCCACGTTCCCAACACGCTCGATGGCGCCGGTCCCGAGGGAACGCCCGTAGCGGAGTGGCCCTGCGTTGCTGAGCTCGAGCAGACGATCATCGACGAAGGTCCCGAAACCGTGGCGATGATCATCGCCGAGCCGATCCAAAACGGGCGCGGCGCAGTTGTTCCTCCCGATGGCTACTGGCAAGAGCTTCGCCGA
>CALLAA010000007.1 GCA_938002955.1 uncultured Acidimicrobiales bacterium
GCGGACGAAGTGGTGGCGGCAGCGGCAACGGGCGATTCCTTCATCATCACGAGTGTACGAACAACAAAGTCCTTTTGACGATTCCCTCGTTCAGCTTCGACGGTCCCAAATCATCAAATCGATTACTGATCTGCTAGGTAAGTACGCATGTCCGACGCAAAGAACCGAGAAAGCCTGTCGCCGGCGGTTAATAGCGCAGCTGACATTCTCAACCTGCTCGCCGAAGTCGGTGAGCCACTGAGTGGTGCCGAAATTGCGCGGCGTATCGATCGAGCGAAGTCGACGTGTTCAAACATCCTCGCAGCGCTCGAGCAATCGGGCTTGTTGGAGCGCGCAGGTGGCGAGTTTCAGCTGGGCCGCAAGCTCGTCGAGCTTGGTGGTGCGTATCTTGCACAAACAGACCTGGTGTCGGAGTTTCATCGGATTTGCCGCGAGCTCCCGATAGCGAAAGAAGAAACTCTGTCGCTCTCATCACTCCAGGGTGATGAGATTCTGTATCTCGCTCATCACAACGGCAGCCAGCCGGTTCGATGGTTCGCGAATGTGGGTGCCCGCCTGCCGGCGGTGGCAACGGCGATGGGGATCACGATGCTTGCCTCGCTACCAAAGACAGACTTCGAAGACTTTCTTGCTCTGGATCCGAAGTACCCCGTCCAGACAACGTACGCCTACACCAATAGCGACGAGCTAACGATCGCGGTCGATGAAGCGCGAAGTGACGGATACGCGATTGGGGATCAGCTCAACACGCTGGGATTGTGCAGTCTTGCTCGGCCCGTCCGCAGCCGATTCGATAGCCGCAACCTTGCGGTAGGTGTGACGATGTTGTCTGCTCGTCGGGACCCAGAGCTCGAGCGCATGCTGCTCGCAGACCTTCTGGTTCTTGCCGAGGCATTACCTCCAGCGACTGCGGAGTAGTCCTCATCGGGAGCGTATGGACGCTTCCTTCGTTCGACAGAGCCAGTTCTAGCCTCGCTGTTCACCTTCTCTTATGTCCCGCATTCGAAGAGGCCGATCACCAGCTCCGCGCTCGTGTCACGTCCTGTTGATTGAGCAACGCCCGCTGCCCGATGCTTTGTCATCGTGCATTAACTCGGAATTTCTTTGATTTTGGTCTTCCATGTTGCGCACGTCACGTGTACGGTCGTACATAGTATTGGTCGTCGCCCAGAATATTGGACACTGAAAACCTCGGGGGAGGTTGAAGGACGACTGAAAATAATCCCGTAGGAGGGGCCAGACATGAAGAAGACGAAGTTCTTGGCGTTAATTGCAGCGCTGGCGCTAGTTGCTGCTGCGTGCGGTAGCAGTGCGACCGACGTCGTGGAAAACGCCGTTGACGAAGCAGCCGAGACGGTCGAGGGCGTTGCTGATGAGGTGGAAGAAGCGGCTGAAGAGGTCGTCGACGACGCAATGGACGAGGACGAGGAATCGTCAACCACGACGGAAGCCATGGCAGACGAGCCATGCGAACACCCATACGGCACCGACTTTGTCTGTGACTTGACGGCGAACGACGACTACCTCGTCGGCGTTTCGCTCCAGCAGAACAAGGCCAACTTCTGGGTAGCGGTAAAGAACGGTTCGACCGACGCTGGTAGCCGCGCTGCGGCACAAGAACCAACGTTCGCCGACGCAAACGGTGAAGATGACAAGCAGCTCAACGATGTCAAGAACATGCTCGCCGCTGGCATTGACGGCCTCGTGCTCGGAGCAACGAACTCTGGTTCAGCGGTTGGTATTGCCGAAGAAGCAATCTCTGCCGGTGTCCCAGTAGTTGCTGTGGCGCTCCAGATTGGGGACCCTGCGACATTCGGTGGGAACCACGTTTACGAGGGCACGCTGGCGCTTGTGACCAACAATGACTCGGACATGGGTATGCGTGCGTCTGCCTTTGTTGGACCTGTTGCCGAAGCGAAGGGCGACACGCTCAACATCGTCGTCCTCTCGGGAACCCCTGGCACGTCGAACGCAACCCTGCGTAACGAGGGATTCATCGCAGGCCTCGACGCCGCTGGCATCGATTACGAGATCACGAACGACCAGACCGGCCGTTTCAAGCGTGAAGAGTCCAAGGTCGCTTGCGACAACATGCTCGCCGCTGATGACTCGATCGATCTCATCTTCTCGCACTCCGACGAGATGACCATCGGTTGCGTGACCTCGATGGAGAACAACGGTCGTACCGACATTCCCGTCGCCTCGATCGGTGGAAATACCGAAGGCATCGCTCTCGTTGCTGACGGCAAGGTTCTCGGAACCGTTTGTCAGAAGCCAGCAACCATGGGTGCGGTTGCAACGCAGCTGATTATCCGTCACCTCAACGGCGAGACCATTCCCGCTGAGCCGTTCTTCTACGCAACACCAGCCATCACCGCTGACAACCTTGAGGATTGCGTACCTGAGTGGTAGGCGCTGGGAGGACACACTTCCCATTGAGGCAGAACCGCCCATTCAGTAGGTAGTTGATTGCCGAACGACACCCCCCAGGGGATGATTCCCCAGGGGTGCCGTTCGGCACAACCCTGCCGAAGCCAGTACGCAAGCATCACCAGGAGGACTGGGTGAACGATAAATCCACTGCGACCAAGTTCGACGACACAGGAGTCGAAGTCGCGACACAGAGCATTCGAGAGTCACTGACATTTCGCAATGCAGGCATCTACTACGCGTTGATGCTGATCGTCGCCATCTTTACCTGGTGGTCGTACAGCAGCTCTGGAATCTTCTATCTGAATGCGTCCAACGTTGAGAACGTTCTCGAACAAGCAGCCACGCCGGTCGCCATCATCGCCATCGGCATGACGGTCTTGATGGTCAGCGGCAATTTCGACCTGTCGGTGACATCGAATGCTGCCCTGTCGGCGATGTCCATAGCGATCGCCATCGAGCATCAGTGGTTTGACTTTCTCGGCAGCGTGGAAGCTGCTGTCGTAGCGTCGCTCATTTTCGGGATTGTGGTCGGCAGCGTGGCAGGCCTTCTCAACGGTCTCATCCACTGGTACGTGGGCCTGAACTCGTTCATCGTGACCCTCGGGTCTCTAACGGCGTACCGAGGCCTGACGCTCCTTATCGCCAACGATGCATCGGTCGACGTTCGGTTCCGTAAGGAGCTCACCGAAGAACAGATTGCAAACAACGACCGTGAGACCGAGGAAGGAGTGTTCCTTGGAGATCTCATCGGGGACACCATTGGCGACTTCAACCTGCTACTCCTCGCCGGCATTGGCTTCCTCGTAGCCGCTGGCGGTATGCGGATTTCTGGACAGGGCAAGGTTCCCATTCGTATTGCCATCGCGATTGGCATGTTGAGCATTGTGAGTTCGGTCTTTGTTGACTACACGACGTCTATCTCGCACAAGCTGGTCGTTCTTGTCGCCCTGCTCATCATCACGTGGGCGTTCATGACGTTCACTGCACCTGGCCTTCATCTGTACGCAGTCGGTGGAAATCTTGAAGCATCAAAGGCAGCTGGAATAAATGTCGCGCTGTATCGCATCGTGCCGTTTGTGTTTGTTGGCTTCTGCTGCGGCCTCGCCGCCGTGACCTACATTGCCGAGCAAAAGAACATCGAACCAAACCTCTGGTTCGGTCGAGAGCTATGGGTGATTGCCTCATGCATCATCGGCGGTGTCTCGCTGACCGGCGGATCTGGCAAGGTCATGAAATCGATGGCTGGAGCGTTGCTGCTCTACACGCTCCTCAATGGTTTCCAAATCAATCGAGTAAGCCCGGCACTCCAAGACACGAGTATCGGCGTCCTTATTGTCGCATCGGCAGCCGCCTATGTCGTCGCCGAGCGTCGTGCCGCAGCAAAGGGGAAGATCTGATGACCACAGCAACGAACCATCGCACGCCCGCATCCAGCCCGAACGTAACGCCAGCACTTGAGGTACGCGACGTGAGCAAGAACTTTGGCGCCGTGCAGGCGCTGAAGTCGGTCAGCTTCAACATCACTCCGGGAAAGATCACCGGCCTCGTTGGCGATAACGGCGCTGGCAAATCCACGATGGTGAAAGTTCTCTCCGGCGTACATGCACCGTCGTCGGGAACCCTGCTCCTGGACGGAGAGCCGATCGTATTCTCAAACCCTGGCCAAGCCCGGGCAGCGAAGATCGAAACCGTATTCCAAACACTGGAGCTCGTCGAGGAGTTCGATGTGGCGGAGAACTTCTATATGGGCCAAGAGCTCACGCGGCTGGGACCGCTGAGGATCCGCCGCACCGCAGAGATGCGAAAAGAAGCTGCGGTAGCCGTTGGACAGCTTGGGATCAACATCCCCGGCGGCGTGACGCGCAAGGTGCGGACGATGTCAGGTGGCCAGCGCCAGGCGGTCGCCATTGCCCGCGCTGCATTCTGGAGCAGCAAAGTTCTCCTGCTCGACGAGCCAACCGCAGCGCTCGGTGTCCGAGAAACCGCCCAGGTGTTGGAGGTCATCGAAACGCTCCGAGACCAGGGCGCAGCCATCTTGTTGATCAGCCACAACATGAAAGACGTCGAGCGGCTGTGCGACAACGTGGTGGTGCTTCGGCAGGGTCGCAAGTCCGGGCATCTGACTGGTGAATTCACGGGTCAGGACTGTGTCTCCTATATCACCGGCGCCGTGTCCGATCTCGACACAAACGAAGCAGGCGATGGCGAGTAGTGCTTCCCTCCCGCAGCGCAGGCCCCGCACATTGGCGTCCCCTCCGAATGTGCGGGGCCGGCGGTCGCACTGCAGCTGCAGACCTACCCGATCTTTAGGAGATTCGAAATGATGGAGACAGATACCGCGGGAGCGTCCCAGTTCGCTGACGTCGGCCTCATCGGCCTCGCGGTTATGGGCCAGAACCTCGCACTGAATATTGCCGACAACGGCTTCTCGATCGCGGTGTTCAACCGGACCGTCGAGACAACGCTGCAGTTCGCCGAGCGAGCAACCGAGGCACAAGACGTTCGTGCTACCGATTCGATTGAAGCGTTCGTCGCCGCGATCGCACGTCCTCGCAAAGTGCTCATCTTGGTGAAGGCCGGCGCAGTCGTCGATGCGGTCATCAAACAACTGCTTCCTCACCTCGACGACAACGACATCGTTATCGACTGCGGCAATTCGCTCTATACCGATTCAGAACGCCGCACAGCCGAGCTCGCCGAACACGGCGTCCGCTTTGTGGGCGCAGGTGTTTCCGGCGGCGAAGAAGGCGCCCGATACGGTCCGTCCATTATGCCAGGGGGAGACCCGAGCACATGGGATGAGCTCAGCCCGATTCTGCATGCTATTTCCGCCAAGGCGGGTCTGAATAACGATGAGCCGTGTTGTACTTGGCTCGGTAACGGCGGGTCTGGCCACTACGTAAAGATGGTCCACAACGGCATCGAGTACGGCGACATGCAAGTGCTTGCAGAAGCTCACCTCGTGCTGAGGGCATTGGGGCAAACCCCTCAGGACATGGCAAAGACGTTTACTGCATGGAATGACGGACGGCTGCAGTCGTACCTCATTGAGATCAGCGCCGAAATTCTCGCGGCCGTCGACGATGACGGCACACCCATGATCGACGTGATCCTTGACGCCGCTGGCCAAAAAGGAACGGGCAAGTGGACGGTCATTTCGGCGATGGAATTGGGCCAGCCAGTCATGTTGGTCGCCGAAGCGGTTGGTGCTCGCATCGTGTCGTCGTTCGTCGAAACACGAGCGAAGGCTGAGGCCCTGCTCCCCGGACCCAAAGCTCCAGATATTGGCGACCTCACGGTCGAACAGATCGAGTCTGCGGTTTATGCGGCGAAACTTATCTCGTACAGCCAAGGGTTCATGCTCTTGTCGGCAGCCTCCGACGAAAACAACTGGGATCTCGATCTCGGTGCCATTGCCGGTCTGTGGCGGGGCGGCTGCATCATTCGGGCCAAGTTCCTCGACGACATCACGGCCGCCTACACCAACGACGTCAATCTCGAGAACTTGCTATTCGACCCGGTGTTCGCCGAACGTATTGGTGCTGACCAGGGAGGCTTGCGTGCAACTGTCCTCGCCGCGACCAAGGCTGGTATTGCGGTTCCGGCGATGGCATCGGCGCTTGGCTTTTATGACGGATTCCGCAAAGCGCGAGGCTCGGCGAATCTGATCCAAGCCCAGCGCGACTACTTCGGAGCCCACACGTTTGAACGCGTGGATCGGCCACGTGGTGAGTGGTTCCATCGTGACTGGGCCGATACGGGCGCTGCGGCGACCTCGGGGAGCTATTCGGCATGAGCGATCACGCGCACGCCGTTGTCATTCACGCCGCCGAGGATGTCCGGGTTGAGCAACGCCCGGTTGTACCTCCTGCTGCCGGTGAGGTCCAGGTCGGGGTATTGCTCGGCGGCATTTGTGGTTCCGACATTTCGTACTACAAGAACGGTGCGGTCGGTCGATTCAAAGTCACCGCGCCCATGATCCTCGGACACGAGGTCATTGGCACAGTCCAAGAGCTCGGACACGGCGTTTCCGGCTTTGAAGACGGCCAGCGGATTGCTGTGGATCCGTCGTCTCCATGCATGACGTGCGACCGCTGCAAGGAGGGCCGGTTCAACATCTGCTTGAGTCCGTCGTTCCTTGGTAGCGCATCGACCCAACCGCACACCGATGGCGGGTTTTCGTCAGTCCTGTTGAGCCGGTCACCAAACATCGTCCCGCTCGATGACTCGCTGTCGAACGAACTCGCCGTATTCGCCGAGCCGTTGTCGGTGTGTGTGCATGCCGTTGCCCGCGCCGGTGGCGTGAAGGGAGCACGAGTGCTCGTTGTCGGCGCAGGACCCATTGGAGGAATGCTCACTGCAGTGTGTGCCGCCGAAGGTGCCGCCGAACTGGTGGTGGCAGATATTGAGTCCGGTCGATTGGAAACTGCGACCTCGCTTGGTGCTCATGGGGTCCGCCTTGTCAGCAACGAAGATCTGGGCAAGGACTACGACGTGGTCTTCGATGCCTCGGGCGCAGCACCGGCCATTTCCGATTCGCTTGAGCGTGCCCGTCGTGGCGGAGTGTTATGCCTCGTGGGGCTACCTCACGGTGGCCCCGTCCCGATGCCCGTCAACCTCAGCATCACCGGCGAGGTCGACATTGTTGGGTCGTTTCGATTCAACCACAGCGAGTTCCGCCGTTCGATCGAGCTACTCGGCAACGGACTCGATCTTCGTCCACTGATCTCAAACCAATACGACTCTCACGATGCGGGCGCCGCCTTTGTCGAAGCGTCGTCGGGCCAAGCCATGAAGGTCCAACTCGACTTCAGCGGGAACACCAAGGAGAACTGACATGCCAACCAACCCATTCACGCTCGAGGGCCGTGTCGTGCTCATTACCGGTTCCAGTCAAGGCATCGGCCGGGCGCTCGCATCGGCATGCGCCGAAGCGGGCGCTCATGTGGTGATCAATGCTCGGTCTGCGGACAAGGTCGATGTTGCCGTCAGGGAGCTGCAGGCTGTCGGATTCAAGGCATCGGGACAGGTCGCAGACGTGACCGACCCGGACGCGGTTGCAGCCATGGTCGACTCGATCGAGACTGAAGTCGGCCCGATCGCCGGGCTTGTCAACAATGCCGGAATACAGCGTCGGGCGCCGTTTCTCGAGTTCGATCTGGGCGACTACCGCGACGTCATGGAGATGAACCTCGTCGCCCCGTTCATCGTCTCCCAAGCAGTGGCTAAGCCGATGGCCGAACGCGGAGCGGGTCGGATTGTCAACATCGGTTCCGTGCAGTCGCAGCTTGGCCGCCCGACCATCGTCCCGTACACCGCTAGTAAGGGCGGCGTTGTTCTACTAACCCGCGGTATGTGCGCCGACCTCGGGCCACTCGGACTGCAGATCAACAGCATCGCTCCCGGGTACTTCGCCACCGAACTCACTCAAGCACTTGTCGACGACGACGAGTTTTCGGCGTGGGTGTCGAACCGAACACCTGCTGGACGTTGGGGCGAGGTCTCCGAGCTTGGCGGAGCCACAGTTTTTCTCTTGTCCGACGCTGCCAGCTTCATCAACGGACAGACCCTCTTCGTCGACGGAGGCATGACGTCCGTTGTCTAGCAAGTCCCACGTTGTGATCATCGGCTTGATGGGCGTAGGCAAGTCGACCCTTGGTCGAACACTCGCCGACGCTCTCTCGACCCAATACATCGACTCCGATGACGACATCTCGAGGTTGTTCGGTGCTCCGGGTTCTGCGATTGCGGAGCGCTTCGGCGTGCAAACTCTGCATCGCATCGAGTCTGGCGTGCTGCTGGGGGCTCTCGCTCGCGAAGAACCTGCCGTGATCACGGCCGCGGCTTCGGTCGTTGAGGACCCGATCGTTCGGGAGGTCGTTGCCCATCGTGCTGAAGCTGTTTGGATTCATGCCGAGTTGACCGAGGTACTCCGCCGTCAGAGCGAGGGCGACCACCGGCGGCCAATGGCCTATGACGAGCTCTCCTCCCTGGCCGAGGTACGTCGTCCGCTCTTCGCCGAGATGGCCGACATCGAAGTCGTCGCCGACGGCGAACCCGACCAGGTCGCCACGTACGTACTCAACAATCTCCAACCCCGTCAATCTCGATAGAGAAGAAAGCCACCAAAAATGCTCGACCAGGATTACCCACTTCTTGTTGGAACGTACAGCGATCTTGATGCGCTGGCCCACCAGCCGTATGCCCCGGTCCCCGGGGAAGGCATCTATTCGATGGTGTTGAGCGCTGACGGTGAACTCACGCAGACATCGGTGATGCCAGCGCTCAACCCCGCCGTGCTTATCCCCGCCCCAGATCGGGGCATGTATGCCATCTTGGAGACGATTCAGCAGAACGGCTCCGTGGTCCGCTACGACGTCAACCCCGATGGCAGCCTCACGCAGAACGAGACGTGGGAAGCATCCGGTAAGTCCACCTGCTACCTGGCGCTTTCGCCCGATGAGGACAATGCGGTCGTCATTAACTACTGGGATGCGACGATCGACGTCACCAAGGTCGCTGACGGCGTGCTTGCCCCCGTTCACCAGAGCTTCGTGCAGTTCCATCGGCCAGAAGACACCTGGCGCCAGGTCGAAAATCGGGAAGACCATTGGGGCAACCGTCAGGTTGGACCGCACGCACACTGCGCACACTTCTGGCACGACTGGGTCTTCATCCCCGACCTCGGGGAGAACGCCGTCTTCCAGTACCGCTGGGACAAGGCAAACAACAAGCTGATCCCCGAACTCCACATCGATTTCGCTCAAGGCTCGGGTCCTCGGCACATGGCCATGCACCCAACGCTCGATGTGTGCTACGTCTCAAACGAACTGTTCAACACCGTTTGTGTTGCTCGCCTCGACGACTCAGACCCAAGCGACGTGAAGCCTCGCCTCATCCCCTTCGAGTACGAGTCGACGCTCGAGAACCGCGATCAGGTGAGCTATGTATCGGAGATCAAGCTCTCGCCTGACGCTCGATTCCTCTACGTCTCGAACCGAGGCGACAACTCGCTCGCAATTTTCTCGGTCGACCCTAAGGATGGCACGCTCACCCGTACGGGCCTGGTGCCCACCGGTGGCAAGTTCCCTCGACACTTCTCCATCACCCCCGATGGCAAGGCGGTAATCGTCGCGAACCAGGATTCGGGCCACCTTCGGGTCTTCGACCGCGATGTCGAGTCGGGCGATCTACTGATGACCGACGAAATCGTCGAGATTCCAGCCCCGAACTACATTCGCTTCCTGTAGATCGAGAGGCCACTGTCCGATGATTCTCATTTCTGCCAACCTTGGGTTCTTGTGGACCGACCGCTCGCTGCCCGACGCGATCCGAGCGGCGAGCGAGGCCGGCTTTGATGCCGTTGAATGCCACATGCCCTATGAGTTCGATCCTGTCGATGTCCGGAGAACGCTCCAGGAAACCGGCCTCGAGATGGTGTCGTTGAACACGAGAATCGGCGACCAGGAGGGCGATCTCGGAGTGGCAGCAGTACCTCGTCGCGAAGCACTGGCACGTCAGTACATCGATGAGGCCATCGACTACGCCGTGGCGATTGCCTGTAGGAACGTGAGTGTTGTTGCGGGGAGAACCGGACGCTCGAGCGCGGCCGAAGTGACGTATCGCCAGAACCTCGCATACGCAGCCGAACGGGCTGCCCAGCATGGCATTACGGTGCTCATCGAGCCGCTAAATACCGGTGTCGCAGAGGACTACCACCTCGTCAATATCGATCGAGGCATCGAAACCATCATCTCGGTTAATGCTCCGAACCTGAAACTCATGGTCGATTGTTTCCATACTCGCAAGATGGATGGCGATCTTGTGCCGGTGTTCGAGCGGGCAATGCCGTACGTCGGCCATATCCAATTTTCTTCGTTCCCGGATCGGGCCGAGCCAGACCACGGAGACATCGACTACACGACGCTGCTTCCGTGGTTGGTTGCACAGGGTTTCGATGGGCCATTCGGTGCCGAGTACACCCCAGCTGGAGATCTTGATGCCGGGCTCGGTTGGCTCGCGTCGTGGAAATCTGAAGGAGAAGCAGAATGAACAACGTTGCAGTGGTCACCGGTGGAGGCCGAGGTATTGGCAAAGGTGTTGCGATCGCATTGAGCGAAGCTGGCTGGTCCGTCGTCGTCGCCGGCCGTACACAATCGTCGTTAAACGAAACCGTACGTGACCTCGCCGGCGATGGGCTCGCCACCGTTGGGGACGTGAGCGACGAGTTGCAGGTCGACAAGATATTTGAGGCAGCCGTCGAGCGATTCGGGCGGGTCGACTTGCTCTTCAACAATGCTGGCATTGCCGCTCCAGCCGTCCCGATTGACGAACTCGATGTTGATGCTTGGCGCAAGCTGATCGATATCAATGTCACCGGAGCGTTTTTGTGCGCTCGTGCGGCCTTCCGGCAAATGCGGAACCAAGATCCACAGGGTGGTCGTATCATCAACAACGGGTCAATATCGTCGCAAACGCCGCGGTTGTACTCCGCGCCGTACACGACCTCGAAGCACGCGGTCACGGGTCTAACAAAGTCCCTGGCACTCGACGGCCGCAAGTTTGGTATCGCGTGCGGGCAGATCGATATCGGAAACGTTACGACGGACATGGGGTCGGCGGCGGCCGCGAACGCACTACAGGCAAACGGCACCACTATCGAAGAGCCATTAATGGCAATGAAAAACGTGACCGACGCGGTGTTGTACATGGCTGGGTTGCCGCCCGAAGCGAACGCGCTATCGATGACAATAATGGCGACAAACATGCCCCTTGTTGGTCGGGGCTAACGAAGGCAGGCCCGAAGCGACCTGCGACCGATAGGGACCAAATTTCCCAGGGCGCACCCCGACCGAACGAGACCATCATGGGGGAACCGGTAATGCAGATGCACAATGTTGTCGACGCATTGCTCTACATGGTGGGACTTCCGCCGAAGCCAGGGGTGTTGTCATTGACGGTGATGGCCACCAACATGCCCTTCGTCGGGAGGGGCTAACCAACACCACTGCACCGAAGGAGAACCTGTGAGCGCAGAACTCATCGACTACGACCTGATTGTTATTGGCGGCACCGCTGGCGGCCTATCGACCGCCATCTCCTCGATTCGTTCCGGACTCAAGAAGGTCCGTGTTGTTGAACCCGGCGCAGCGGTTGCATTTCCCGAGCTCGTACCCGAGAACCAGGTCGAAGTTGGCTACGGCGAACAGCTCCTCGGAATCGATGCTGAGGACGATGTCGTCATCGTGAATACGGACCAGCGCACCTACCGCACCCGCGGCTGCCTCGTCTCGCGGCGCCATCGCGACCCGAACTGGACGCCGCCGATAAACGCTCCACTTTCCGAACATGTCACCGTCGACGCCCTGCCCGAATGGCTCAACGACCGCGACGTGCTCGTCGTTGGACACACCAACCACGCAGCAGAACTCGTCGCCGAAGCTGCAGCCGGTGGTGCTGGCGTGGTGTTCGCCGCTGGCGGGCTCGACCCGGCAAAGCTCGCACCTGCCGCCGACGCGATGCTTCGCCGACTCGAGCGCGAACGACGGATCACCGTGCTCTACCGGTCAGTCCCCGACGAGATCGGCCACGACGGCGAGTTCCCGATTGCGTACTTCAACGATCGCCGTACGCCAGATCTCGAGTTCGACCACATCGTCTTCGCGTCCGAACGATGCCGCCCCACCGTCGGCGAACTGAACGTGAGCCAAGCCGCGATCGACAGCGGCAAGCTTTGGTTCGACGGCGCCCCCGAAGACGGTATCGATGTCCCGAACGGTCATTCCTGGGAAGTCGGCAACTTGCTCGCCGCCGCGTGTTTCCCCGAACTCGAACCAGCCGAGCCGCCATCGGTCGTACGCCGTCGCGTCCGTCACGAATCGGCGATCAACGAATTGCGCGAAGAGAGCTACAACGCAACCATCACCGCATTCGAACAACGCCACTCGGACCTGTGGGTGCTGCGTGTTCGCCCCGACCACGGAGACACGAGCCATCTTCCCGGCCAATACGCCTCGCTCGGCCTCGGGTTCTGGGAAGACCGAGTCGACAACTACGCCGACCCCGGCATCGACAGCAAATGGCACAAGCTGATCCGACGCTCCTACTCGATCTCACACTCGATGTTCGAAGCGTCCGGATACCTGGCGCCGCCCGACACCGAGGAGCTCGAGTTCTACATCGTGCTGGTGCCAGCCGACGACGACCACGTCTCTGCACTCACCCCGCGACTCGCGACCAAACAAGTCGGGGACCGGATCTACCTCGGGCCAAAGGTCGCCGGCCGCTACACGCTCAACGCTGTGCAATCGCCAGACACCGCAGTGGTCTTCTTCGCCACCGGAACCGGCGAAGCCCCGCACAACTCGATGGTCACCGAGCTCCTTCGCAAAGGCCACACCGGCCCGATCGTGTCCACGGTGACCGTTCGCAACTGGCAAGACCTCGGATACCTCGACGCGCACCGCCACCTCGAAGAGCGCTTCCCGAACTACCACTACATCCCGATGCCAACACGCGAGCCAGACGTTCCCAAGCGTTACCTCCAAGACCTGATTCGCGATGGCGATATCGAGATGGCCCTCGGCGGAACCATGGATCCGTCGAACACGCATGCATTCCTCTGCGGCAACCCGGCCATGATCGGCCTACCCGAAGAAGACGAGAACGGCGAAACCAGCTACCCCGAGACCACCGGCGTCATCGAACTGCTCGTCGAACGAGGCTTCACCATCGACCGTCGCAACCAGCCAGGCAATATCCACTTCGAAGAGTATTGGTAACCCTTAGTCGCCAGCGACTCCGTCGCCGATTCTGGCGACACGGGTTACCAACCTGTCTTCCCCTTCGGGGAGCGTTTGTTCGATGTTTCGAGCCCCTAGGCGAGAAACTCGGTTAGTGAGCGGAGCGAACGGCGGGCACGCAGCCTTTACGCCGGAGGCGGTGTTCGGTTTTTGAATGGAGCGAACGGCAGGCACGCAGCCGTTACGCCGGAGGCGGTGTTGGGTGGCGTTTGGTTTGGGTCTCGTACCAAGATTGATGTGTCGAAATTGGCCTTTTGAGGGCTTAGGTCGTGGCCCGCGTTCGCCGAAAACTCGGGTGTATGGAGAGCGAAGATTCCGAGGACAGAAGTGACGGCGATGCTCGCCTGATCGAAATGTGCAACCGGATCTTCCCGCGCCTGACCCCGGTCTACGCAGCTGTTGGATTGCTCTTGCTGTTGTCCACACCGTTCTATGGCTGGTGGGTCATGCTGCCGGTCATCGTCGATGGAGCCAAGGCCGCGCTTGCGCATCGCATGGCCCAGACCAGCAAGAACCCGCAGCTCGTCTACGTCACCGACCAATACACGAGCGTCGTCCTCATCGGCACCGCCATCTTCTTCGCCGGCGGTGCCAGTTCCCCGTTCTTCCCGTTCATGGCCGCGTTCGCTGGGCTGTTCCCCGTGCTGTTCAACCGACGCCACGTCCGCAGGAGCTTCGCACTGCTCGTCATCACCTGTGCAATCACTGCACTTGGACCGGCGAGACCAATCGAATACGAGATGTTCTTCCGGCTCGGAACCCTCGTGTGTCTGATGTTCGCATTGCGGGTATTTGCGACAGAGCTGATGAACTCGGACCTGCAGTACCGGGCAGCGTCGCTCGTCGATGGACTCACCGGCCTTGCCAACCGTCGCTCCTTCGAATCCGAACTCGCGGCACTAAACACGCGATTTGCCGAGCGCCCGATGGCCGCGGCGCTCATCGTCGGCGACATCGACCATTTCAAAAAGGTCAACGATGAGCACGGACACGCCGTTGGCGACCGGGTGTTGAAAGATGTCGCCCACGAACTCACCCGAGCGTTCCGCAGCGAAGACAGCGCGTACCGAATTGGCGGCGAGGAGTTCGCGTTCATCGCGCTCGGTGTCACGCCCGAACTCGCCGAAGGCATGGCAGACGCCATTCGCGACCGGATCACGGTTTCCTATCCCGCCGGACTCGACATTTCGATGTCGTTCGGCGTGGCCATGTACCACCCCGGAGAATCGACAAAGAAGTGGTTCCGGCGCTCCGATGCTGCGCTGTTTGAGGCCAAACGGGCTGGACGGAACCGTGTCACCATGGCGACGTCCACGCAGTGAGCTAGCGGCGAGACGCGACTATTCGCTGCTGAGCCGCAGTTATTCGCTGCTCAGACGCAATTATTCGCTGCTCAGACGCAGTGCATTGTTGATGACCCCAAGGTGGCTATAGGCCTGAGGGTGGTTGCCGAGCGACCGGCACGCGACCGGGTCGTATTCCTCAGCGAGCAGCCCGGTCTCCCCAGCCGTTGCCAGCAGCTTTCGGAACAAGCTGTGGGCTTCCTCGGTCTCGCCGAGCAGCGCATACGAGTCGACCATCCACGACGTCATCAGATGGAACCCACCCTCGGCACCCGGCAGGCCATCCTCATGGTGATAGCGGTACACGGTCGGCCCTTCGCGTAGCTGCGCTTCGACACCGCGAACCGTCGCGGCGAACCGCGGATCGTCGGCGGCGATGAGCCCGCTGAGCCCGATCATGAGCACCGAAGCGTCCAAGTCGGTTCCGTCGTACGCCGTCGTGAACGATTGCACAGCCTCGTTCCAGCCATTCTCGAAGATGTCCGCAGCGATGGTGTCTCGCAGCTCAGCCCAGTCCGAACGGTCGCGCTCGAACACATCGGCTGCGATCTTGATCGCCCGGTCGACCGTGACCCAACACATGACCTTGGAGTACACGTGATGACGTGGCGCGGAGCGGATCTCCCAGATGCCGTGATCTGCTTCGTTCCAGCGCAGCTCGACCGCACCGACCATGCCCTCGACAAGTCGCCAATGACGCGAGGACAGGGGAGCGCCCCGCTCGCCGAGGAGGTGCACGAGATCGACGATCGGTCCGAACACATCGAGCTGGACCTGGTTGTCGGCAGCGTTACCGACACGGACCGGGCGAGAGCCGCCGTAGCCGGAGAGCTCGGTAATGTCGGCTTCCGGTGGCAGCTTGCCGCCGTCGAGTGCGTACAAGGGGTTGAGACGCTCTGGTTGGCCGTCTCCCGCCTCGAGAACGCCCAGAACCCAGTCGAGGTAATCCATGGCTTCCTCGTGACTGCCGAGGCGGACGAGGGCAGCAGCGCTCAGCGCCGCGTCGCGCAGCCAGCAGTAGCGGTAGTCCCAGTTGCGGACACCGCCAATGTGCTCGGGAAGACTCGTCGTCGCAGCGGCCGCAATTCCACCGCTCGGGCCGTAGACGAGCGCCTTGAGTACGAGCGCCGAACGACGAACAAAGTCCGTTGCCTCCGCTGGCAGCTCAAGCTTGTCGGCCCAGTCCGCCCAGAAGCGCCGGGTGTGGTCGCGCTTGCGAGATTCGGTCGACTCAGCGCGAAGACTCGCGGTACCAACACGCATCTCGAGCGTGAGCGGACCAGCCGACAAATCGACGGTCGCAACCGCGGTCTGATGCTGGCCGGTGTGCTCGATCGACCACTCGACGCCGGGCGAACGAAGCACGATCAGGTCGCGCGCACCGGTGACCTCGAGGCCATCGGAGCGGACCTCGATCTGCGTTGGGAAACGGCCAAAGTCGAGGCGGGGAGCAAACTCGATAATGGCCTCACCCGATCCGCTCAGATGTCGAATCAAATCGCTTCGTCCAGCGAGCAAGGTCGGACGGCCGTCGGAAACGTCGAGATAATCAGTCACGGTCATGTTGGGCCAGATCGTCTCGAGCACCATCGTGTCGCCCGCATACCGCTGCAAACTCGGCCCGCGGCCATCCTTGCTCTTCACCGCGAAGTACCCGGCCGTCGGCCCGCCGAGCAGCTCGGCGAAGATCGCGGGATCGTCCAGACGAGGAGCGCAGAACCAGGTGACGCGAGCATCGGGGGTGACGATCGCGGCGGTGCGCTGGTCAGAGAGCAGGCTGTGTTGCTCGATCGGCACAAGCCCGGCGCCAGCGAGCCAGTCGGTCCGCAACGAACACAACGTGCTCAGCAACAACGCAACGTCTTCGGTATCGGCAATGCGGAACGGAGCAGCCGTCTCGCCCTCGCCGACCTTGACACCAAGGTCGGGGCCCGAAAGCGAACGGAACGCGTCCTCATCGGTGGTGTCGTCGCCCACGAAGAGCACGGCGGACGCGCTCACGTTCGTACGAAGCACATCGAGCGCTTTGCCCTTGTCGGTCTGCATGACGCCGACCTCGCAGACCATCTTGCCGGTGCTGTACACGAGCGTCTCATCCGCAGCAGCGAGGGCTTCGACCTCAGCGATAGCGTCGGCCACAATCTCGGGGGCCGCATTGCGCGTGTGAAACGCAACCGACGCTGGCTTCTGCTCGAGACTCGCACCGGGGTAGCGGCGGCAGATCTCGGCGAGGGACTCACCGAGCGCATCGCGTCGCCCCTGGGTCTCGGCATCCATCTGCAACGCGAAGTCGACGTCGAACTCGCTCCCGTGGCTACCGACGAGGTGAATCTCGGCGGGCAGGCGGCTGAGCGCAGCGAGATCTCGAAGCGCTCTCGACGACACGATGCCGACATGGGTCTGGTCGAGCGTTGCTAACGAACGCAGCGCAACCGACGTCTCTCGATCGGGGACTGCTCGCATTGGGTCGTTGACGATCGGCGCGATCGTGCCGTCGTAATCCGTTGCGACAAGCAGCTGAGGCACCTGGGCCAACTGCGCAAGCGCTTCCATGAGTTCGGGGGAAAGGGTTCGTGTGTCCTCAGCCATCGCAGGAACGGTAGCGCCACTGAGCCAGAAACTGGGAATGAAGCAGGTAACGTCGACGCTTACCGCTATATGACTGGTGATATGAGCAGCACGGATCCACAAGACAGCGCCGTCGAAGAGGTGTGTTACCGCCATCCAGATCGGGCGACCGGCGTGTCGTGCCAACGGTGTGACCGGCTGATCTGTGGCGACTGTATGCATCAAGCGTCGGTCGGCGTGCACTGCCCCGAATGCACCAAGGGAACCGCCCAACGCGTCTACACGCCGAGCACGCTGCCCGGCGCCCAAGGTCTGGTCACCCGAACGCTCGTCGGGATCAACGTAGCCATCTTTGTGGCATCGATTCTGCTGCTGGGGTCAACGCTCACCGGTATCGGTCGCGACGCGTCGCTGAACTTCGCGACCTACGGCCCCGCAATATCGGAGAGCGGCGACTGGTGGCGCATCATCAGCGGCGGCTTCTTCCACTCCGGCCTCATCCACATTGGGTTCAACATGTACCTGCTCTGGCAACTCGGCCAGCAGATCGAACGAGTCGTCGGCCCCAAGTCCTACATTGCCGTGTACCTGACGTCGCTCATCGGCGGATCCTTCGGAGCGCTCCTGCTCGACCCCGACGTTCGCGTCGTCGGTGCGTCCGGAGCGGTCTTTGGCCTCATTGGCTTCACCGTCTTCATGTATCGCAGCCGTGGCATCGGCCTGTTCGACACCGGCCTCGGCTTCCTGATCGTCATGAACATCTTGTTCAGCTTCCGCGGCGGGGTCAGCCTCGGCGGCCACGGCGGCGGATTCCTCTTCGGCCTGCTGCTGGGAGCCCTGTTCTTCGGCCTGAACCCGGGCGACAAACGGCCACTCGGCGGCGACGAGAAGAAGCACATCGGTGTCACCGCGGCGATCGGGGTCGTGGCCTTCGCTGGTGCCATCTGGGCCGCCTCGACGTGGGCGAGCCCGCTGTTCTAGGCCGTTAGGCGACGACTTGGCCGTTTTTGAAACGCTTGGCCAGGTTCTGCAGGTTTCGCTTCCAGATCATCTTCAGGACGATCGATCCGATCGGCTCGGTCACCGGACCGCCGAGCCACCACGGAAACGTAAGTTCTTCAGCCCACCGAAACAGTGTGCGGTCGCCGGGCAGCGGGGACAGCGAGAAGGCCCCTTCGCCGGTGACGACGCCGGTATGGCGCACGCCCATCGTCTCGGCCTCGACCCACTCGGTGATCTCCATCACGTCGGTCAGCTGAATTGGACCAACCTTGGTCTCGCAATCAAAGGTCGTGCCGACACCTTCGCGGTGATCCGACGTAAACCAGATCGACTCGGCGTCGTGCATCCACTGCACGTGGCTCGAGATATGGCGAAGGTCAGACCAGACCACCTCTGGGGTGGCATCGAGTTCGGTCTCCACGGTGATAGCAACCATGATCAAAGGCTACGGCTTCGTTGCACGAGCCGCTCGGTCACTAGCGTGCAGGTATGCCAGCGCATGAGACCCCACATCGAGTTCGCTTCCACGAACTCGACCCATATGACCACGTAAACCACGCCATGTACGTCACGTACTTTGAGATTGGTCGGGTCGACGCACTCGATTCGGTGAACCTCGGGCTCGATGCGCTCAAAGTCGACGGATTCCAGTTCGTAGTCACCACGCTCGAGGTCCGCTTTCGCAACGCAGCGACGGCCGGCGAAGACCTGACGATCTCGACCGGGGTGAGCAAGTTTGGTCGAGCCTCCACGGTGTGGGCCCAAGAGATTCGGCGTGGCGAGGACCGTGTGGCGACCGCCGAAGTCACCGTCGCCGTCACCGACCGCACAGGCAAACCAATCCGCCCGCCCGCCTACATCTTCGAGGGCCTGGCCCCGCTCGCACTGGACCCGCGCTAAGCCGAGGGGGTTAGATGGCGATGTAGACGCTGACCGCGTTGGCCGAGTCGGCGGTTACTGGGTCGCCCTGCCAGTTTGCGAACCGGTCTCCCAAGCGCAAACCAGCGCCATCTGCGAGCTCGTCAAGTTGCTCGGGCGTGGCGTAACGGATCTTCCATGGACGCAACCGCGTGCCAGCTTCGGAGATCTGGATGTGCTGGCCCGTGATCTGCTGCGCGGCGTCGTCGCGGATCGTTGCGGTCAGCACCACCGAGTCGACATCGATCGATCGGGTCGTCACCAGCCGATCGAGATGCGGATCGGGCTCGCCAGGGACCATTGCCTCGATGACCAGGCGGCCGCCCAATCGCAAGGCCCTCCGGCTCTCCGCAAGACACGCTGCTTGCCCGGCCTCGGTATGCAGGTTGAACAACGTGTTCGTGGCCACGAGAACGGTGTCGAACGCACCATCGCGCACGGGCAGCACGGCCATGTCGGCGCCAACGGCCAACGATCGGTCCGAACCCGAAAACCGTTCGAGCATCGACACCGACGCATCGACGCCAACAACGACATGACCAGCATCGGCGATCGGTCGGGCGAGCCGACCCGTCCCAACCCCGAGCTCGAGCACCCGCTGCGACGGTCCAAAGCGCTCCACAAACGCAGCCGTCGCATGCGCATCAGAAACGTCGTCGTACCAATCGTCGTATACGTCGGCGAAGCTCTCGCCGTAGCGGTCGGGTCCGAATCCATCAGATCCGGGCGGAACCATCTGTCTCGTAGGGTCTGACACCGACTAAGAATGGCTCAGTGACCGGCCTGCAATCCAACGCAGCGGCGCGGCGTCCACTTCGTGTCCCGACCGCAGAAGAGCTCCCCCCGCTGGTGGAGCGCTCCTCGCTGGCCGTATTCGATGAGGCGCTTACCTTTCTGCGTATCCAACCGGGCCTCCTTCTCGGGATCGCCTTCGCGGTGCTCCTGCCACTGCGCCTTATCGCCGCTGCCATGCCGGGCTCGGCGCTGCGCGATGCTCGCCCGGATCAACTGACCGACATCTTCATTGGCAACATTGGCCAACCCGGAGCGATCGCTGCGGCGTTCGTGACCCTGATACTCGAATCGATCGCGCTGCTAACCGTTGCCTCGATCTACGGGGAACTGATTGCGTCCTGGTACTCCGGTCGCTCGATCTCGGCGACCGACCTGCTCGTGTCCTCGATCAAACGATCACCGAAAATCGTCCTGGCATGGATTATCTGCAAGGTGCTGATTCTTGGTGGCGGGCTCGCTACCGGAGGCCTCCTCGGCGTGCTGGTCGGGGTCTTCCTCATCGTGGTCGGTCCCGTGATGGGCGCAGAGAACGCATCTCCAATGACCGCAATCCGCCGCAGCATGAACCTGGTATCGGGCCGTTTCGGACAAGCGACGTTCGTGTACTCCATCACCGGCATTGGCGCGATCATCATGCGCGCCATGATCGAATTCGCTCCATCGGTCATCACCCAGCAGTTGCGGGTACCCCTCTGGCTCAGCGCAGGTGTCCTCGACCTCGCCGCATCGGTCTTTGCCATGGCCTTTACCGCTGCAGCGTCCGTCGTCATGTACCTCGACCTCCGAGTCCGAGGTGAAGGCATCGACCTCGACATGGCCATTAGCCGCTCATTCCATGCAACCACCCAAAGGCGGGGTCGTGGCTGATCTCACCAACGACGAGGCCAACGACCTCGCCGACGACATCTTGTTGCGCGAGGAATTCCTGCCCGCACGCGACCCCGGCTTCTTTGCGCGGCAAGTCGAGCGGGTAACCAACTTCATCGGCGACGTTCTCGAGCGGATCTTCGGAGCGATCTTTGGTGGCGGGGGAGGGGCGGCGGGTAGCACGCTCGCCATCATTCTCGTGTCGCTCGCGGTCCTCGTCCTGCTGTTCGCCATCTATAAGGCGATCACGGGTCGCGTGCCCAAAGACAAGACAGAGGACGCCACCGCA
Source organism: uncultured Acidimicrobiales bacterium (assembly GCA_938002955.1). Lineage (GTDB taxonomy): Bacteria > Actinomycetota > Acidimicrobiia > Acidimicrobiales > SHLQ01 > SHLQ01. Next base: position 21,018 of record CALLAA010000007.1, read on the forward strand.
CGCATCGTCTTCGACGAGGTCGTCGAACCCGAACAGCTCCGCGCTGAGCTTGCCAAGCACCTATCGAGCCAGAATTGGAGAGCCGCCGTGATCGCCGGGTTCCGTCTGGGTGTCGTTGGGTTGATCGATGCCGGCGTCGCTCGGGAAGTCGCCGGAGCGACCACGGGAGACTTCGCTCGCGCGGTCGAAGTACGTCGACCCGAACTCGTCTCTACCTACGGCTCAGCAGCCCACTCGTTCGACCGTGCGTTCTATAGCGATCTCACCATCGAACGGGCCGATGTCGACCGCGTGCAAGCGCTGCTCGACGCGCTTACCACAGCGGGGTCCCGATGACCGGGGTGACCACCGGTGGGCCACCGGCAGGCAAAGCGTCACCGATCATCTGGGTCGGGCTCCTGCTCGTGGCGGCAGCCGTCGTCTTGCTCGCGTTTAGCACCCGAGACGACCCAAACATCGGAACCCCTGGCGACCCCGACGGTGTGGGCGAATTCGGGCTGTTGGCCTTCCGGCTCTTCGTCGAAGAATCCGGTGGAGATACCCAGCGCAACGTCGGACTTCCCCGCGAAGACATCGATGTTGCCGTTATGGCAATCCCTCGGTTCGGCCCGCCGTTCGGAGCCGAGGATGGGGTGAATGCACTCGAGACGTGGGAACCGTTGCTCGACTGGGTACGCAACGGCGGCACGTTGCTGACCTCGCTCGACGTCGATGGAGGTCCGACGGGCGGTCTCTCCTTCGTCGAAGAAGACGAGCTCGTTCCCCGGGGACAGTGCAGCCTCGAAGAACTCGCAGCCACCCAGGAAGTCCGACCCCTCGAGCACAACCCGGTCGTACCCGGCCCCCGTGATCAGTCGTGCTTTGGCAACTCCACCGAAGCCGTCATCGTCGTGCGCGAAGTGGGCCAAGGACGCATTATCCGCGTCGCCAGCATGGGCCTGTTCGCCAACCGGGCACTCGACGATGCGGACAACGCTGCCGTCCTCGCCCGACTTATTCGGATCAACACCGAACCAACCGTTGGCTTCCTGCCGCAGCCGCCAACGTGGTTCGAGGCTGAACAACTCGACGGTGAAGACTCTGCAGCCGAGCTCCGGCTCGACGAGGCAGGCAACCCTATTCCTTACGGGGGCGCCGGAAACCCGTTCGGCTTCGACGGACCCGTCGACAGTGAGGGCAACCCGATCGGACAAGGCGACGAAGGACTCTTTGGACTCTTGCCAACCTCGGTTCTCGCGCTGCTCGCCGGGCTCGCTGCGTCTGCGGTGCTGTACGCGCTCGCCAAAGGTCGACGGCTCGGTTCGCCCGTCCTCGAACCCAAGCCCATCGAACTCCCGAGCTCGAGCTACGTCGATGCCGTTGGCAGGCTCTACCGCAACACCGCCGACGCCGAGGAACGAAGTGCTGCGATCCTGCGCCATGACCTACGAACCGACCTCGCTCGGCGCGTCGGCATGTCGGCCGACTCTTCGGCCGAACAGTTGGCCACTGCGCTCGCATCGGGCGACCAGCGCAACGCGATCATCGCCATGCTCGACGGGCCAGCTCCTCGCAACGACGACGAGTTTGTCGCTCTTGCCACCCAGCTGATCGAAACCCGAGACCGCATCGAACGCGGCGGCGTTTCAACGCTCGCACGAAGTGAAGACATATCGATAGTCACCGAAAGGACCTTCCGATGACCGATCACCTGCCACCTCCCCCCGACGATGTGCCACCACATCTCCCACCGGCGATGAGTCCGCCGCCGCTGCCGGACCCCGCTCCCGCGGTGACTCCTACAGCGCCGCAAGCGTCGGCAGCCGTGCCGCCAGCAACTGCGCCGGTGGCAACACCGACAGCGACACCAACGTCGCTCGTTGACGACGTCCGCAACGAGGTCGGAAAGGTGGTCGTTGGCCAGCAAGGTGTTCTCGCCGGTTTCCTCGCGGCACTTCTCGCCGATGGCCACATTCTGCTCGAGGGTGTGCCAGGCGTTGCAAAGACGCTTCTCGTCAAGACGGTGGCGTCGACCTTGAGCATCGAGATGGCTCGAATCCAGTTCACCCCCGACCTCATGCCATCGGACATCACCGGGCAGCTCATGTACGAACAGGCAACATCGGAATTCACCTTCCGAGAAGGCCCCGTCTTCACGAACCTGCTCCTCGCCGATGAGATCAACCGCACCCCACCAAAGACTCAGGCCGCGCTGCTCGAGGTCATGGAGGAACGTCAGGCCACCGTCGCTGGCGTTCCACGGGCGTTGCCCGATCCGTTCATGGTGATCGCCACCCAGAATCCTGTCGAATACGAGGGCACCTACCCGTTGCCCGAGGCCCAACTCGACCGGTTCCTCGCCAAGTTGTACGTCGGTTATCCCGAACGCGACAGCGAACAGGAGGTATTGGCTCGTCACCACCGAGGACTCAACCTGCACGAGGTCGCATCCAACGGTGTCCAAGCGGTCGCAACCGCGGCCGACCTCGCTGCCGCCCGAGCCGAGGTTCGTGCAATGCAGGTCGACGATTCGATCCTGAGTTACATCACCGAACTCACCCGGGCTACCCGTACGTCACCAGTCGTCGATCTCGGAGTGTCGCCGCGAGGCGGCGTCGCTCTGCTCGGCTTGTCCAAGGCGTGGGCATGGATGGCAGGTCGTACCTTCGTCACGCCCGACGATGTCAAGATGATCGCAAAGCCCGGACTACGTCACCGTCTCCAAGTTCAGCCCGAGGCCGAACTCGAAGGTGTCACCCCCGACATTGTTCTGGACGGACTGCTCGAATCCGTTCCCGTCCCCCGATAGTCCCGTCCGTTCGTGATCTTCCAGCCACGCCTCGCGCTCTTTGCCGCACTGCTGTCGCCAGCGGTGCTGCTCTTTGGCGACCGTCCGTGGCTGGCATTAGCTGGGGTGGGAGCCATCGTGTTCCTGGTGTGGCTGGTCGACTGGTTGCTCGCAACCTCGCCAAGCCGTATCGGGGTCGCACGAAAGTTGCCATCATCGGTGACCCTTGGACGGACCGGTTCGGTCTCGTGGCTCGTCACGAACGGTTCGGAACGTGCGGCCTCGATCCGATTTGCCGAAGGCCTTGCCCCATCGCTTCAGGCCGACGTACGCCGAGCGCATCTGCGCCTCGCGGCCGGACGCTCAGCGACCGTTGAGACCGACGTTACGCCGATGCGGCGCGGACGTTTCGCACTCGGCGAGCTCGTCATTCGTGTCGACGGTCCACTCGGGTTTGCGGCTCGGCAACAGGTGCGATGGCTACCCGAGGAGCTGCGTATCTTCCCGCGGTTTCCAAGCCGCGCGGAAGCAGAGCTTCGGCTGAAACGAAACCGTCTCGACATGGGCCTGCGGTCTGCACGGATGCGCGGTGGCGGCTCCGAATTCGAACAGCTTCGCGACTTCACCGTCGATGATGAGTTCCGCAAGATCGACTGGTCGGCGACCGCCCGCGCAAACCGATTGATCGTCAAGACGTTCCGGACCGAACGCAACCAGACCGTGATCAACATCTTGGACAATGGCCGGCTCATGGCTGGACAGGTCGCTGAGGTTCCCCGCTCGGAACATGCAATGGACGCAATCATGGCGGTCACGACGGTCGCCACCGGACTTGGGGATCGCACGGGCCTGCTCATCTTTGACCGAAACGTTCGAACTTCGGTTGCAGCTTCGGCGCGGTCGACTCAGCTCAGCCGGATCACGAACGCGATGTTCGACATCGAGCCCGAACTTGCCGAGAGCGACTACCGCGGCGCCTTTACCGAGACGTTGCTCCGTTTCAATCGCCGCACGATGCTGATCATCCACACCGAATTGGTCGAGCAAACCCTTGGCGAGTTTCTTCTGCCCGCCCTACCGCTGTTGACACGCTCCCACGTGGTTGTCATCGCAGCGGTGCGCGACCCCGCTGTCGACGCGTGGGCAACGGCTGTGCCCGCCAATGCTGAGGAAGCACATCGTCATGCTGCGGCCCGAGCCTCGCTCGCTGAACGTCAGCGCACGATCGCCGAGCTTCGCCGCAATGGAGCGTCGGTAATTGACGCGGTGCCTGGCAAGTTGTCGGCCCGGCTCATGGACCATTACCTCGACGTGAAGGCCAAGGGAAAGCTCTAGCGCGACGTGTCGGCCGGTTCGATTCGCACGACTGCGTTCTGGGTAATCGACCCGGTGTGGCCGAGGGCCACCGCACTTGGCCCAAGGGCCAAGACGTAGGACCAGAACGCACAGAACGCAGCGACGCCGATCGAGACTCGGGCCCATGTATCGAGTGGCGATGGGGTGACGAAGCCTTCGATGAGCCCGGCACAGATGAATACCAAGATGAGACCGATGACGATCGATGCAGCTCGCTGGGCTTCGTTGACGAGCGCTTCAGAGCGTGCCCGGTCGCCGGGGTTGATCAAGGCCCAGCCCATCTGCATGCCCGCTCCTCCAGCGACGACGATTGCGGTGATCTCGAGCAAGCCGTGGGGCAAGATCAGCCCCCAGAACTTTGGCGCTTCGCCCGCGGCGTGAAACAAGCCGGCGGCCACGCCGATATTGGCGCCGTTGAAGGCAAGGATGGCAATCGTCGGCACCGCCCAGGCAATGCCGATCACGAAGGCCAAGAACGATACGTAGATGTTGTTGACCAGGACCTCCGTCGCGAACTCTGCTGCTGGCGCTGAGGAGTAGTAGGCCTCGAAATCGTTCTGAATGTACGACTCGCGCAACGCGGGCGGTGCTGCAGCATTGAGCGCAGCGTCGGAGTTCGCAATCCACACACCGGTTGCAATCGCTGGCAAGAAGAACGCCAGAGCAGAAACCACAATGAAACGGCGTGCCGACCACACCGCAGCCGGAAAGGTCGAGCCGAAGAACGTACGGATCGCCCCGCCCGCCCGAGGCTGCGTGCCGTAGATGACGGCTCGAGCGCCGGCGACGACGCGAGTAAGCCGAGCGGTGACCTGCGGGTCGGCATAGGTGCTGCGGACATGGGATAGATGCGCGGAGGCACGCTGATAGCGATTCAACAATTCGTCGAGCTCAGGGCCCTGCAGCTTGTAACGCTTCTTGTTTGCCTGCTCGACGAGTTCTTCGAGACGCGCCCATTCGGCGGAGTTCTCTAGAACGTAACTGTCGAGGGTTCGCACGAGAGCCACGCTAGTGGGCCTACGGTGGTGGCTGTGATCATGGAGCGAAACTCATGACGGCGACGGTGATCGCCGGGCGCGGCATCGTTACGCCGCAAGGCGTGGTGCTCGATCTCGAGACCGCGGGTGTGGGTCATCGTGGGCTGGCCCGGTTGATCGACATGTTGCTCGTCGGCGCCGGGCTGTTCGCCATCGCCGGTCTCGGTGGTTTGCTCGGGTCATCCAACGGCAGCACGCTCGCCCTCGTCCTTTCGCTGCTGCTCGGCTTTGGTTGGTTCTTTGGGTACCCCGTGGTGAGCGAGACCTTCTTTCGGGGCCGAACCATCGGCAAAATGGTCCTCGGCCTACGCGTCGTTACCCTCGAAGCTGGCCCGATCGGATTTCGCGAGGCGTTCATCCGGTCGCTCTTTCAGATCATCGACATTCTCGCGAGCTTCGGGTCGGTAGCGCTGCTCACCGGCATGTTCACGAATCGCTCACAGCGGCTCGGCGACTTTGCCGCTGGAACCTTCGTGATCATCGACCCACGGATCGTCACGCACGTACCCGCAGTGCCGTTCACCCCACCAATGGGTACCGAAGAGATCGTTGCGGCAATGGACGTTTCGAAGCTGCGTCCCGAACAAGAACGGCTCATTCGGTCGTTCCTCCTGCGGGTCGGAGATCTCTCTGGCGCTGCTCGAATCGACCTCGGTCACCGCCTCGCGGCTTCGACATCACAGTTTCTCGGGCACGATCAGCAATACGGTCTGCCTCCCGAGCCATACCTGGTTGCCGTGATGGCAGCGCGGCAACTCCGCGAAGGTGGTCTCGCACAGCTCGCGATCCAGTAGGGAGCGGGCTCACTGCCCATACGCTGTAGGGGTGCCTACCTACCTCGATCACGCCGCATCGTCGCCGCTTCGCCCCGAAGCCCTCGACGCCATGCTTCCGTGGTTTTCTGAGCGGCACGCCAACCCGACAGCTGCTCATCGACTCGGGCGGCGTGCTCGCCAAGCCCTCGACGATGCTCGTGCGGTCATCGCCGAAGCCACCGGTTTCGAGCGCGGCGAGGTGGTGTTCACCGGCGGTGGCACCGAGTCGGACAACCTTGCTATTGGACGTAACCGGCCGCCGGGCTCGGTCATCGTTGGGGCAACCGAACACCCTGCGGTGCTCGAACCAGCGGAGCGCCAAGGCGCCCACGTGGTAGGCGTCGACGCCAACGGCATCGTCGACCCAGCTGCTGTCGCCGCCCATGTCGATGGCACGACCGAGGTCGTGTCGATCATGACCGTCAACAACGAGACGGGTGTCCGCCAGCCAATCTCCTCGATCGCCGACGCCGTACACGCTGTCTCGGACTCGGTCCTGGTGCACTCCGATGCCGTGCAAGCGTTGCCATGGCTCGATCTGGCAGAAGCAACTTCGGGCGTGGACATGTTGTCGATCACCGGGCACAAGATCGGCGGTCCGCAGGGTGTTGGTGCAGTAGTCGTTCGCGACGGATCGATGCCCGATCCGCTGCTGGTCGGCGGCGGACAGGAACGAGACCGACGAGCCGGCACGCAGAACGTCGCAGGAATCGTCGGCTTTGCCGCCGCGGTCCAGGCTTCTCTCGACGACCGAACCGAGCGGCTCGCTCGCATCGATCGCCTCGCATCTCGACTGCTGACCGAGCTCATGGCGTCGATCGACGGACTGGTCCCGACCGTCGATCGTGCGGTTCGTGTCCCCGGCATCGTGCACGTCACGATCCCGGCGGTGAAGAGCGAGCCGTTGCTGTTTCTGCTCGACGAACAAGAACTTGCGTGCTCGGCCGCGTCGTCGTGCGCAAGCGGAGCACAAGGAGCCTCGCATGTGCTCGACGCCATGGGCGTCGATGCAGCCAACGCAGCACCCTTGCGGCTCTCACTCGGATGGTCGACGACCGAAGCCGAGATCGACGCAGCGCTCGAGATGATTCCGGCGGCCGTGTCCCGACTGCGAGGTGTGTCATGAGCGAACGTGTTCTTGTCGGCATGTCCGGCGGCGTCGATTCTTCGGTGGCTGCAGCGCTCCTCGTCGATCACGGCTTCGACGTGGTCGGGGTAACCATGAAGCTGTGGGGTGGCGAGTCGGACTCCGGATGCTGTTCGGTCTCCGACGTCGACGATGCCCGCTGGGTCGCGAATCAGCTCGACATCGAACATCACGTCTTCAACTTCGGCGACGAATTCCTCGAACACGTCGTCAATCCATTCGTTGACACCCATCGCACCGGCGGCACGCCCAACCCGTGCATCGAGTGCAACCGACACATCAAGTTCGATCTCTTCTTCGAGCGTGCCGCGATGCTCGGCTTCGATCGCATCGCCACCGGCCACTACGCCCGCGTTGCGACGCTCGAGGACGGTACGTTCCGCATGCAACGCAGCATCGACCCATTGAAGGACCAGAGTTACGTCCTGCACATGCTTGGCCAGGACGTTCTGAGCCGGGTACTGCTGCCCATCGGCGGCTGGAACAAACCCGACCTGCGCGCTGAAGCCGAACGCCGTGGTCTGCTCACCGCATCCAAGCCGGACAGCCAAGACGTGTGTTTCATCACCAAGGACGGTGGACGAGAGAAGTTCCTCGGAGCGCGAGGCGGTCTGACCCCGGGTGTCATCCTCACCGAAGACGGCACGAAGGTCGGCGATGTCCCCGCGACCGAGCTCGTCACGATCGGCCAGCGCAAGGGCCTCAACGTGTCGGGAATGAGCGAGCCCCAGTTCGTCGTCGACGTGAATCTGCAAGAGTCGATCGTGACGATCGGTCCGCGTCGTTCGCTTCAAGATGACGAAACCGGCTTCACGCAGCCGGTCTGGGCACACAAACCGTTTACGGGAAACGCGCTCGTGCAAGCGAGCGCACACGGCACCGCGCTGCCAGCCACCGTCGAACTCGACCGGGTTGTGTGGCACGACAAGCGAGATCGCATCGCCCCGGGCCAGAGCTTGGTGTTCTACGACAACGACTACGTCATCGGCGGCGCAATCGCCACCTGACTACCGCCCAACGGGGCCTGTCCCCCTACCGAAGGGGGCCTGTCCCCACAGCGCCCACTATCTGTTGATATTTCAACCTTTCGATCCGACCAGACCGCGTGGGGCCTGTCCCCGTACCGAACGGGGCCTGTCCCCATCGGTCCCTCGGATAGCGCCTCGCTGGCTCGATTGGCCTGGTGCAGCTTTCGCTAGCCGGCGAGACCCTTATCGATGAAGTCTGAGGGGACGCTTTCTTCGGTGAATCGGCGGAATGCAGTGAGGTTGTTGTCGAAGAGTCCGAGCGTTAGGTCGGTTCGCAGCCACTCCGGTTTGGAGCGTAGGCCGAGGTATGCCCCGTAGCTCGACGATGGGAAGTAGGCGAGGTCCTTGATCGGCACATGTAGGTCTTTCGGGTTCCGATGGATGTAGCGGACAACTGTCGCAAAGTACCGGTCATCTTCAATCGGGCTGTTGCTGAACCGGTCTCGACAGAGTCGTCCGGTGTAGTCGTAGCGTCGGTTGATCTGCTGGGAGTAACACATTGCAATCCAATGCATCACCTGCGACATATTTCGGTCGGGGAATTGGCCGAGTAGGTGATAGTGGTTTCCCATCAGGCATGTTGCGTGGAATTCGACGCCGAACTTCTGGTGCGCCCGGCCGAGCAGATCGGTAAATACCGCCCGGTCATGATCATCGAGATAGATGTCGCTGTGCCGCGCACCTTGATTCGTCAGATGATGGAATTCCGCCTGCGGCTGATTTCTTGGTTTTCGTGCCATGAATCAAACGTAGAGAACGGGTGTGACACCCGACTTTGGAGTGGCTTGGCGAGGCGCGAGTCGACGATGAATCGTGCATCAACCGGCGGTCTGTGGGGACAGGCCCCATAGGAAATGGGGACAGGCCCCACTGCGATGTTGGCGTTTAGATTGTTGAAAATGGGCGAGTTGCGTAGCGAAATGGGGACAGGCCCCATCGCGATTGGGGACAGGCCCCGTTAGGCCATAGCGGCGAGGATCTCGGCGATCTCGTCGGTGGTGGTGCGCGGGTTGACGAAACAGAAGCGGTAAATCGGCTCGCCGGCGAGGCGCGACGGCGTCACGAACGCGAGCCCTTCGTTCATTGCCTTCTCGCTCCAATCCTGATATTCCGCTGGCCCCCAGCCAGTGCGGGTGAACGCTACGACCGACAGCGATGGGGGATGAGCGAGCTCGACATAGTCGAGGTCGCGGATCATGTCGGCTGCAGCATCGGCGAGATCGAGCGTTGCATCCACCGCATCGGCGTAGGCCTTGGTTCCATAGGTTGCGAGGCTGAACCAGAACGGCAACCCACGAACACGGCGCGTCAGGTGGATTGCGTAGTCGGAGGGGTTGCGGTCGCCGTGGGCATCGAGAAACGCCAAGTACCCAGCATGTTGCGCGTGCGCGTTCACAGCCTTTTGCGGATCGCGATACAGCAGAGCACAGCAATCGAAGGGGGCGAACAACCACTTGTGCGGATCCACGATGAACGAATCGGCGAGTTCGAGGCCATCGAACAGGTGGCGAGTGCGCTCTGTTGCGAGCCCGGCGCCGCCGTACGCGCCGTCGACATGAAGCCACACACCGCGCTCGCGGCAGACTTCGCCGATGCCGCGCAGATCGTCGATCACACCCAGGTTGGTCGTACCCGACGTCGCCGCCACCGCACAGATCCGATCACCGTATTCATCGAGGGCCGCAGCCACCGCAGCGCCGGTCATCCGTCGGTTCTCGTCGGTGTCGACCAGCACCACATCACAATCCATAACTTCAGCTGCGGACTTGATCGAGCTGTGTGACTGCTTCGACGCAACGATGGCGAAGCGGGCGGGCCGGGCGTCGCCGAGGCGGTCGGCAGCGTCCCGGCGTGCGGCGTGAAGCGCAGAGAGGTTGCCGATCGTTCCGCCCGAAACAAAGACACCTTCGGTGCCTTCTGGCATGCCGGCGATTGAACGAATCCACTCGAGCGCCTCGTTCTCGGCGTGGACTGCGCCCGCACCCTCAAGCCACGAACCTCCGTAGATCGACGCCGCTCCGACGACGAGGTCGAACAGAATTGCGGCTTCCGTTGGTGCTGCAGGCACGAACGAGAGGTACTTGGTGTAGTCGACCGAGAGCGATGCGGGCTCGAGCACGTCGATGAACAGATCGAGGGCCCGCTCGCCACCGATTCCGGCTTCGGTGATCGTCTCGCCAACAAGCGATCGCAGTTCGGCTTCGGTCTTGGGGAAGTTCAGCGGAATGGGGTCGAGACGAGTACGCGCCTTTGCGTACTCGAGAACTCGTTCGGCTAACGCATCGGTGTTCTCGTCGAAGTAGTGCACAACTCTCTCCTTGTCGACGCCACGTATCGAGACCAACGGTCACGTCGCGACAGCGCCATTCTTGCTATCGGCACGGCCACCACGAACAAAAAGCTGCCGTACCTATTCGAAGAAGTCGAAGAGCGAGTCAAATTCGGCTTCTATTTCCAACTCGGTATCGAGATCGAGGCTGCCCCAAGTGAAGAGGCGGTTACGAGTCTCGTTGTCGGGAAACAGTAGCGGGTTATCGGCGAGCTCTGCAGCATCGCCGCCTTGGGCACGTAATGCGTCCTGAGCGCCGAGGACGGGAGAGACGTACAGCGTGTATGCCGAGATCTCGGCCGCGTTGACCGGGTCATAGGCCCAATTCATCCACTCGGCGGCGTTCGCGTAGTTGATGGCACCCTTGGGGATCACCATGGTGTCGAACCACGAGATCGCCCCCTCGTCGGGGATCACGTACTGAAACTCCGGCCGATCGAGTTGCAAGAGCGCCGCTTGACCCGACCATGCCATCGATGCCGACAGGGTTCCATCGACGAGGAGGTCGACAAAGTCGTCGAACACGATCGAGTGGAAGTGGCCACGTTCAACGGCGGCGCGAATAACGGCGAGCCCAGCGCGAGCCGAGGCCGGCGTAGGCCGCGAGGGGTCGTCGCCGTTGAGCAACATGGCAAAGCCGACAGCCTCACGCATCTCGCCGACGAGGCCAACGGTTCCGGCGAGCGAGGGGTCGAAAAGCTCAGCGATCGATGTGATCTCGCCGTCGGTGCGTTCGGGGTTGTACGCAATGCCGGTGATACCCGCCTGCCAGGGCATTTGGAAGCGAGACCCGCGATCCCAATCGTTGGTGAGATAGGCCGGATCGATGTTGACGTGGTTGGTAATGACCTCGAGCGGCAGTTCCTCGACCCAACCGTTGTCGATCATGCGGCCAGCCAACCAGTTGGTGGGCACGATGATGTCGAAGTCGGGCTGAGCCCCAACGGACAACACGGGCTCGATGATGTCGGAGAACCCGGTCACGTTGTCCGGATATACCGGAACGGCTGCGCCAGTTGCGTCATCGAGGACTTCGATGCCGCCTTCGCCGTACAGGCGATCGCGGTAGTTGAGGCTGATCCCGAGTTCGCTCGCGAACCGGTCTGCGGTCGCGAGGTCGATGTAGTCGTACCAATTGATGACGTCGAGTGCCCCGGTGCGAACCAGCGGACGTCGGCTGGAATTCGATAGTGCACAGCCGCTCAACAGTGCCGCAGCGCCGAATGCGGATGACTGCGCCAAGAACTGGCGGCGGGAGTACGGACGGCGGGATCTCTTTGGCAACACGATCGACCTACCAGTACTCGTTGATTCGGGATTGATAGCCGGCCAGAGCGAGCACAGCTGCGAAGAGGGGCAGCAGCACCGCTCCGAGCTGTAGCCAGTTGAGTCGATTCGCAGCGCTCGATACGGAGGCATCGAACTGGTCTCGGTTGGCGAGAAGGACGCTCTCGACGGTGGTGTTGAACCCGTTGAAGTCACGGTTGCCGTCGCCGATCGCGAGCGAGCGGGCGTCGTCGTCAGAACCCGACGTCAGCGCGCTTCGGATCCGGTCGCTCGTCGCGACATATCGGTCCCATCGGGTTTGAAGCCCAGCGATAGCGCTGACCTCGCGGTTGTCGTCGGCCTCTGCGGCGAGCCCGATCAGGAGGATGTCGATCTGCTCGAGCGAGTCGTCACCGGGGAGCAGTGCCGGGTTGGACTCGATGATCGCCCGAGCTTCCTGCGTCTTGTAGTCGAACGCAGCGGTTTGCAGCTGCGAGGTCAACGCAATGGAGTCGTAGCCGCTCTCGCGCGCCGTGTTGAGGTCAGAGACGCGACCGACTTGCGCGAGCACGAGCCACACCAAGAGCACCGCTATCAGACCGGTCGCAAGTAACAACGGCGGATTGATCAGCCGCTGCGTCCGCTTTCGCAACCGTCCCTGGGCGACGAGCAGCACGATGAGGGAAACGGCGAGTAGGGCGACGGCGCTAATCCACTCGACGGTCCCCGAGCTGACATCCTCATCGAAGCTCGCCTGGGTTCGCTCGGTCACCGACCGTGCGTTCGCCAACATGCCGGTGGAGCCGCTCACCAGGTCGATCGATGCGCTGAGCTGCTCGGTGGCATCGACGTCTCCAGCGAGGTTCGACAGTCGAGCCCGCTCGACCAGACCGGCGTATTCGGTGAGCTGGCTCGCAACCGCCTTTAGCGAGTCGTGCGAACGCTCGTCGTCGCCAATTCCTGACGAGATGTCTTCGATCTGCTGGGGAGCTCGCGAAAGCGCGGTCTCGTACAAGCGTCGCTGCTGGCGGTCTTCGTTCTCTCCGGACAAGAACACTGCGGTGTTCGCCGCATCGGCCTCGGCGATACTGGCGACGAGCCCCTGGGTCGAGATCAGTACAGGGCCAGTGTTCTGCTCGATTTGTTCGGCGCCGGACGCGAACTGTCGGGCCGCAAGCGATGCGAGCAGCGCTGCGAGGAGCACGAGAACGGTGATCACCACGGACCACGTTCGAAGAATCGCAGGCGTGGTGCGCAAGCGATTCGTGGAGAGCCAAGACTGCGTCACGCCAACATCGTAGTCTCGTCCTCGTGCTGACCTCCGAGATCGAACAACGGCGCAGCTATTACCGCGATGTCGTGCGGCAATGGGCTGACAATCTCTACGAGCTTGACGAGCATGCGACCTACCGGCTTTTGGCCGCTGGCGAGATGAGCGGAACCACCGGAGACCAGACGAATCAGGTCATGGCGGAGTCGCCCCAGCTGTGGCTTTGGCTGGGACAACTGCGCGACAAACTCCAGCTCGTGGACGATCTCGTCGCCGATCAGAGCATGTTTCGCAACAACACCGAGACCGTCGCGCAACACCTACGGGAGTGCGACGAACTCATCGAGGATTTTCGGCGAGCGTACGAACCGGTGCGAGATGTCGTTGCCCGGGTCGATGCCGTGTGGCGTGATCTCATGCCGCGGATCGATGCAGCGACCACGACGCTCGCTCGTGCGTCGGCGGTGAGTGAACGTGTTGGGGTTCGGGTACCCGAAGTGTCGCTCGCTACGCAGCGGCTCGAAGCGGTCCGAGCATCGGTGGCCGACGACCCGCTGAGTCTGTCCTCGAAGGTCGGCCCCGACCTCGATGCGCTCGTCAGTGCTGCGGCGACTGCGGCCGGAGCGCTCGACCGTGCGCACAGCTCCCTCGGGTCAGATCTAGAAGGAACCGACGCGATCCTGGCCGAGCTGCGGGTGCTCCGCGCTCGGGCCGCGGCTGCCTACTCTGAAGCCGAAGCCAAGGTCATACCCGTGACGTCGCTGATTCGCGCACCAGGAACGTCGGTTCTCGACGGCCCGAACGGACTTGCACATCGAGCTGCCCAGATCGTGGGAGATGCTGAGAAGGGGGCCACCGACTGGCGTGACGCTCGGGCCGCCCTCGACCGGTGGCATCACGCAGCTCAACGGCTGCGCTCGCAGTTGCAAAAGGCGCTCGCGGTCAATGCCGAGCCGATCGCGCAACGAAACGAGCTGCGGGGTCGCCTGCGGGCGTACCGCGTGAAAGCATCGATGACGCCGGGGCTCGCCGACGACGTGTCCGCGCTCGGCCAGCAAGCCCATGATGAGCTCTATACGAGTCCGACCGATCTCGATCGTGCGAACCAGCTGATCAATGAGTTTGCGGCGACGCTGTCTCCCGCTGGCTCGTCTGATTAGGGTGGACCGATATGAGCCCATGTGCGCAACACGGTTGTGATGGTTCGATAGCCGCTGACGGCTATTGCGACACGTGCGGGTACGCGGGAACCTCGTCGTCACCAGCACCAGCACCAGCGCCGCCGCCACCTCCGCCTCGGTCGGCCTCGCCGCCACCGCCTGCCACACCAGCAGCGGTGCCAACGTCCGTTCCCGCTGGGAGCGCGTGTACTGAGGACGGGTGTTCGGGCACGGTTGCGAGCGACGGCTACTGCGATACGTGTGGAATGCAAGGCACGTCGACGCCCAAGCCCAGTCCCAGTGTCCC
>CALLAA010000008.1 GCA_938002955.1 uncultured Acidimicrobiales bacterium
TCCCGCTAACGTACATTCATGGGAACCACGGACGACCGTTTTGATCCGAACCAGAGCCTCTTTGCCGGCGGGCAGGCGCTGACCTTTGATGACGTTCTCGTCGTCCCGGGGTATAGCGAGGTGCTGCCCGACCACGTCGACACGACGACGACGCTCGGCGGAGTCGAGCTTCGCGTCCCATTGATGTCGGCGGCGATGGACACCGTCACCGAGGCCCCACTCGCCATCTCGATGGCACGCGAGGGCGGCATTGGCATCTTGCACCGCAACCTCTCCCCGAGCGAACAGGCCGAGCAGGTCGATCTCGTCAAACGGGCCCAGGCCGGCATGATCCTCAACCCGATCTCGTTGTCCCCGGACGCATCCCTCCAGGACGCGGAAGATCTGATGGCCCGTCACAAGATCAGCGGCGTACCGATCTGCGAAGATGGCGGCCGTCTCGTCGGAATTCTCACCAACCGCGACGTTCGATTCTGCACACAAGACGAGTACGACAAGCCGGTTACCGAGTTCATGACTCGCGAGAACCTCGTTACTGCCCCCGTCGGCACCACGCTCGATGACGCAAAGGCGGTCTTGCACAAGCACCGCATCGAGAAGCTGCCGCTCGTGGACGAGAACGGCCATCTCGCCGGCCTCATCACGGTGAAGGACATCGACAAGCGGATCGAGAAGCCAAACGCCAGCCTCGACTCCTCGGGGCGTCTTCGAGTTGGCGCAGCGATCGGCGTGACCGATACCGCCGAACGCACCGAACTGCTCGCCGCGGCCGGCGTTGACATGCTCGTCATCGACACGGCTCACGGTCATACAGCTGGCGTGATCGAGGCCGTACGAACGATCAAGAAGGGTTGGCCCGAGATCGTGGTCGTCGGCGGCAACGTCGTGACCGGCGAGGGCGTGGATGCGCTCGTCGAAGCCGGTGCAGATGTCGTCAAGGTCGGCGTAGGTGCAGGCAGCATTTGCACCACACGCATTGTCGCCGGTGCAGGAATGCCGCAGATGAGCGCCATCTACGAGTGTGCGCAGGCAGCGAAGGCACACGGAATCCCGATCATCGCCGACGGTGGAGTCGTGACATCTGGCGACATCGTCAAGTGTTTCGCAGCTGGTGCTCACGCGGTCATGGTCGGCAACCTGCTCGCAGGAACCGACGAAGCTCCCGGCGACCTCGAACTGGTCGATGGCGCCATGTGGAAGACCTACCGGGGTATGGGCTCGGCGGGTGCAATGCGTGGCCGAGCCGCAGACCGGTACGGCAGCGGACAGGCGCCCGGCAAGCACGTTGCCGAGGGTGTCGAAGCACGAGTGCGTTACGCGGGTTCGATCAGCGATCTCATTGGACAGATGGCCGGAGGCCTGCGTTCGGGTATGGGCTATGCGGGCGCAGCCGACATTAGCGAGCTTCGTACCCGGAGCCGCCTCGTTCGCATCACCCAGTCCGGCCTGCGCGAGAGTCATCCTCACGACGTCGCCGTCATGCGCGACGAGTAGATCATTGCCCAAGCTGTGGCCGCAAAATCGGCGACGAAGTCGCTGACGGCTTAGGCTTATACGGTGATTAATCTTCGAAACCTGGACGATCAGGCCTATCGCGATGGCGCCATTCTCAAAGGTGCCACCGCCGAACAACTCGATGAGCTCGTGGCCGCTGAAGCTTCCCGTAAGTCGCTCCTTTCCTCGGTTGAGGAACTGCGCGGTCAGTCCAATGCGGTCTCAAAGGAAATCGGCAACGCGTCACCTGAGGAGCGTCCGGCGAAGATCGAAGCCGCCAACGCGTTAAAGCAGGACCTCAAGTCGAAGGAAGCCGAGCTCGCCGAACTCCAGGCATCGGTCGACGCACTCATCCTCCAAGTTCCAAACCCCGCTCACCCGTCGGTGCCTGGCGGCGGCGAGGAAGACTTCGAACTCGTCGTCACGGTCGGCGAGCAGACGCCTGCTCCTGCAATGGACCACGGCGACTTCGGCTCCGCCATGGGTTGGGTCAATGCGGAGAAGGGCGCCGATGTCAGCGGTTCACGCTTCGCCTACCTTCAGCGTGAAGCGGTCATGCTCGAGTTTGCGCTCGTG
The DNA here is from genome assembly GCA_938002955.1 of uncultured Acidimicrobiales bacterium. GTDB lineage: Bacteria > Actinomycetota > Acidimicrobiia > Acidimicrobiales > SHLQ01 > SHLQ01. Next base: position 2,071 of record CALLAA010000008.1, read on the forward strand.
CAGTGGGTCATGCAGAAGCTCGTCGCCCGCGGCTTCATTCCGACCGTTCCACCGGTCTTGGTGCGTGAGCAGATGATGATCGACGCGGGGTTCTTCCCGACCGACGAAAACCAGGTGTATGCAATCCCCGAGGACGACCTCTACCTGGTCGGGACGTCCGAAGTTCCACTCGCTGGGCTCCACCGTGGCGATCGCCTCGATGCAGCCGACCTGCCATTGCGGTACGCCGGCTTCTCCTCATGTTTCCGCCGGGAAGCAGGCACCTACGGCAAGGACACCAAGGGCATCTTTCGTGTGCACCAATTCGACAAGGTCGAGATGTTTATCTGGAGCGATCCCGCCAAGTCTTGGGAAGAGCACGAGCTGCTCCTCGAGATCGAACGGGAGATCCTCGATGAGCTCCACCTTCCGTACCGAGTAATCAACGTGGCGGCCGGCGACCTCGGTAATCCAGCTGCCAAGAAGTACGACTGCGAGGTGTGGCTTCCATCGGAAGGCGCGTACCGAGAGCTCACCTCGTGCTCGAACTACACCGACTACTCGGCACGACGCCTCGGCACCCGAGCCAAGGGTCCAAACGGTTCAGACCACGTCCACACGCTCAACGGAACAGCCTGTGCTGTTGGTCGCATGTTGCTGTTCCTGATGGAGCACTACCAGCAGGCCGATGGCTCGTTCGCTGTACCCGATGTGCTCACACCGTTCTGCGGCTTTACGAGCGTCGCTGCTCGATAGGTGGACAACACCGGGGGAATGACCTTCACCGATCTCCTCGCCCAACCGGGCGTCGAGGAACAGGTGGAGCTCCGCGGGTCGTTTGGTTTCCTCGCATTCCATGGTGGCCC
>CALLAA010000009.1 GCA_938002955.1 uncultured Acidimicrobiales bacterium
TTGTCGTTTCTGGCACGACCGTCGTGGTCGTTGTCGTCGTCGTTGTCGTCGTTGGCGGTGCCGGCGGCGGAGGGTCCGGCCACAGAGCCAACACCGCTTCGGCTCGAGCTCGGTTCACCGACCCAAGAACCGGCACGTTGCTGTTCATCAACGAATCAACCGTCGGGCGAATCACCCCGGCAGCATCCTCAGGCCCATAACAGCCTCCCGGAACGTAGCCAACCGTGAACCGGTCGGCGCTCGCACCCACCCACTCATTGTTCAGATCGAACGCATCGAGGGCTTCGGTCCAGCGGTGGAACATTGGGTCGAGCTCTCCGGCCAACGAACCCCACGCCTCCTCAGCTTCCTCACGAGACCGAACACAGTTCGGAGGTCCGTGAACGGCGATCACACCTTCGTACTCGACCTCGACATACTCGTCGCGCAACCCAAAGAGAGCATGACCGAGCTCGTGTGCCAGAACAGCGTGGTCATATTCGCTGCCGACAGGCACCGGCAGGTGAACACTGCCCAGCTGGCGAGGCGCATCGGCGTCGAGCTCGACGTCGTCGACAAACGACGGAAACGAGCCCGTGGCGCGCCCCGGCGTCCGGTCGATGAGCACGAGCAGCACGTCGGATCCAAGTCCGAGCGCCTGCGGGTCGAGCAGATTCGACCCGAATGGCGGGTCGAACGGCGTGGTGCCCAAGCCAACCTCGCCCTCGAGGTACCAGAAGTTGAATCGACCAATATTGCTGCGGAACGGCTCGATGGCGAACGGCCCCCAACCCAGATCCCAGACGTCACCATCACGGCCGATCTGGGTGGGCGACCCGTCCAAGCTGAGCAGCCGAATCGCTTCCTCGCGTACGGTCGCCTCCGTTTCCGAACCAAACCCATCACCAACGAAGACCATGTTGATGCGTTCGGCCGAGCGGTCATTGAGACCGTCGACCAGCGGGAACGGCGTCGGGGCTATCGCCTCGAGCGGACGCGCGATGCCTTCCTTGACGCATGCCTGGGTTCCATCGGTATCGCCAACTGCTCGCTGACATCCGGTGAGAGTCCAGCGGCCTGGTGACGGGATCAGCAGCTCGACCGGTTCGAACTCTTCACCAGGGGCGAGCGCTGGCATCCGCTCAACCACCTCGTCATCGCCCTCGCGGCGCAGCAGTAGATCGAGCTGACTGTCGGTGGCTTGAGACCACGCTCGAAAGACTTCGATCGACGTAGCAGCCTCGGCGAACACCGGCAGCGGGAACGTTCCCCCAACCGACAGACCGAGAACACCATCGGCGGTCCGATCGATCGTGATCGACGCTCGAGACTCCTCACCGGTCAGCCCATCGATAGCAACCCGAAACTGACCGGTGACGAAGGCTCCTGGCATGTCCTCACACACGAGCATGTCGTCTTCGAGCAAACAACGGTCGCTGAAGCCGGCCGAATTCTCGTCGACCACGTGGGCGCGCAGCACACCCCAGTTCGACAGCTCCGTTGCCCCAACGACCGGGAAACGACACGTCGTCACCTGATCCATCGCAAACGTCGCAGGCGAACACTCACCCTGTTCGACCTCCCGAGGACTGTCGAGCTCGGGGGTAGCGCCCGGCTCAAGCCAGTCGAGATAGCCCTCATCGTCACCGAACTCGTCATCAAGAACAGGCTCGTCTTCGGGCAGGACGTCTTGGGCGGCCACCGGAGCCATCGACAGCAGGGCGACCACGAGAACACCGAGTGCCGTCGTGGTGGTCGTTCGAATCGATCTCGTCAGGGTTTCGACAATGGCGCCCATGGCTCTCCCGGGGTTGTGTTTGCCTACACCCCGTAAACACCTGGGCCTGACGGTTGGTTCGGTCGTCGAGTGGGGTGCGCACCCCACAGTCGAGCTGGCCGGGCAGGCAGCTATCGCCAGGCGCTAAGACGCCGGTAACTGACGATCCGCCCAATCGAGACGGCCACGGTCTCGCGAAGACGCCTCGACAGGCCGGTGTCATCACCAGCAGCGACAACGGTCGCGTCGAGACCAACTTCAGACGCAATATCTTCGCTGCGCCGAGCGTGGTACGCGTCGGTCACGATGATGACCTCGCGGTTGTCGACATCGAGCTGATTGCGAGTCGCCAAGAGCGACTCGTAGGTATCGCCGCCGTCGACGATCACGATGATCTCGTCCTCGGCAACACCGGCATTTCGCAGATAGCGAAAGGCAGCAAAACCTTCGGTGAACACATCGCCCGGCTGGTTCGAGCCCGTGGTGACGATCTGCGGAGCGGCATCATCGGCCCACAGTTCAAGCGCAGTATCCAACCGCCGCTCGAGCACCGGCGAGGGCTCACCGTTGTACTGCGCTGCGCCCAAGATGACGAGTGCGTCGGCCGATGCGCTCCGACCCTGTGCATCTGACGCCGCACTACTAACCAGCACAAACGTCAGCAGAAACCAGCCAACAGCGACCGCGAAAAGGACGAGGAACACCCGCATCACAATTCGCCGAGCTCCTACTGCTGCCACAGATCAAGTCTTGCGGACGATCCCAGCCGAGACACATCGGGCCGCCAGAGTCACAGCGGTCCCGTCGGGTTGGAAACCCCCGCCATCAGCAGACATGCTGCACCTATGCAGATCGAAGTCAAGCGAACGTTCGCCATCGATGACATGGAGGCTGGCCAGGCCTACAAGCTTGGTTCGAGCCTGATCGTGCCCCGACCAATCGGCTGGATCGGCACCCGCAGCGAAGACGGCACCGCGAACCTCGCCCCCTATTCGTTCTTCAACATGGTGGCCGCCTACCCACCCACGTTCGTCGTCGCACCCGTGCTCGGAAGCCGCAAAGATACCCTCGCAAACCTTGAGGCCACACGCGAGTTCACGGTGAACGTCGTAACCGAAGAAACCGTCGAAGCAATGAACCTGTCGGCCGGCAGCTACGACGCAGACGTCGACGAGTTCGAGATTTGCGGACTTACCGCAGTGGCCGCAGAGACCATCGGTGCGCCCATCGTCGGTGAAGCCGTCGCCAACTTCGAATGTGTCGTCACCCACGTGATCCCGGTCGGGGCACCAAGCGGTGACCTTCCGGGAAGCGGAATGTTGGTAGTGGGCGAAGCGACCAAAATCCATGTCGCCGAACGTCTCGTCGACGACATGTTCAACATCGACCAGTACGGGCTTCGTGCCATTGGCCGACACGCAGGCGGGCTCTACAACCGCACCGCAGAAACGCTCTTTGAGATCGAGCGGCCTGCCTAGGCCCTCGGGGTATCTGCTACAAGCCGATCGGGATTCGAGCGATCTCGGTCGCGCCCACCCGAACAACGACGTACTGCTGCTCGGGTCCAGCACCCTCGGAACGCACGGTCGCAAGTGCCGACGACCCCACGGGCAACGTGGCGTGAATAAAGCGGCTGAAGGTCTGAGACTCCACGCCAGACTCGTCAACGACGACAACAACGAACGAGTTCGTGTCGATCTCCTCTTCGGTGGAGATGCTCTTGATGCGAAGGGCAAAGGAGTGGACGCCGTTCACCGCCGGATCTTCGTCGTACACCGTGACCTCGATAGTCGCCGGGTCGAGTTCGACGGCTGGCCCTTCGTCTCCTATGGCTGCGTCGCCTTCGGACACGGATCCGGCGACGTCGGGAACCGAACGAGCGACGAGCGCATCGTCTTGACTGACGGTATCGGTGACATCAGCCGGTTCGGTGCTCGGAGCAGCGCCAAGTTCTCCATCGCTCCCAAAACCGCGTTCTTCGGTAATTCCGGCAACTTCGGTGGCAACCGTTGGTGATGGAGACAAGGCAGTGAAACCCGCTATTGCCAACACGACGGCGCCGATGAGCAAACCCGCGGCGACCGGAAGCCGGCTCGAGTCCGGTGGTGCGTTCAGATCGATTTCGCCAGGCTCGCGTTCCCCTGAGCCGGATTCGCCAGCGGTAACCGGCGGCTCGACACGGATTGGATCGCGGTCGCGACGTGACCGGTTCGATCGCGCTGTTGCGGTGTCGTGATGCGATTGTGTCCGGCGAACCGACCCATGCGAACTCTCCGCGCGACGGCGCAACACATCGGCGAGCAGCTGCTCACCTTCGCTCGTCAATTGTGGAGGCACGTGATCTTGCGACATCGCCAGCTTTCTCATAGGCGTAGAAAAATGGTGCTACGTGGCCGCCAGCCGAGCAATGGCCCGGACGACCTACGACTCCGACGGACCGCCCAGCCGACCAATATTCCGCTTCAAGGACCGACCCAGCGATCGCCGATCGCGGCTGATCAGCTCCCGCCGCAGCGCATTACGCTCCGCGGCGAGCCGATTCTGCTGCTCGATGTCCGTCTCCGAGAGCACATCAGCGTACTGATAGTGCTCAATCGTTGATTCTTGTGCCGCCACATCAGGTGTAAACATTCGCCTAGCTCTATGTCCGCCTCGCCTACGGGCTTACGATGCAAGCCCTGTCGAAATAGTGCCCGATTTCACTCCACGCTGTCCAATTGTGGTCGAAAATCACTCGGCGTGGCTCGCCTTGGCGTTTTACAGAAGCGCCCGAGCAGCCGCCAGGCGACGCAGCACGACATCGCGATCGATCGTGGCCGCAGCATCCCACAACGGAATACCAGCGTTCGTACCGGTGATTGCCACGCGCGCAGGCACCTGCGACCGCGCCTCAAGGGCATCGCCAACACCTGCGACGGCGGCATTCATTGCCTCAGCCGTCCACTCGACGTCGACGAACGCCTCCGCGATTCCATCGAGAATCTCCGGGATCATCTTCCCCTTGACCATGGCCTTCTTCCAGCCCTTGCTCTCGACGTCGTAGGAAACCTCGTCGGAGAACAACCAGCCGATGTAGTGGGGAATGCCAGAGAAGGTATCGACGCGCTGTTGCACGTCGGCGGCGACCATCTCAAAGACCTCGGGCTTGTAGTCGTCCTTGTCCCAGCTGATCTCGGCATCGACGCCATAGACAAAGGGCTGCGCCATCTCGATGAACTCCTCGACGGGCAAAGCGCGGATGTACTCGCCGTTGATGTGGTTCAGCTTCGTCACATCGAAGAACGCCGACCCCTTGTTGACGTTCTCCAGCTTGAACAGCTCGATGATCTCGCCGATTGGACGGATCTCCTTGTCGTCGGGCGGACCCCAACCGAGCAACGCCAAGTGATTGACCATGGCCTCGGGCAGATATCCCTTGGACAGGAATTCCATCAGCGACACATCGTCGCGTCGCTTCGAAAGCTTCTTGCGCTGCTCGTTCACGAGAAGCGGAAGGTGCGCGTAGGTGGGCTTGTCGCCAAAGTCGAGGGCATCCCACAACAACATGATCTTCGGCGTCGTGTTCAACAGGTCCTCGCCACGAATGACATGGGTGATGCTCATGTCCGCATCGTCGACCGCGTTCGCCACGAGGAACGTCGGCGAACCATCGCTTCGACGGATCACAAAGTCCTCAAGCTCGACGTTCTTGAAACGGACCTCCCCGCGAATGACATCGTGGATAACGACCTCACCCTCGTCGGGTGTGCGGAATCGAACAACACAGTCGGGTCCGTCCTCGATGCCCTTGTCGCGCGACCAGCCGTGATAGCCAGCGGGCAAGCCTGCTTCTTTGGCGAGTGCGTCGGCTTCGTCGCGGGTCAGGTTGCAGAAGTATGCATGACCACTCTCGACCAACTGCTCGACCGCGTCGACATGAAACTGTTGGCGCTGAGACTGGTAGTACGGGCCCTCATCCCAGGTAATGCCGAGCGTCTGTAATGGCTTGACGATCGCATCGATGAACTCAGGCTTACGTAGCGCCGCATCGGTATCTTCGATGCGCAAGATCATCTCGCCACCCGTCGACTTGGCATAGAGCCAGTTGAACAGAGCAGAACGAGCGGAACCGACGTGCAAAAAGCCGGTCGGGGCGGGAGCAAAGCGAACGCGTGTAGTCACGATGGGCAGGCTATCGACAAGTCGTTCAGACTCGCTTGATTCGCCAGGCTACAAACGCTCGATGATCTGGGCGGCGAAAGCTTTAGGTATTTGAACCGTTACTGCTGAACCGTCGACAAAATCGAGCTGCATGTTCACCAACGCACCGTACGTGTTGACGATCTCTGCGCCAGAAATGTCTCTCAGAGCAAAGGTCGGTCCTTCCGAACCAATCGATTGGGTATTTCCCTGTGGGTAATGCACATGGAGGTTGAGATCGTCAACGACGACAATGTTTGGCGGCGGCGGCCAACGTTTTGACGACTTACCGAATCGCGTGATGTGCGATGGCGAGTCAGCGAAGAACTTCTGCGCTAGGCGGCCCAAGCCTCCACCTGCACCCCACTTTGCGTTTTGCGCTGTCTGGCCCGGAGGCTGTGCGACAGCCTGAAGAATGTCGGCCATTTCTGCCCTATTGACCGAGCTGGTCGCGCCAGTTCGCGTTGTAGCGAGACGCCACCTGATCGGGGGTTTGCCCGAGAACCTCGTGACTCACCAGGTCGGCAATGGCGCGCCGGTCGAAGTAATGGAAGGAGTAATGCACCTCGGCAAACGCCGCCTTGCGGAATTCGACGAGCTCGGCCGCCGGGTTCTCATCGAGGTAGCCAAACACGGTGTAGGCAATGCGCAGATCGTGAACCACAGGAGCACGATGGAACATCGACGCTCGCTTCGTCGCAACCGCAACACACCCGGCATCGACATCGCTGCGGTGCTCGCCATCGGCCAGCTCGATCTTGTTGTCGAAGACCGACGTGAGCGTCAGGGCATACCCCTGGTCAGGGCCTTGCGAACCGAGGCGGGCTCCCGTCGGCTCCGCCCCAAAGGTCTCCCCTGGGCGAATTGCAGAACCAGCGCCCGCACGTTGCGGAGGCGAGACGTAATGCTTTGCGGTCGTCGGTGCCGAGGGAACATATTCAGGTGCTGCCATAGGTAGAGCCTACTCGACGCACCAAAACCAACACCGCCTCCGGCAAAGCCGGAGGCGGTATCAGGGGAGGTGTCGTTACAAGATGAACATCGTGGCTCAAGCGTCGTCACGGGCGTAGAGAAGAACCGTTCCGATCAACACTGCGACCACCGCGTAGGCGCCGAATACCAAGCCGTTCTCCACGGTGCTCAACGCAACCGTGCTCACCGTGTCGAGCCGCTCGGGTCCATCACTTGCGCCGATCATGTTGTTTCCGGCCGTGAACGGCATGAAGCGGGTGTAGGTCTCGCTCACGAACAGTTGGATCAAGTTCTCGACCACCAGCCACCAGGCGAGCAAGCCGGAGATCGCAGCGGCGCTCTGGCGGGTGATCATGCCGAGCCCGAGGCCAAGCGTCGCCGACATGGTGCCGAATAGCACCGCCCGGCCAGCGTCACCCCATACCCCCGTCGTGTCACCCATGGGATTGCCACCAACTTCGGAACCAATCCACGCCGCACCCAAACTGATGACCGTGAGCAGAAGGCCAACGGTCGCAGCGACGACCGCCTTGGAGCCTGCCACGACGGCTCGGGACGGCTGACCCGTCATCGTCGGCGTAAGCGTGCCGTGCTCGGACTCCGAAGCGAACATCAAGATGCCCGCCGTGGCGGCAAAGACGGCGACGAATACGGTCGGGAAGGTGAACAGTTCCATCGTCGTTGTTGGGTCGGTCACGAACTGTGCCACCGCCCACGTGGCGAAGCCGCTGACCCCTGCGGTCATTGCGGCGATCGCCACATTCGATCGCAGCGTGCGAACTTTGATCCACTCGCTGCGGATCGCCGATGGCATTGCGATGAATCCATCAGCCAGGGAGCGGGTAGGAGGTGCGGCCACACTGGCGGCTGCTGGGATTGTCTGAGGCGTGGTGAGTGTCTGAGTAGTCATTGTTTTATCTTTCGTAGGTGAGGAAGGTGAGCGAGGTTGGTTGTTGGGTGGGTGGCGTTAGGCCGACGCGTACTGAGCGCTGGCGTTGGTCATTTCGATGAGCTGGTCTTCGAGTGATTCAGCAATGTCGGTCAACTCGGTGACCTGAATGCGGGCGTCGAAGGCCTGGGCCGAGAGTGCCTCACGGGAGATTCCGTGAACGATGTACCGGTCGCCGTCCGCGTCGGCGGCAAGTCCGGTACGGGCAAACATGGCCTCGAGTTCGGCGACCTGCGGAGTGCTGATCACCACCGCACGCTGGCTACGAGCGCTAATCGCCGCGACCGTGTCGTTCGCCAGAAGCTTGCCAGCGCCGATCACGACGAGGTCGTCAGCGAACTGGCTGAGCTCGCTGATCAGGTGACTCGACACAAAGACCGTGCCACCGTCATCGGCGAAACCACGCAAGTAATTGCGAAGCCAACGAATGCCGTCGGGGTCGAGACCATTCGCAGGCTCGTCCAACATCAGAACCTCGGGATCGCCGAGGAGCGCACCGGCGAGGGCCAGCCTCTGGCGCATGCCGAGCGAGAACGCTCCAGCACGTTTGTCCGCTGCAGGCTCGAGGCCCACGATCGACAAGACCTCATCGACTCGGCTGGTCGAGATTCGGCTCGCCACGGCCATCGCCGTGAGATGGTTGCGGGCGGTCCGGCCCGGGTGCATGCACTTGGCGTCGAGCACCGATCCAATGACTCGAACTGGTGTCACGAGATCTGCATATCGAACGCCGGCGTAACGCACCTCGCCCTTGTCGGGATTGGTGAGGCCGACCATCGACCGCATCGTCGTCGACTTGCCAGCACCATTCGGCCCGACAAAGCCGGTCACTCGGCCTGCGACGACCTCGAAGCTCACATCGTCGACGACGGTGGTCGATCCGTAGCTCTTGGTAATTCCTGAAACGTTGATCACTTGGGTTCTCCTGTGTTGGTTCGTTGTGTGGCTTCACAATCACAGAAGGCCGCTGGCAGAACCTTGAGAAATGTTGAGAGAACGCTGAGAGCGACATGACGGATCGCGGCGCTCTGCCATGATGTCAACCATGTGGATTCTGCTCGTCGAGGACGAACCCTTGATCGCCGACGCAATAACGATCGGGCTCAAAGCCGAAGGGTTCGCCGTCGACCACACCGACCGTGGCGACGACGGATTGTTCCGGGCGCAAACGAACGCCTACGACGCCATCATTCTCGACATCATGTTGCCGGGTATGAACGGCTACAAGGTGTGCCAAGAACTGCGCGCCGCGGGCAACACCACCCCGGTTCTGATGCTCACCGCAAAGGACGGGGCCTTCGACGAGGCCGAGGGAATCGACATCGGGGCCGACGACTACATGACCAAACCATTCAATTGGGTCGTCCTGCTCGCCCGCCTCCGAGCCATCATCCGCCGACGTGCCTCAGACGCCGCGCCCACGTCATCAATACTCACCCTCGACGACCTGACCCTCAACCCGTCCACTCACGAAGTTGACCGCGCGGGCACACCGATCGACCTCACGCCACGCGAGTTCTCGTTGTTGCAATACCTGCTGCACCGAAAAGGCGAGGTCGTCACGAAACGCGACCTGCTCGAACACGTCTGGGGCGAACCCGATGCCGACGACCCCAACGTCACCCAGGTCTACATTGGCTACCTTCGCCGCAAGGTCGACCTGCCGTTCGATCGCTCCTCGATTCAAACCGTCCGCGGCATCGGTTATCGCATCGTCGAATCTGGGAGCCACGCACGATGAGTTGGCTCCGACGCAAATGGCGGTCGGTCAGCTTCCGCTCAGGGTTTGGCGCCGCGATGGTCGTTGGAGCGATCACCACCCTTGGCCTGCTGCTCCTTTCGCTCATCGTCTTCGCATCGTTCCTCTTTTCGGGCCTTGCCTTTCAGGCCACCTTGATGGACCGCTTGCAAAGCCAGGTCGAAGTGGGCATCGACCCCGCCGAGCTCGACATCGACGGCCCGACAACCCAGTTCTTCCTGGAGACCGGATTCTGGGCCGTCCTCGACGGTGATGTCGTCGTGCGATCCGGAGGCACCTACGAGCCTGCGGTCCTCGACGCCCCATACGAGCGAGGCGGAAACGAGTACGCAAACGAGTTCGACACCGAATTTCAGACCGACTTCGACATCTCCGGGGCCAAGACCGTCGACGGCCAACAATGGTTCGTCATCGAAGACACCATCGACAGCGACACGTCCTACACGATCATCACCGGATCGAGCGGGAACTTCGCCTATCGCCGCTTTCTCCGAGACGGACTGCCCGTGCTCATCCCCGTCATCATTGTCGTCACGTTGGTCGCCGGGTTGATCACGAGCTGGTTTACGCGCCGGGCGCTCGGGTCGGTTGAGAAGATTCGTGCCGAGGTCGATCACATCACCCAAGACTCACTCGACCGCCGAGTTCCGCTCACGGGCTCTGGCGACCGAATCGACAAACTCGCCACCACGATGAACGCCATGCTCGAACGGCTCGAAGCGTCGGCCGACCAACAGAACCAGTTCCTCGCCGACGCATCACACGAACTCCGAAGCCCGGTGGCCGGACTGGTGGCCCAGCTCGATGTCGCCTCGACCTACCCAGACAGCGTGGACACCGCAGTCCTCTTGCCCAAACTCCATGCCGAGTCACACCGGCTCCAACTCGTCGTCGACGACCTCTTGTTTCTCAGTCGAGCAGCCGCTCAAGACCCAAGTGAGCTCCCTCCCCCTGGGCACGTACAGATCGGAAATCTGCTCGCCAACGAGATCGCCCATCAACAAGCCCTCGGCCACAACACACCGATCGAGCGCACTGGTCACACCGACTCGGTCGTGATCGGCAACGAACGCGATCTCACCCGTGCTGTTCGCAACGTTGTCGACAACGCCGTACGCCACTGCGAAGAATCTGTCATTCTCGGGGTTGCCGACGAACCGGGCCACGTGGTGATCACCATACGCGACGACGGCGACGGGATCGCTGCTGAGGATGCCGAACGGATCTTCGATCGGTTTGTGCGTCTCGACGAGTCGCGAAACCGCGACGCCGGCGGGTCTGGCCTCGGCCTAGCGATCGTCGATCAGATCGTCGGCGCACACGGAGGCACGATCACCGTTCTGCCGCCCGAAAACGGACGGACCGGGGCAACGTTTGCGATCCGGCTACCGGCAACAATGCCCTAGCC
>CALLAA010000010.1 GCA_938002955.1 uncultured Acidimicrobiales bacterium
GGGCGAGGGAACAAGTCGGGCTTACCGCAAGCGAGCCGCAGGTTCCGTCGCCGGACGCCCTCGATGCAATCATGGCCGCCCGGATGTCGCTCGAAAGCGTCGGCGCTCGGATCGACGCACTCACCTCGGCAACTCGTCGCACCACCTCGCCTGAGCTGCAACAGTCCGCCTCGATCGACGCTGCAGACGACACGGGCGACAGCAACCAAGAAGAAGATGGCATCGAACGCGAAGAGGACTTGGCCGACGAGCGCGAGTCGGTGCTTATCGCCAGTGTCTCGTCGGTGGAAACGGCCGACGTCGAGTCGACGACCGAAGCTACGCCCGGTGGTTCGTGGCGTGCGGTCGAGGCTGATGGCCCCGTCGATTCGGTTACGGCTGCACGCTCCGAAACGGAAGCGCCAGCCGAAGCTCACGTCGACGCACCCGCTGCGAAAGAGCTCAGCGCGGCGCACGTTGCGCTGACCGAACGATTCGAAGAGATGGTCCGCAAGTCCGTGTCGCATCAACGACGGATCGAGTGGGTCATGCGTGTCGACGAGCTCCTCCTGAGCGCGTGTATCACCGCAATTGCCGACAGCGGATTTGTTGCGATGGATCTGACCTCTCGCGACAGCGACCATCGGGTGCTCTTCGACCACAACAGTGACTCTCGTCAGGTGCGGCTGGAGCTTTCACCCGTCGACACCGTCACCGATCATCTTGGCCGCCATGTTCGCTTGGGTTTGTCGTGGGGTCGCGTCGCTCAGAACATCGATGAAGCGTTTGATACCGTCGAGCGCGAATCCGTCGACGATCTCATTCCTCCCGGCGTCCTGACCTGCGATGCCGATATGTCGTCGGGCATCGTGTCGACACATGTCGAGCTGATCTTGGCCGCCGACGACTTCGTCAAGGACGACTACAGCGTCGACCGTCCATCGTTGGACAACTCGATCGCGGCGACGCTCCACGCGCTCGAGGCGCGCTGGCACGTCTTGTTCGGCGAAGGCTGAGTTACCAGCTCGCGTCGTCGTTGAGCTGGCGGAGCAGTGCTTCCTTCGGCCCAGGTTCGGCAAAGAAGTAACCCTGACCCCAATCGACCTTGAGGGTCCGCAGCCCGGAGAGCTGCTCGGCGGTCTCGATGCCTTCGACCGTGGTCGACATATTGAGCGCTTGGGCCATGGCGACCGCTGCGCTGAGGATTGGTGCGCCGGTGCCGTCGGGTTGCAGGCCCTCGAGAAAGGCCCGATCGACCTTAACGATGCCTACTGGCAGCTGCTGTACGTAGGCGAGTGATGAATAGCCGGTGCCGAAATCGTCGATGGCGATCCGAACGCCGCCCCGTTTGAGCTCGTGGAGGCATTCGACGACCGACTTGTTGGCGAGGATCGATTCGGTGAGCTCGATGATCACGTTCTCGGCGGGGAGCGAGTTTGCATCAAGCGCGCTGGTGATCACGTCGTGGATGTCTTTGCGAGCGAGTTGGGTGGCGCTGAGGTTGATCGCAACGCTGAAGTCGGGACGCACTTGGGTCATCGACTTGGCTTCGTAGATGGCCTGGTTGAGTACCCAGTCGCTGAGCTTGTCGATGAGGCCGGCTCGTTCTGCGGTCGCGATGAATTGATCTGGTCCGACGATGCCGAGCGTGGGGTGTTCCCAACGTACGAGAGCTTCGGCGCCAGCGATCTTGCCGGTCGATAGGTTGACCTTCGGCTGCCAGAACACGACGAATTCGTCGTCGGATACCGCTTGGCGAAGCAGTTGCTCGCGGTCCATCCGTTCTCCGGCGCCGGTATCGAGCACTCGGTCATGGACAGCCGTTGAGCCTCGGCCATCTTGTTTGGCTCGCACTACAGCTGCGTGGCCCTCGTCGATGAGTTGAAGTGCTGGGGTGCCGCGCCGGCCGAGGGTAATGCCGATGGACACGGTGGTCGACAGTGTGGTTCCCGAGACGTCGATCGGTTCGCCGATCGCGCGGCGTATCCGCTCGGCGACCGACCTCGCATCGGTGACGCTTTGGATGCCTTCGAGGACCACGATGAACTCGTCGCCGCCGAACCGAACGACCGTGTCGGATCGCATGAGCTGATCACGAATACGTGCGGCGGTCGTTGCGATCACCGTGTCGCCCACGGTGTGGCCGAGCGAGTCGTTGACGAGGGTGAGGTCGTCGATATCGACAAAGAGCAGGCCGATGGTGGGTTGGTCGGCCGGGCTGGCTGCGAGTGCCGCCCGCAGGTGGTCTTCAAGGCCATCGCGGTTTTCGAGTCCGGTGAGCGGATCGTGGCGAATGCGGTCGAGGTATTCGCGAATGTGTTGGTCGCGTCGAATGGCAAGTGCGGCGAGATCGGAGACCTCGTCGAAGATGTCGAGTTCGTGGTCGTCGAGGACCCGCGGGTCTTGGAGGTAGACGATCAACGCCCCTGCGACCAGGTTGTGACGTCCACGGAGGGCCTTTGCGCGAGCTGCGAGGAGACCGTGTTCGACGAAGCGTGCGCTGTGTTCTCGGTACAGGCTGCTCGCTGCGATCTCGGACACGACGACTTCGCTCTGGCGTGTGATTGCTGCAGACCAGGATCCAAACCAGTTGCGGCGTTGAGCGCCGTGCATGAGCCGGTCGATTTCGGGTGGTGTGGTCGAGGCCCGGACCTTAGGGGTGTCGTTGCTTTCGAGCGTCAAAATGGCTGCGGAGCAGCGGTGGATTCGCTTGGTGATCGCTGTCGCGAGGTCCGAGAGCACCATGTCGACTTGGCGGCCTTCGGCAATGTCGACCGCTACCGAGGCGCGTAGTTGTAGCAGCCAGTCGGTGTGGTCGGGTTCGGCGTCCCCGACCAAGTTGATTGCAATGTCACCCATTGGTTCATCATCGGCCAAAAACAAGCCGAGGGTAAGCAAGAACAACAGGCGGCATCTGGCTTACGAGCTGCTACCGTTTTGGGGCACGCCCGGGTAGCTCAGTTGGTAGAGCAATTCACTCGTAATGAATAGGTCAGCAGTTCGATTCTGCTCTTGGGCTCTGCATTGAGAACTCAACGGTTGTCGCTGATTGCGACGCGCTCGCTGCAGGCCACCCGGGCCTCCCGTGAGGCTGCGGTTCCTCAGGTCACGTTCGAAAGGCGACGATAAGAAGTTCGTGTCGCTTCCACGTCTGCCTTGCCCTTATCTTGTCGATGATGTCGATCTCGTCCGCTGTTGCAGAACTGACTGAACTAGTTGCCGACCACTGCGGGTCGCTCACGCGTTGGGAGGAAGACCTGCGCTCGGATCTCGCGCAATTCCCCAAAAGAGTCGCAGAGAAGGATCTCGGATGGTGGGAGTCGCATTTCGCACATGTGTGGAGTCATGGGCCAGCGGCCGAATTATCGGA
>CALLAA010000011.1 GCA_938002955.1 uncultured Acidimicrobiales bacterium
TTCGTCGGGGCGCTCGTTCCCAACACGCCAATGGCCGTCGCCGGCATCCTCGTGTGGTCACTCGTGATCGAACCGCCCGTGATTCTCGGCCTACCCGAAGTCGGCAGGTGGCTGCCAACGGCCGGCGCCCTGGGGCTCACCAACAGCCCTGACCCCGACCTAGCATCGCAATGGGCAGGCGGTGTGGCGCTCGCGATCTACGGAGTGACCGCGTTCGTCCTCGTTCGTCGTCGGCTCCAACAGATCGACATCTAGTCGCAGAGAGCCGAGCGCTTCCCTACTGGGCGACCGATGCAATCAAGTCTTCGACCGAGTGCTCATCTTCGAGCGGGTGCCGCAGTGGTTTGTCGGCGATTACCCGGTACCGGTTGCGACGGCCGATGCGTTCTGTTTCGAGGTAGCCGCCGTCTTCCAGATCTTGGATAATGCGCTGGACTGCGCCCACGGTGATACCGACGGCATAAGCAATGTCGCGCTGGCGTGCATCGGCGTTTCGACTAATAGCGATCAGCACGTGGGCGTGGTTGGTGAGAAACGTCCACGATGGCACGTCGGGTTCAGGCGCAGTCAACATCGCACTGAGGATACCTACATTGGATGTGCTCTTTCCAGCGTTAGTTCGCGGGATTACGGCATCGAGAGGAGATCGTCCGCCATGGTGTCGATGGCCGGTGTGTGATCTTCTTCCAGCACGTCGTCGATGCGGAGAACCGGCAGTCCGGTTCGACGCTCCAGCACGCGCTGCAGGTCGGTCATCGCGAACCGTTTGCGGCGTCGGCCCAGGATGATTGCATCGGCATGTCTCGAGTGCTTTGCGAGGACGGTCGATGCTGCGCCGGGTTCGACGATTGTCGTGGTGGACTCTGCCGCTCCGAGTCCCTGGACCACGGAGTGCACGGTTGCCCATGTTGGGTTGCCCATCGAGTGAGCGACGGCAGCCGACGGACCGTTGCAGACCCGGATGGGGAACGACGAAGCGTGGACGACGGTCAAGGCGGCCCCGGTACGTTCTGCGACGTCGATGGCCCAACGCAACGCCATGAGTGAGTTCGTTGAATCGCGATAGCCAACGACGAGGTGTTGCACCTCACTCGGAAGCGCATCGGTGGCGAGATCGATCTCTGAGGCCGTCATCAGTGCACCTCCGGGTCATCGCCACGAAGTTCGAGCGCTACCGGAAGCCACAACGGCCCAAACAGGACCGCGGTGGACATTCTGCCGCTGCGAGTTTCTCCGGGAGGACGACAACAACCAGCGGCGAGCACTCCAGCCAACATCCACAAACCAAGCAACAGAACAGACACCATGGGACAGCTCTCTTCGTAGGGTGTCTAAAACATACATTGCAATGTAGCTATTTGTAAAGCCCTATTTTAATTAGCCTCTCTAAAGACTTCTATGAGGGGGTTCCAACCATGGACGGATAGTCACGTCAATCCGACCTCGCTGATGCACTTCGCCAAACGTCCGGATCGAGTTCCGTCGTTAAACCAGCAGGGTCCAGCTGAGCAACTTCCCCAGCAAGATCCCGACACGCCGTCCGGGCCGTCACGTACTTACGAAAGGCCTCGACCGCTTGGGAATGCGACGCTTCGGCTCGTTCACGAAGGGCGGCATCGTCGGGGGCGGCGTCCGCGCTGAGGCGAAGTGCTTCAGCGGTCACCAACAGTCGAGCAGCCTCCGCGTCGAGCTCAGCGGCCTTTCGCTCTTCGACCACCAACTGGTCGGTCAAACGAGCCAACTCGGCCAAATCGCTCTCATCTGGCTCAGCATCGAGCTCGACGTCTTCAGTCGCCAACACCATGACCGCCAATGGCAGACTCTCCACCAACATGCCGAGCGGGGTTTCGAACGGCCCAATCGCCGAACCGCGCTTCACCCGAAGCGGAGCCATCGCCAACGTCGCGCTACCCAACGCCGTCGATAGCGACGCCGGGTTCGCATCGACCGCGACCACCTCGGCCTTGATCCGAGCAGCCTCGAGCAACGCCCCAACTCGCGCGATCTCCGCCTCGGTTTCGTCGCTCGGGACATATGCGGTGATATCGGCCTGCGACCACTCGGGGTCGCGAGTGCACAGCCACGCCAGCAAAGTAATCAGCTGACCAACCTGATCATCAGACCACCACAGCGCGATCGTCCGCTTCCGCTTCGGCGTGGCCTCGAACTGCTCCCATGCGTCCTCGCGCACATTGAGCACGGCAACGTTTGTCCCGAACCGAACACAGCTCTGCAACATCTGGCCGTACTTGCGACGGTCTTCGTCGCTGCCTCGAAGGTTGACCGCACCAAAGAGGGTCAGGTTTGGGCGAACCCGGCCAAGACCGTGCGACTGCACCAACGCCTGCACACCGATCTCGGCATCACCGACGAGCAAGGCGCGGGCGAACGACCCGGGCACCTGACTGTTGACTTCGCGCTGAAGGTCCCGCTCCAGCTCGACTGCTTGGCGCCGCTGAATCGGCCCTCGCCCCTCGACCAAACGAACGGCCGTCAGGTAGCCACTGCCACCCTCCATCCACGACGCCATCCGCAACATCCGACGACGATTGATGGGATCTCGGGGAATGAACGCCAGCGCACACGGTCGCCAGTCGCGAACGGTTGGCGGTTCGGCCTCGAGCGAACGCAGGTGCTGACGGGCCTGGGTGTAATGGAACGAACCGGAGCTATCGACCCATCGATCCGGGACGGTCCGCTTGCTCAGGTACCAATACAACCCAACGAAGACGAGCGCGGCGGCCAGACCGGCGACAGGGTTGATCGCCAAGATGACGACCATGCACAGAATCGTGCCCGCAAGGCTCGCCCGATGGTCGCCCCAACGGAACCGAGGACGGAACGAGGTGCTGCCGGCGCGGAACTCGTAGTACGTGGCGTAGTTGATAATGCCGTACGTCGCCAGGAAGAACATGGTGATGATCGGGGCGATGGCATTCAGGTCACCAACGGCCACCGTCGCCAATGCGACGATCAACGACAACCCGAGTGCCTTGCGCGGGTTGTTCGACGGGCCAGCACCTTCGGCAAACACTTCGATTCGAGGGAGCACCCGGTCCTCGCCCAGGCGCTGCAACACGCGAGGGCTTCCCATCGTCGACGCCAACGCCGACGACAGCGTTGCGGCCAACACGCCAACCAGCATCGTGCTCGTCACGAGCGACAGGTCGCCGATGATGGTGTTGGTGTCGTTCACAAGCTCGGCGGCAGTCGCCGCTCCGGCGAGTAGGACGATTACGACGAGATAGACCACGGTCGACAATCCAACGGCGGCGAACGTGCCCGACGTGATGGACTTGCTCGGCGTACGAAGGTCGCCCGACATGGCGACACCCTGACTAAACCCGGTCACTGCGGGGAAGAACACCGCGAAGGCTTCCCAGAACCCGACGTTGTCGACGCCGCCATCGGAGGGCGGACCGATGTTGTCGGTGAACTGGTTGCCGTCGAATTGGCCGACCGCTCCCAACACAAACGAGATGAGCGCAACAACCAGAAGCGCCATGACCAGGTATTGCAAACGGGTCGCTGCGTCAGACCCGATATACCCAATGACCGCAATGATTAAGACCAGACCAGCCGCGACCAGCTGAATCGCCGCCGTACTTTCGGTTTCGAGTAGCGGAACGATCGCTTCGGCGAAACCAATCGCATAGAAGGCAATCGACACCGAGATCGCCAGATACAGAACGAGACCGACCGCGCCGCCAAACTCGATACCCAGCGTTCGCGAGATGATGTAGTACTCGCCTCCGCCACCAACACGCATGTTCGTAGCCACGACCGCCAGCGAAATGCTGGTCAGCAGCGAGACCAGTGTCGACAGAACGAGGATCAGTAGCGCCTGCCCCAACCCGACCGAACCAACCACATACGGGACGCGCAAGAACAGCACGAGACCAAGGATTGTGAGAATGCTCGGTGTGAAGACCCCGCCGAAGGTTCCGAGTGTTCCAGGAGATACAGGCTTAGCGCTACCGGCCATTGCACTGATCGTAGGCGCTACGGGAGTCGGCGCTCCATGTGGTCGATATTTCCGCCAAGAAATCGACTCGGCGGGCGATCAAATTCACTGAACTAGGGCCGGT
>CALLAA010000012.1 GCA_938002955.1 uncultured Acidimicrobiales bacterium
ATCACTGCTGCCGACATCGTGATCGTTATTGCGGGAATGGAGGGTGCGCTCGCCTCGGTCGTTGGCGGCCTCTGTGCAGCTCCCGTCATCGCCGTTCCGACCAGCGTTGGGTACGGGGCCGGCCTCGACGGTGTGACGGCATTGCTGGGGATGCTCGCGTCGTGTGCTGCGGGAATCTCGGTCGTTGGCATCGACAACGGGTATGGCGCGGCGGTCAGCGCAATGAAGATGATCGAATTGGCTGCCACGTGACCATCACGACGCTGTGGATTCACCCGTTCAACGGGATAGCCGGCGATATGACACTGGGCGCGCTTATCGATGCCGGCGCCGACCCGGGTCAGATCCGGTCGGATCTCGAGCGGCTGAACGTCGACGGATGGACGCTGAACGTCACCGACATCTTTCGCAATGGGATTGGTGCAAAGAACGTGACGGTCGACGCCGACGAAGGGCACGTACATCGCACCGCAAAGGACATTATTGAACTCGTCGGGGCGGCCCAACTTCCGGATCGAGTAGTGGCGCGAGCGACAGCGGTGTTTACGGCGCTGGCCGGCGCCGAAGGTCATGTTCACCGGACGGACCCAGCAACGGTCCACTTCCACGAAGTCGGTGGTATCGACGCGATCGTCGATGTCGTCGGCAGTTGTCTTGCGCTCGAACAGCTCGGGGTCGACCAGATCGTCGTGGCGCCGGTCGCTGTTGGGCAGGGGATCGCCAAGAGCGCTCATGGGCTCATACCGAACCCGGCGCCGGCTACCGTTCGCCTGCTCGAAGGTGTGCCCGTGCGCGGTCTCGACGTTCGCGTCGAGCTGACCACCCCCACCGGTGCGGCCCTCGTGGTCGCGCTCGCCAATGCGTATGGCCCGATGCCGTCGATGGTCGTCGAAGCCTCGGGGTTCGGCGCTGGCGACAATGAACTCGACGGCCACCCAAACCTCTTGCATGTCGTGCTCGGTGAGTCCGAGGCGCTTCCGAGCGAAGTGCTCACCGTCTTGGAGACCAACATTGACGACCTCACTGGCGAGTACGCTGCTCACGCGGTGGCACAGCTGATGCAGGCTGGTGCTCTCGACGCGTGGGTGACGCCGGTATCGATGAAGAAGGGGCGCCCGGCACTGACGTTGTCGGCGCTGGTCGACCCGATCGAGGCCGAACGTATCGGTGGCGTCCTACTCGAAGAGACCGGCTCCATTGGTTACCGCTCGACCGGTGTCGATCGAACCGCCCTCGATCGTGTGGTTGAGACCGTCGAGGTCGATGGGCATCCGATCCGGGTCAAGCTCACGCAATCGTCGACGAAAGCCGAATACGACGATGTTGCGGCAGCTGCTGCGGCGACTGGACGACCGGCTCGCGACATTGCGCGCGAGGCCGAAGGTGCTGCGTCACCTCCGACATTCCCGCACTGACGTCGGCTGAGATACGGTCAGCACATGACGAACGACCGGTTGTACTTCCGCCAGCTTCTCTCCGGACGAGACTTCGCGCAGTCCGACCCGTTTGCCCAACAGATGGTGAACTTCGTGTATCTCATCGGCGACCGAGAGACGAAGGAAGCAGTCATCGTGGACCCGGCGTACGACCCGTCTGGCATTCTTGAGATCTTGCATGCCGACGGAATGACGTGCGTCGGCATGCTCGGCACGCACTACCACGCTGATCATGTCGGGGGATCCATGATGGGCCTCACCGTGTCGGGAGCGGCCGAGATGCTCGGCGTTGCTGACGTTCCCCTTCATGTCCAGGTCGCCGAGGCTGAGTACGTAAAGAAGGTCACCGGTCTAACGGACGATCACCTGATTCAGCACGACGGCAGTTCGTCGCTCGAGGTCGGCGCGATTTCGATCGACCTGCTGCATACTCCTGGCCACACGCCTGGTTCGCAGTCGTTCTTGGTCGACGATCGGCTCGTCGCCGGCGACACCCTCTTTCTCCAGGGGTGTGGTCGAACAGACCTTCCCGGTGGCGACCCCGAGCAGCTGTATCACAGCCTCACCAAGGTTCTTTCTAAGGTTCCCGATCACGCGGTTCTCTTTCCCGGTCATCAGTACTCGCCGGAGCCGAGCGCAACCATGGGTGAGACCCGAGCACAGAACATGGTGTTCGCGCCGAAGAGTGCCGAGCAGTGGATGGCAATGTTTGGCCACTAGGCCATACGCCAAGGCTTAGCCCGCCTGTGAGTCCTCGAGGATGTACGGGGTGTACCAGATGTTCTGGCACGACGGACAGCTCACGTGGACTCGACGGCCGATCGGATCGTCGAGATCAACCTGACATTCACTTCCGCACCGTGGACATTCTTTATCAAAGGTGACGTCGACGGCTTGCTGCAGCGGTTCGACCTCGGTCTCGCGGCGTTCCGACTTTCGACGGCGTCGTTCATCGCCACCAAAGAACTTTGGACGGTTAGCCCAAAATCCCGTCTTCTTCGGTTCTTCGGTCGGACGCATATCGGCCCAAGGATCGGGCGCTTGTGATGCCGG
Source organism: uncultured Acidimicrobiales bacterium (assembly GCA_938002955.1). GTDB lineage: Bacteria > Actinomycetota > Acidimicrobiia > Acidimicrobiales > SHLQ01 > SHLQ01. The sequence goes on from CALLAA010000012.1 coordinate 2,490, forward strand.
TTCAGGTGCCAGGGCAACCCAACCCGTGCCGCCGGTAAGAAGAGGTCCTTCAGACGCAACGGGCGACTGCTGTTCAGGAGCCGCTGGCGCCTGGTCCATGTCGATGTCGGGTCGAAGCGGGATGACATTGTCCGACTCGCCCGAGTCCGATTCGACCGAGATCAATTCGGGGGTTTCTCCGTCGATCCCGATGAGTTGATCAAGGTCGGTTTCGATTGCGTCAGCAGCGGCGATGGAATCGAAATCGGAAACCTCGTAGAGGTCTTCTCCATGAAGGGCGAGGCGTTCTTGCTCGATCGTGTCGCTGTCGTCGTTGAGGTCGAAGAGGTCGAGTCCGGGGTTCTCAAAGGTCGAATCGTCCTCTTCGAACTTCGGTACGTCATCGAGACCGGTCATGCTCATTGGTGCAAGGTCGTCAAAGACCTCGACCGGAGCGGACTCCATGCCTGGCAGTTCAATACCGGGAACGTTGGTGACGCTGTCGGGTAGTTCCGGTGTATGCGGCAGTTCGAGGTCATCGACCTCGAGATCGGCAACGTCTACAACCAGGCTGGAGTAGTCGACGTTGTCTGAGGGGGTGTCGTGGACATCTGCGGTCGAGTCGTCGATCGATTCAGTTTCGCTGAAACCGAAGTCTTCGGGGGAGAAAGGATCAGCGAGAGGCAACGCCGAGTCGAGAGCATCGAGCTCGTGCGCTTCGTCGACCTGCTGGATCTCTTCTTCAGCCAGCTCGAACACGAGGGAGTCATCGTCGAGTGGTTCGAGGGTTTCTGACTCGGCCGGAGTTGCGAAGTCGGGGACTGTCTCGACCGCCTCGAAATTCAGCGGTTCGAAGGCGTCGAATTCGAGGGTGTCGGAGCCGGCGAGATCTGCGAAGTCGATTTCTTCGACATCGACGACTGGTTCGGTCTCGATGACGACGTCGGTTGGCTCTGCGGCGAGATCGGGTTCGATTTCGAACGTGGCGACGTCTTCGCTCTCGTCAGCGGCTTCGTCATGAGCTGCTTCTTCGACGGTGTCACCGTGGAGACCACCGTCGATGTGGATGTCCGTGTCGATGTCGAGTGCTGGGAGCGGGTCCAGTTCGCGAAGTGCTTCTTCTGCCGCTGGCGTTTCGACCTCGACGACGACACGCGGTTTAAGTAGCGCACGGATGCTCGACGTATCGATCTCGAGTGGTGGCAGCGGTTCAGGAAGCGTGGAGGACGTGATGTCGATCGTGGCGTTGGTCATCTCGACCGCTTCAGCGTGATCGACATGATTCGGCGTGGACGTAGGTGTCGACTCGACGATCGTCAGTTCGGAAGTACTCTCGTCCTGCTCCGTCTCGGAAGGCTCAGAGGAGCGGATGGCTTCAGCAGTCGCCGAGTATTGGGCGCGGCGATCTGCCGACGCGAGCGACCGGGCAGTAGGACTGTCCGGTGCAACGTCGCGAAGAACCGTCTCAAACGACGGCCATTCGATCTGCTCCTCGTGCGGCATGTAGCTATTTTCTCCAGATGGGCGGGTGAGGAGGTCACCATCCAGCAACGGTGCCTCGCCCAGAACTATCGGAATTCTCTGCTCGAAACTGAGCCGTATGACTCCGATTTCTCGAAATCGATCAACTCTCACTAATCGCCTAAGAATGTTGTTCGAAGCGGCCGATGTTGCCCTTGTGCAAGCACCAATCAATGTCGAGAGTCCCGCAGCGAAGATCGCTCGGTTAGAACATGAGCTGCGGATCGCCGTAGAGCGCGCGACCGTCGCCGAAGAGCAGCTTCGTCGCGTACATGTAGCGGTGCGTGCGTTCAAGGACAAGCAGCTCAAGGCTCGGGCAGCTGCAGCAGCACAGGCGGCAGCCGCAGTGCCGGCGGAACCATCGAGTGGCCTCTACCGTTCCTGGGCGGTCAGCGATCCAACACTCGATGATCGCTTGACCAACTATCTCGAGAGTGAGTTCGAGCCGGATCGCTCGCGCGACTGGATGCTCGGTAGCTAACGCCTATTGCAGCGTAAATTCGATGCGGCGGCTGGCGTTCTTGTCCTCTACGCCGTCCACGAGAATTGGCTCTGACTCACCAAAGCCCCGGGCGACCAGACGTGAGCCATCGATACCTTGCTCGATCAAGAACTCGCGTACGGCACGTGCGCGGCGGTCCGAGAGTCGCAGGTTCGCATCGGCGTCACCATCGGTGTCGGTGTGTCCCTCGATCAGCGCGTTCGCATCGGGGTTCTCGTTGAAGTAGTCGACCGCCTTTTGGAGCTCGGCCTTGCCAGCGTCGGTAATGACCGACGAGATCACTTCGAACTGGATGTTCCCAAGGTTCAGCACGGTGTTGATCGTGGGTTGTTGCAGAACCGTGTCGACCACCAGAACGTTGCCATTCCCGGCTTCGAATTCGGTGAGCGCGATCCTCGTCGTGCCGTTGAGAACAATGTCTCCGTCCTCGGTGTCGACGAAGATCGGAAGTCCCGCGCGGGTCATGAGTTCACCGCCGGCTGCTTCGAGGAGCAGTTCCTGGGTAAGGCGCTGATCGACGAAGTGGTAGTCGATCAACTGCTCGGCGGCGGTGACGTCTTGCGCGAGCGCATCGCGTTGGGCTTGGGTCAGCGCCGAGATTGCGTCGTCGGATGGAGCGAACAGGGTGAATTCGAGTGGGTTTCCATCTGCGTCGACCGTCTGTTCAAGGGCTGCTTGCAGGCCCAGGGGTGCACCGAGCTCAGCGAATTGGCTCGTTCCCGACTCGACGCCGACGAGGTTCCACACCGTTGGCGGGACCGTGGGCTCAGGCAAGGTCGTTGGCGCTTCGGTCGTCGTTTCGACTTCGGTGGTATCTGGGGCTGGTTCAGCGGTCGTGACCGTCGAGGGATCGTCATCCTCGGGTTGAACCGCAGTGGCGTTTGCATCGGTAGCGGTGGCATCGGAGTCTGTGGAGTCGTCGCTCATCACCCAAAGAAGCAAGAGGACGGCTAACGCCAACACCACGAGGATCAGCAACGTGTAGCTGCGCTTGGACTCGGTGTCGGGCGTGTCCGCTTCGATGAACAGGTCGTTCAGATCGTTGTCGACCTTCGGCGCGGGCTTTGGCACCGAGGTGTAGTTGCGGGTTGTAGCCGCTGCCTGGATATCACCGTCGAGGCTTTCCAGTTCGGAGACGGAAGCGCCGTCGTCACCGGTAATGCTTGCGACGGCAGCGCTACCGGCCATGGCGGCTGCGCTCAGTCCGAGACCGGATGGTCGGGATGGGTCTTGCTCGGCTGGTTCGGCAAGCTCAATATCGTCGAGCGCAATGTCGTCGACCGCAATATCGTCGAGCGCTGTTTCGCCTACGGCGGTGTCATCGAGCGCGATGTCATCTTGGGCGGTGTCATCTAGGGCGGTGTCATCTACGGCGATGTCGTCGAGTGCAATGAGATCGGTGACCGCTTGGTCTTCGACGAGATCGTCGACGGGTATGGCAAGAGCCTCTTCCTCGGTGTCGAACGATTCGATGAACCCGGGGCGGTCCACGCCACCAGCGTCGAGGTCCATAACCTCGACCGGATCGACCGGGTTTTCGGGGAGTTCGATGCTCGAGGTCTCGGCCCAATCGACATCCATGGTCTCTGCGAGGTCAACATCGATGTCATCAACGTGTACATCGTCGCTGCTCGGACCTGCGGGTGTGACGATCTCGGTGGTACCGAACGAGTCCAGGTCTTCAAGGTCACTTTCGATCAGGTCGCCGAGATCGGCGGCGTCGAAGTTGCCCTCGACAGCGTCATCTGATGCCAGGGCGCTGAGATCGACCCCTTCGCTGGTGTCGATGTCGTCGCTGGGG
>CALLAA010000013.1 GCA_938002955.1 uncultured Acidimicrobiales bacterium
GCAGCACCGATGAGCGAGTCGACCTGACCCTGGAATCGTGGCATGACGTGTCGGGCGAACAGCTCGTAGCTCTTCTGGGTCGCTTCGACGTTTGCCCAGTTGTGCGCAAGGGTCATAAACGCACCGAACCCTCCATTGGACTGTTCGAGGAGGGTTTCGATCTGGGCGATGGCCATGTCCGGTGTGCCGACAACACCGAGGCCACCATTTACGAAGTCGATCATCTCGCTGAGGTTTCCGCCATCCACAGCCATTTGCGGGAACGCGGCGACGTTCTGGAAGTACCGGAACCATTGCTCCATGCCGTACTCGACATCTTTGCGGGCTTCGGACTCGCTCTCCGCGAGGTGCATGAGGCCGACGAGTCGCCACTTCGACCGGTCGGCGACCTGCCCATGGCGCTCGGCGACTTCCTCTTGGACCGACCAGTGGTGTGCGAGCACATCCATGCCAATCGCCACCGTTGCTCCGAGCGACAAGACGCCGGCTCCGTACATGCCAGCGAGTTTCGCGCCCGACGGTGAGGCCACTGCGGCTACGGCGATATCGAACAGCGGGTCTGAGTACGGACGTAGATGAAGTCGAGCGTCCTTCAGCGTGAGCCGGTCACTGTGATAGTTGACGGGTTCGTCGGTGGTGAGCAGCTGCATGATGATGGCGAGGTACTCCTCGAGCAACGGTCGCATCTGACTCGGTTCCAGACCGAGCATCGCCGCGTCGGTCGGCAATGCACCAGGGCCGACCCCAAACATGACGCGGCCGCGAGTCAGATGATCGAGCAAGACCATTCGCTCGGCCGTCCACAGTGGGTTGTGATAGGGGAGCGACACGACGCCCGTGCCGAGTTTGATGTTGGTTGTTCGTGCCGCAGCCGACGCAATGAAAATCTCTGGCGACGCGATGATCTCGCTTCCCGCCGAGTGATGTTCGCCAATCCACGCTTCGTCAAAGCCGAGCGTGTCCATATGTTCGAGTAGTTGAAGGTCCGACTCCAACGAGAGCGTAGGACTGTGCTCTGGTGGGTGGAATGGGGCCATGAATGTTCCGAAACGCAAACGCATGCAGAATCTCTCCCTTTCTCCAACCGCCATCATGTGACAACGGTCACCTGCGTACATGAACCTACGCCTCTTGGACATCTCTTGGAAAGGGGAAATTTGGTAGAACCGGCCATGGCCGACCTCGAACTTGCCTTTTTGCCTGCAACAGAGATGGCCGCGGCAGTGGCCGCGGGCGAGGTCTCGCCGGTTGAACTTGTCGACAATGCTCTCGCCCGTATAGACGAGGTCAACCCCGATCTGAACGCCTTCTGTTTCGTCTGGGAAGAACAGGCCAACGCCGCAGCGCACGCATCGGCACAAGCCGTCTCGAGGGGCGACGACCTTGGTCCGCTGCACGGCGTTCCGGTGGCGCTCAAGGACACCACCCCAACCAGGGGTCAGCGCACGACGCTCGGATCGTACGCCTATGAACATTGGGTACCCGAGGTCGACGCCGCCATCGCTCGCAAACTGCAACACGCTGGAGCGATCGTTGTTGGCAAGACCACAACTCCCGAATTCGCTCACGCGCTCAACACCGACAGTCCGCTCTGGGGTGTCACCCGCAACCCGTGGAATCTGGAGTTAACGCCCGGCGGATCCTCGGGAGGTTCGGGCGCCGCAGTGGCGAGTGGCTGCGTGCCGCTCGCCGAGGGGTCCGATATGGGCGGGTCGGTGCGAATCCCCGCTGCGTGGTGCGGTGTGGTCGGGCTCAAACCGGGACTTGGCCGAATCCCAATGGACGTGTTGCCGGGCTTGTTCGACAACATCTCTCACCACGGCCCGCTCGCCCGATGTGTCGACGATGCTCGACTCTTCCTGGCAGCCACTCAGGGGCCCGATGAGTCCGACATCTTGTCGTTGCCCAAGCCGCTCGATCTCTCGATGCCCTTGTCCGGCAGCCTCGACGGTGTTCGAGTTGCGCTGAGTATCGACCTCGACATCTGGGCAGTGGAACCCGCAATCGAGCGCTCTGTGCGTGCTGCCGCCAGCGCCATGGAGGAGGCAGGAGCGATCGTTACCGAGGTCCATCCCGGCTTCGATGCCACCGAGGAGCGCGAGTGGTACAAGCTCTGGTCGGTCTTTATGGCGGCGTACTACGGACAATTCCTCGACGAATATGGGGATCGAATGACTCCTGCTGTGCGCCGTCTCATCGAGGCGGGAAACGCGCTCGGCGCTGTCGAGTACAAGCAGGTCGAATTCACCCGCACGCGCATGTGGAACCAAATGCGCCCCATCCTCGATCGCAACGACGTCTTCCTCTGTCCAACGATGGCCAACTCGCCAGTACCGGCGTCTGTCGAGGGCATCGAGCTCAAGGTTGGAATGATCGAGGGCCGTTACCACTCACCCGACATGACCGCGATTTGGAACATGATCTCGCCGTGTCCGGCGATCAGCGTGCCGTGCGGACTCGACGACGATGCCATGCCAGTGGGAGCGCAGCTCATTGGACGGCGGTGGCAGGAGGACCGTTTGCTCGAGGTCGCTCGTGGCCTCGAAATAGCGCTCGGTCGTACGCTGCGCCCAAACATGCCCTAGCAACCAACACGGGGTCGCGTCTCATCTTCCACTCCAACCCGCTGGGGTCGCGTCTCATCCTCCACCCCAACCCGCTTGGGTCGCGTCTCATCCTCCACCTTGCTGTCACACCGCGCCTCTACTGTTGTTGTCATCCACTTCCCCTGAATCCACATACGAATCAGGAGAGAACAGTGGCACGGTCACTACGAATGGACTTCCCGGGGGCATGGCACCATGTCATGAACAAGGGCGCACGTGGAACTTACATTTTCCGAGATGATGACGATCGCTTCGATTTCATTGGCCTCCTTGCGGACGCCTCCCGCAGGTATCGGATCGAGGTCAACGCCTTCGCCCTCATGGGAACGCACTATCACATTGTGGTGCGCTCATCGGGTGCGCTTAGTCAAGCGATGCGACACATCGATGGCGTGTTTGCCCAGCGATTTAACAGACGTCACGGCCTCGACGGCTCGGTATACAAGGACCGGTTTCGGTCGAAGCTGATCGACACGGACGGCTATCTCGACCGCGCCGTCAGATACGTCCATCGAAATCCGCTTGAAGCTCGGCTTGTGGAGGACCTGACCCAATACCGGTGGTCGAGTTATCCCATGTTTCTTTCACCGCCGGAGCAGAGGCCTGAGTGGCTTTTCGATACGGCACTCGCTGCTTCGCAGTTGGATACGCCGAAGAAGCTCCGGCGCTATACCGAAGCCGATAGCACCGATGCTGACATTGATTACAACGAAAATTCGTTGGCAATCGGATCCTCGGAGTTCATTTCCGCCATGATGCAAAGCGCCTATCCGTGCGCAGAGACTGTCGGCGGCTACCGAGCAACGGCTCTTCGCCCGACTATTGAGATGGTGGATTCGGTCGTAGCAAACTTCTTTGGCTGCGACCCGCTCGTGCTTCTATCGCCTTCACGTGGCCAGCTAGCGAAGGCCCGTCTCATTGCGCTTGGCCTTGGGCAGGAGCTCGCCGGGCTCACGCTGTCCGAGCTCGCAGATCGATACGGGTATGCCTCGTCAAAAAGTGCTGGGGCGGGTACGAAACGATTCCGCGATCTCTGCAGTGACACTGCGTGGCGGTTGATTGTCGAAGAGATCCACGCGCTACTCGAAGGTACGCCGCTAGACGAGATCTGCCGGAGTCAGCGGAGAAGATGAGACGCGACCCCGTCGTTGTTGGGGTGGAGGATGAGACGCGACCCCGTCGTTGTTGGGGTGGAGGATGAGACGCGACCCCGTTGGTGAGAGTGGGTTAGTGACCGGCACCGA
>CALLAA010000014.1 GCA_938002955.1 uncultured Acidimicrobiales bacterium
CGTAGCCGAGCTCGCGGTAGACGTCGAACATGTGCTGGTGAACTGCAGCCTGGTACTCGGCGTCCTCGACGCGTTGGGCGTCGTTCTCCCAACCGACCGGATCGAGGATGAACACCGCTGCGTAACGCGACCGCACGGAAGCCTCGGCCAGACCTGGGACAAGTTCGCGGGCCTCGGTGCGATGGAACGCAATGTTGCACGGCAGCGCGTACTCGAGGAACACGCGGTCTGTGGGGTCCAAACGATCCTCAGCCGCCATCATTGCTTCGAGCACCTTGGGCTGGAAGTCGTCGGCGAACCGGAACTCTTCTGCGTCGCGCCCTGATGCGGTCACGTCGGCGATCAGCTGTCGGGTACTGTCGGGCGACGTCAGCTCTCCGGCATCGGCAAACAGGTTGAGCAACGTTGTCTTGCCCGACGACGGCGGTCCGGTGATCACCACCCACCGTGTATCCACACCGCTCGGTCCGTCCGGGCCGGTGGCCTCGATGTCCGTAGTCACCGCTCGGCCCGCCTCGGGCGCCCCAGCCTGCGTGCCGCCTGAACGCCTCCGAGAGGGGAGTGAAGACGTGCAGCTGCACTGCGGCAGAATGGCGAAGCCGATGCCGTGCAGATCACGTCAGGAAGTCTCGGGCGACGTCGATGAAGAATTGGGTCGTGAGTGCCATGGACTCGACGTCGATGCGCTCATCGTTGCCGTGGAAGCGATCGCTAAACGAGAATGCATCCAGTGTTGGGCTGAACAAGCCAGCGCCGTAAGCGACCGAACCCATATCGCGGTAGATGCGCGAGTCGGTGAAGCCGACGATCAGGTGCGGCGAAAGCTCTGCGGTCGGGAACTGTTTGTTCACTGCGGTCGCCATCGAGTCCCACAGGGGAGTCGTCGTTGGACTCATGTGCGACTGGTGGCTGATGATGACCTCGTATTCGACCTGGTCGGCGAGGTCGCCGAGCGCTGCGCGCAGGTGGGCTTCGGTGTCTTCCTGAGTTTCTCCGGGAAGTGTCCGGATGTCTACCTCGATGTCGATGACGTCGGGGATCGTGTTTGTCTTCTGCTCATGGGGAACCGTCACGACGTTTGGCGAGAAGGTGGTGTGCGTGCAGCTGTAGAGGTGAGAAGCCAAACTCTCCATTGGGAACTCTTCGAGGTAGTTCGTGATCCGTGCCGGGTCGAGGAGCATGTTGCTTGTTTCCTCGTCGAGACCAAAGGATGCGACCTGCTGGCGCCAGAGTTCGTGGAAGTTCGGCTGGGGCCGGTATTCCGACAGACGCTGCACGACGGCTGCGGCACGAACGAGTGCGTTGTCCGAGCGAAACGGCCGGGACCCGTGGCCGGGGGTTCCCTTGACCCGGATCCGCCGCCATTCGATGCCCTTCTCCCCGACGTTCATCACGATCGATGGGCGCTCGGCGTCGCCGAGGTGGATGCCGCCGCTTTCGGTTAGGACGTAGTCGGCTTTCACGTCGTCCCACTGGTTCTCCTGGAACCATTGCGCGCCAGCCCGTGAGCCAGCCTCTTCGTCGGCGACCCCGAAGAAGATCAGGTCGCCCTTCGGCACGAAGTTGGTGTCGGCGAGGTGCCGGAACGCAACGGCCATCGACGACGTCAGGTTCAACATGTCGACCGCTCCACGGCCCCAGATCTCGCCGTCGATCAACTCGCCGCCGAACGGATCGTGTTGCCAACCATCGGGATTCGCCGGAACAACGTCGGTGTGGCCCATCAGGCACAAGCTCGGTGCGGTTGGATCTGAGCCCTCGATGCGAGCCACGATCGAGCCGCGGTCAGGGACCGGTTCGACGGTGATCGAGTCCATGCCGGGACCTTCGATGACCTGGCGCAGCGTGTCGGCGTTTCGCGTCTCGTGTCCGGAGTGTTCGGTGCCGTCGTTGACGCACTTGTTCCGGATCATCTGTTGCATCAGCTCGATCGACTGACGGGTAAGCGCGGACTCGGAACCAAGAACATCTTCGTTAGCCATGCGGCCATTCTTCTACACCCGGACGACTCGCCCGACACCGAGCGGATGAAGGTGAGTCGCTGGCGCTTAAGACGTGCGTTTACCGCCTCCGGCGTACAGCCTTCGTGGCGACTGAACGATCCACGAAGGGGAGTTGGCGCTGAAGGGCGTGGCGCCAGAATTGCGACGGAGTCGCTGGCGCCTGAGACCTGAAGCCTATGCCTCGATGATCTCGATGGAGATGACCTCTTCGCCACGGCCTGACGGGGCGGCAGGGTCGCGCAAGTCGACAGCGGAGAGGACGTCGTCGCCTTCGATAACTTCGCCAAACACGGTGTGCAGGCCATCGAGCCATGTCGCGGCATCGAGGGTGATGAAGAACTGGCTGCCGTTGGTGTCGGGACCGCTGTTCGCCATTGCGAGGAGTCCTCGGCGATCGATCGGCGTGAGGCCAGATTCTTCGTCCTCGAAGCTGTATCCAGGACCGCCAGTGCCGGTGCCCGTAGGGTCGCCGGCCTGAGCCATGAAGCCGTCGAGCACACGATGGAAGCGGGTCTGGTCGTAGTAGCCGTCACGGGCGAGAGAAACAAAGGAGTTCACGGTGATCGGAGCGGCCTCTTCGTAGAGGTCGACCAGGATCTCGCCGTCGGTGGTGGTGATCTTGGCCTGGTAGTCGATGCTCGTGTCGATGGTCATCGGTGGCGCGTCGCTGTAGATGCCGTTACGAGACGCGGGGTCGACACCGGCGAGAACACCGTCGCCAGCAAATTCGACGAAGTCGGCCGGGATCTCGGTCGGAAGGCCGCTGCTGAACTCGCTCGTGCATCCGTCGATGAGCGGTTCGAGGGCCGCTGAGGTATCGGCGCCGTTTACCGCTCCGGCCCAGAATGCCTCGATGAACGAGTCTGAAATGCCTGCGCCGATGCAGTCGCGGTCCGCTTCGACGGTGAAGCCGCTCGCTTGTTCACGTGCAGAAGCCAGCTGGTTTGCCAGGCCATCGCTCGAGACGCACTCGACGGCGGCGGCGATGGTGATTTCGCGTGCGCCTTCGGGAACTTCGAAGCCCACACGAAGTGCCGACAGCCCGGTGTAGGCGAGGTCGCCGGTCTGGTCTGCGGCGAGCTGGTCGGAGACGCAGCTGGTGAATGCGGCATCGGATTCTTCGCCTGCGCCACCGGCGAGGACTGCGAGCGAGCCTGCCAGCTCGGCATTGTCGACACAGCCGTGAACGGTCACGGCGAGTGCCGTGTACGCCTCGGGCGTGAAGCGGTAGCTCTCGGTCTGGGAGCCATTGAACATTTCGGTGACTTGGCTATCGCCATCCGCGCTGTCGACGAGACAGGTCAGCTGCTCGCCTTCGATGGCCAGGCCGGTCAGCGACGATGCGAGTTCGCGAACGCCTTCAGGGTCGACGGGCCCGTCGAGCGCAGGAACGGTGTCGAAGGCGTCGGGATCCGACGACTCGTCAGTATCGGTGCTGTCGGCATCGTCTGTCGACACTTCTGCGTCCTCGCCGGTGACGGTTCCGGAGCCGTCGGTGTCTGAGCTGCAGGCTGATGCGAGGAGGGACAGGGCGGCCAGAACGAGGAGTACGCGGCGAAGATCAAAACGAGGCATCGAATAGCTCTACCAGCTCCCACTGAAAACCGGTCGGCAGCGAGGACACTTCTGACGGAGTCTTTACCTTCGCACCAGGCCCGATTTCGTTGGATTCCTTGCAAACTCCTTACTCGGTAGCCGTGGTCTGGGGCCGGGCCAGGTGGGGATGGCTTGGTACGGTTGGCACATGACCACGGCCGACGAAACCGCACCTTCTGTGCGTGTGGAGCTCGGCGACCTCGGTCCGGGCGTCGACATTGCGCCGATCGAACCCGGCAAACAAAGCAACGGCGCTACCGGCAAACGAGCGTTGGCGATTGCGGCGGTGGCCCTCCTCGGGATCGTCGGGTTGATCGCCGCGCTCTCCCCGAACCCCGGTTCGACCGCAGCGGGAACCCCGATTACAACAACCACCATTCCGCCGGACACCACCCAAGCGCCAACGAGCATCGACGCCGAAGACGTCACCGACGAATCGGTCGACGGCGAGAACGGGGCAGACGCCGGTGCCGAATCTGGACTGCGTGACCCGATCGGGCTCTATGAGTCCGCTGAGTCGCCGTTTCTCGTGTTTAACGTCGTCGCCGCAGATGTTGGATGGTTCGTGCACGGCTTCGACAACGAGACTCAAGACGGTGCGTTGTACCGCTCCCTCGACGGGCTCAACTGGGATCGATTGGATCTCACCAGTGTGACGAGCGGGTCGATCGTTGGATTCGAGCGGCTCGGTGGCACCTATGTGGTTGCGATCGATGAGCGGAATGCGTGGAACGACACGAACGGGGGCGACCTCGAAACCACCGGCTACGAGATTTCGTTCTGGGAGAGTCCCGATGCGGCGAATTGGGTGCCTGCTGTGGGGCGCCCATCGGCCAACGGCCAGGGCTTTCCGTATCCGGTGAAGTTCTCCGAGACGGCGACGCTGATCCCCCAAATCCAGTCGCCCGGGGAGTCGTCGCTCCCGGCGCTCGTCAGCTACCTCTCGGGGGTCATGGACGCTGAGACAGCCCAGCAGGTCTGCGGAGCGACAACGCGTCTCGAACCGGAGACCTTGGTCGAGACGATTATCTTTCGAGACTGCGAGGGCGAGGTGCTGATCGAGGTCGAAGGCGAGGAAGCGTCGGCGCTTATCAATGCCCCTGGTCCTGGGGTATCGATCTGCGTGGAAGAGTTGCGGGCTTTCAGCGCGCAGTCCTACTCGTTGCAGTACTTCGGAACCGACGGATCGACCGAGGTCGTCGACCTCGCCGACCGTTTCGCGCTCTTTGGTGAACTTGTCGGAGAGACGTATCTCGGTTCGATGCCGCCGAATGGTGGGATCGTTGGTCCGTCGAGCTGCGGGCAGGAGCGAGCTGAATCGACCGAAGCCGGACTCGTCCTGTGGTCTCCCGACAGTGAGATCGAAACGGTGGAGGTTCTGGACATCTCACCCGAGGTGAGCTTCTTTGGTGTGGCCGTGAATGCTGACAACCACGCGTTCTTGGCGGGTGATTCGACCGTTCTTCGGGCGGTCCCGCCGTATACCGCGTGGGAGTCGCTCGACATTGGCGATCCAGCCGAGGAGCCCGAGGGCGGGCCGCGGCGGATCTCCATTGCACCCGATGGTTCGATGTTCATGGCGACCGACGGGGATGAGTGGTTCTTTGCCCGCCCCGGCGACACCGACTGGGTGCAGGTCGAGGCCCGGTCACGCGATTTCGGCAATGTCCTGCTCGGTGGAGAGGACTTTGCGATCGTCGAAGTCCAGCGGGGCGAGAACACGCTCGTCAAGGTGCCGCTGTCATGAGTCGCTGTCGTGAATGAGTCACCGGCCGAGCCGCCGCCGCTGGTAACGATCCAGTTCGACGACCAGGCGAGTGCTCCCGAGGTTCCCGGGCGCGTCGAAACGCCGAAGCGTCGAGGGGCGGGCTTGGCGATCGGAGCGCTCGCAGTCGTCGCGGGATTCTTGCTGTGGTCGGCGAACAGCGATACCGAAGAGGCAGCTCCCGCCGACAGCATCGACGAGGTAACACCGGCGCTCGACTCGGCGTCAGAAGATGCCGTGATCGACCCCGCATCGTTGCCGTCTCCGTGGGCAGAGTTCTCCGACGACGAGCTCGAGTATGCGCCAATGGGCGACTTCATCGTGTCCCCGGTTCGCGGCGACGATGGATGGTTGGCACTTCGCCAAATCGCTGGCAGCGGCAGCCACCTCGTGTTCTCCGAAGACGGCCTGACGTGGAAGGCGGTCGACAGCGATTTCGCCTCGACGAACCTCTTCGGACTCGACCGTGTGGGAGATACGTGGCGCACGATGGTGAACAGTGCGGCCCTCAACGAGCAGCGGTTCTCCTTGCTGACCCAAACATCGGTCGACTCGATGAGCTGGGAGACCCTGACCGGAGCCGAGCTGCATAGCGCATCGGGAAACCGGCCGACGATGGTCGATATGCAGTTTGGCAACAGCGTCGTCGTCGGCGACCAGCCGCTACGGCTAGAGGAACCTGTGGAGGAGTTCGCCGAGCTGCTCTCCACGCTCGTCTCGCCCGACATTGCCGAACGCGCCTGCAAACTCGAACTCGACCGCCAGTCGGGAGACAGCGCGTTTTCGATTCTTGATTGTGCGGGAGAGAGGCTTGGCAGGGTCTCGGTCGATGACCGCCAGCAGATGAACACGTTGTCGACGGTCGCGTTCCTGTTGCAGTTCGAGTCTGTGGTCATCGTGCAGCTCGATGGCCAGAGCGTGGAGCGAGTTCGGCTTCCGCCGGGTGAGCAGGTGGCGTCGATCGCCGCAACAGCTGACGGTTTCGTCGCCGTCGTGATCGATACGATCGGCGGTGTCAATGGCGAGGAGCTGGTGCTCGAGAGTCCGCCAGGCAAGCTCGTTCGATGGACGTTGTCCGAGGGGCTTATCGACGTCAGCGCCGGCCTCGACCCATCTATTGATCTGGTCGATTGGTTCGACAACGGGCTTCGTGTTTCCGATGACGGGGATGCCTTCTTTGCCTCGCCAGCGCAAGTCTTTCGGGCGTCGCCGCCATACGTGGATTGGACGCCGGTCCTTGAGTCGCCGATGAACGTTGATGACCGCCCGGGCAGCATCGCGATTGGTCCGGACGGTTCGGGGGTGGTGTTCCAAGACGAGTTGGAGCAGGTCTGGGTCGGGCGAACCGGTGGTGGATGGGTGCGAGCACCTCAGCTCGATGGCAGCAGGCTCCAAGCGGTGCTGTTGAGCAGTCCAACGCACATCGTGGGCATGTTCGAGCTCTCGGCGCTTAACTTTCAGCTCGTTCGATTCCCGGTGCCAGCCCCGGTCGAGGTCGACCCACACAATCTGCAGACGGTCGCACCGGTTGGCGTCGACTGGCTCGCGACGACGAGGGGCGCAGGCGGCGTGCTGCGGTCAACAAACGATGGGCGCACGTGGACCCCCGACGGTGAAGCCGCCGACAGTGGCATCGATATTCGTTCGCTCGGCCAGGTCGACGATCGCACGGTCGGCCTCGTGATGGCCGGCGAAGATAGTAGTGACGCAGAGGTGCTCGAAACTTGGGCGTACGGTTCGCAAGGGTGGGAGCCGCTGCTCGACCGAGCGGCGATTTCGATCGCGTCCGGGCGTGTCACGCGCACGGTCGTCGGGGAGATCTCGCTCGCCGTAGTGGAGGACCGGTGGCAGGCGCCGGTGCCCGAGGTGATCGAGGTGCTCGAGCAGTTTGTGCCCGAGTCGGTTGCTGCGCAAACGTGCGCGATGAACCGCACGGTGCTCTCCGATGGGGGAGCTGACTATGAACTGCTTGACTGCGACGGCAACCCGGTGGGCCAGATCGCGGCAACAGACGTCGAGGTCGGTGGCAAAGACGATGACCTGCTGGCCTTTACCCAAGAGGTTTTGCGAACCAGGACTGTTGTGTATGTGGCGATTCCCGGCCGCGAGGTACAAGTGGTCGAGCTTCCCCCGTCGCAGTTGATCCTGGACATCACCGTGACCGAGTCGGGGTTCGTTGCCTTCATCCTCGATTCTTCCGAGGTGCTCGGCAACGTCGACATCTTGTACTCCCAATCCTTTGCGGCATTGCTCATTGGTTGGGAAGCCGGAGATGGTCCGGTCACTCCGTTCGCCACTCCAATTCAGACACCGGTGCGGGCATCGGCCTGGTCGCTGAACGAAGTGCACGCAAACCCCGACGGTTCGTTGACCGTGATCTCGCCAATTGGCTTGCACCGGGCGGAGCCGCCGTTCGATTCGTGGACGTTGTTGTCGGCAGGCCCGATCGATCCGCCGCTTCCGGGACGTATTGCAAGCAGCGCTGTGTATGGCGACGGCTTCTTCATGCCCGACCCTCGAAGCGAAGACTTCTTCTATGCGAGCGACGATGGCGAAACGTGGACGGCCTACCAGCACGACGGAGCCAACCTTCGGCGGATGTTGATCGCAACCGACGAGTTCCTTACGTTCGACACCGTGGACCGAACCATCGTGCGAATCGAACGTGAGCCATAGCGATGGCTGACGATTCGGACCAGACACCCAGCGCAGTTCGCATCGAGTTGCTCGGCGGAGGGAACTCTGCGGCCGACAACATCTCGATGCCTGCACCGGGATCGAGGGGGTCGAGTCGACTACCAGCTGCTGCGATGATCGTCGCAGTCTTGGGAGTTTTCGGTGGCCTGTGGTGGTTGTCGAATCTTGAGGGCGCCGAGGAAGACGCAGCGCCTGAAGAACCGGAAGTTGTCGAGGAGATCGTCGGGGATGCTGAAGCGATGCCTGAGGGGATTGCCGATGCGATGGCGCTGGAGGCCGGCCAACGCCTCGCGCTCGATGTCGTGCCAACGTATGCCATTCAGGCCGATACGGAGATGTTGGTGGGCGGCGTTTGGTCTGACACGGCGGGTGGTCAACGCCAGGGGCCGACAGGGCTGATCTTCGCTCGACGCCCGGGTTGGGGTGGGATCCCCTTGCCGCCACCGATCGCGGACCATCGTTTGGTCGGGCTGTACGACAACGGTGACCGGTTTATCGCGTTTACCTCAACCGCGGATGAGTCCGGGCCTGCCACTGAGCTGGTCTTACATACGTCCGAATCAGGTCGTGCCGATGAGATCTGGACCGAGTTCACTCGGTTTCCGGTCGATGGGCATGTGCGCACCGTGTCGTCGCGTGATGGCCGGTGGGCGGCGATCGTGGACCGGCGCGCCCAATCGTCATCGGCCAGCCCGCCGATGCAAACCCAGATCCTCACCGGTCTCGTCGACGGGGCTCCCGACGAGACCACGTTGATCGAGGTGGCGCCGGACGAGTTTGTGAGCTCGTTCGCGGCGAGCAGCGAAGGGTTCTATGCAATCGTTGTCCGGCTCGAACTTGGGAGCATCAGCACCTCGCGTCCGCCAACTCCGCAACTTCGACAGTGGACGCCCGCGACAGGTTGGGAGGTGCTCGAGGAGAACTTCAGCCCGCCGGGCGGTGTTTCGGCCCGGATAATCGACGCCGGGCCAA
Source organism: uncultured Acidimicrobiales bacterium (assembly GCA_938002955.1). GTDB lineage: Bacteria > Actinomycetota > Acidimicrobiia > Acidimicrobiales > SHLQ01 > SHLQ01. The sequence continues at coordinate 9,034 of CALLAA010000014.1, forward strand.
GCGGCATCTTCATCTCCTGGCGGACCGATCTGTTTCGGCTGGAGCCAGACCTGCCCGTGACCGAATGGCCTCCGGTTGCTAGCGGCAACGCCGTGACCGGTGTGCTCGATCAGACCTACACCCCGGAGGTCACGCCCGCCCGAATCGGCGACGGGTTCCTGATCGTTGACAGGACCGTCGGGGAAGTCGGCACGTTCTGGGTGTCGATGACCGGTGCCCTTTGGCAGCGGTTTGAGATCGAGAATCGATTTGAACATGTTTCGCTGTTGACGATCGACGAGACGGGCACCGCCGTTCTCACTGCGGAGCAGGAGGGGCAGCCGGTCGTGTTCCGACGTGGTCTGACACGCGGCTCAAATGGCACCGGCACGTCGTCGGCAGGCGCTGCGAGCAACACGCCAGCGTTTGAAGTCGAAGTGCAACAGCGTGAGATCGTCGACGGCGAGTGGTCGACTCCGGTGTTCTCTGCGGCCACGGTTGATGGCGCAGGCTTTGTTGGTTTGTCGAACGTGAACGGGCAGATTTCGCTCGTGGAGTCGGCCGACGGATTCGAGGTTGATCAAGCCACCGTGACCGACTTTCCGTTTGGATACTTCACCAACGAGATGCGAACCACGAATGCCGGCTATCACGTGGTTGGGCAACTCGGCCTGTTCGAAGATGCGGTGTTCACATCCGCTGACGGGCTCGCCTGGGAACGGTTCCCCATCGAGATCCCAGGTACGGCAACGGCGTTGCAGATAGATCATTTCCATCGAACCGAGAGCGCGGCTGCGATGGCCGGATCGCTCGGTTGGGCGGATGACTTAGAACGCACTGAGCTCGCGCTGCTTTGGTGGGACGATGCTGGGACCGCGACGGAGGTGCCTCCACGGCCATGTGGAGAGAGCGTCCTTCGTTGTTCGATTCTCGATCTTGTCGCGGTGGGGGATGGTGTGGTCGCTGCGCATCAGGTCGGCGACGAAATCGCGCTTTCGCGATGGACTGTCGCTGACGGTTGGCGGGTTCGTCTCGACCTCGACGCAATGCCCGGCGATACGCCCGATTCCGACGACGTGGTTCTTCGCGCTGTCGACGCAAACCGGGTCCTGGTGCTTGGGTTTGGTCGGGTGGTCGAGAGTCTCGATGCCGGTCAGAGTTGGAAATTCAGCCAGACCGGTCCACGCGAAGTTCTCGGTTCCTTTGCCGCCGTCTCGGGCGACCTTGGCACCGCGGTGTTCCTGAGCGCGGATGGCAACGACGCGTGGGTGCTCGCCAACGGCATCTGGTCGCGGTTCTCCCTGTCGCCGGTCGAGCTCGGGGTTCCTCTGGCAATCGCTGACGGGATTGCACTCTTTGGAGGCGGCACGGGATCGGGTTCGGTCGTCATCCGATTCGCCCCGCGTGGGGGTTCGTAGGCGATACTCGAATCAGACGACGACCGTGGGAGAGCAAGATGCGACTTGGATTGATGACTGGCTATTGGGCCGCTGGGCCGCCGGCCAACGCACTCGACGCCATTCATCTCGCCGATGAGTTGGAGTGGGATTCGATCTGGACGGCCGAAGCGTATGGTTCGGACGCGCTCACGCCGCTCGCATGGTGGGGTTCGCAAACGACCAACGTCGACCTCGGTACGTCGATCATGCAGATGTCGGCCCGCACGCCGACCGCAGCGGCGATGGCGGCAATCAGCCTCGACCATCTGAGCGGTGGCCGGTTTCGTATGGGCATCGGCGCGTCGGGTCCACAGGTGGTTGAGGGCTGGTACGGACAGCCCTATCCTCGCCCGCTCGCTCGGACCCGTGAGTACGTCGACATCGTCCGTCAGGTTTTCGAGCGTGAAGCTCCCGTCGTCTTTGACGGCAAGCACTATCAGTTGCCGCTCGATGGGGGAGCGGGGCTTGGGAAGGCGTTGAAGCCCACCGTGCATCCCTTACGATCTGACCTTCCGATTTACCTCGCAGCGGAGGGCCCAAAGAACGTGGCGCTGTCGGCCGAGATCTGCGACGGCTGGCTGCCATTCTGGTTCGGGCCGAAGTCGAACGACTTCTATATCGACGCGCTGACCGAGGGCTTTGAGAAGGGCGGCCGGCACAACTTCGACACGTTCGATGTGGCCTGCCCGGTGCCGATCATCCCCCACGACGACGTGAACGTCGCTGCCGATTTCATTCGGCCGATGCTCGCCCTCTACGTGGGAGGGATGGGAGCGAAGGGAGCGAACTTCCACTTCGAAGTCCTCGCACGCCAGGGCTGGGAAGCCGAGTGCCATACGATCCAGGATCTGTATCTCGATGGGAAGAAGGACGAAGCCATCGCCGCTATCCCGTTGGAGATGGTCGAGGACGTGGCGCTCGTCGGTCCGGTCGACAAGATCAAGGACGAGCTCCTCGGCAAGTGGAGCGAGACGGTGATCACCACGCTGCTGGTTTCCGGCGACGCCAACCTGGTGAGAACCGTCCACGACATCGTGCACGGCTAAAGGC
>CALLAA010000015.1 GCA_938002955.1 uncultured Acidimicrobiales bacterium
CGCTGGAGCAGGTCGGGCCACAGCGTCTTCATGTCCTGGGTCGAGACGTCGCCGCCGCGCAAGATCCCGAAGCCAACGTTGGCACGACCATCGCCGATTGGGAACGACCACACGTAGCCGGGCAGGACGTCTGGTTCGAACCAGATCCAGAGCTCGCTGGCCGCCGCCGGACCGACGTTCTCAAAATACTGGCGGAACGCGTGCCACTCGCCTCGGTATCCGTCGGTGTGCATACCCAGCATCTTGCGAACCGGGGACCACATGCCGTCGGCGGCGATGCATTGTTGGGCGACGATGGTCTGGCCGGCGTCGTCGGTCAGCGTGATCGAGTCGGCGGTGGGGGAGACCTCGACGACCTTGGACCCGAAGTGCCCCGTGGCGCCGGCAGCCAACGCAAAGTCGACCAGGGCTGCGTCGAGCTCTTCTCGGCGGGCGACCGCGGCGTACAGTCCCGGGCCGTCAGGCAAGGGGATGTCGTGGCGCTTGCCGCTCGGCGCATGCAGGACCGCAGAGTGCACGGGTGTGAACGATGGAACGGCGCTTGGGGAGAACCCCATCTGTTCGAGCTGGCGCAGGCATAGCGTGGTCAGACCGTCCCCGCAGAACTTGTCGCGGGGGAACGTGGCCTTGTCGATGAGCAAAACATCGTGTCCCGCCGAAGCGAGGAGATGGGCCGCTGCAGCACCCGCAGGGCCGGCGCCAACAATGGCGGTATCAACCGAGATCATTACCTTGATCGTACCGACGCCATCGCAGCGAGCACGGCCTCAAGGGCGGTCGAATGTTGCTGATACCCGCCCGCTAGGGATCGGTCGACGTCGACGACTCAGCAGCGACGGTCGTGGTCGTGCTGCTCGTCGTCGTGGTAGTCGTCGTTGTCGTGGTTCCGGCGGGATCTTCGGTCGTCGTTGGAGCGACAGCGGTGGTCGTCGTCGTGGTCGCATTCGGATCGGCCGTGGTCGTCGTGGCGTCGGGATCGGCCGTGGTCGTCGGCGCATCCGGATCGACCGTGGTCGTGGTCGTGGTCGATGCGTCGGGGTCGATGGTCGTCGACGTCGTGGTTGTGTCGTTCGGGTTGACCGTCTCGGTGCCATCACACGCAATGCCTTCTTGGCGGTATTGGGCGAACACGGTGTCGACGTCAACGGTGCCATCGAGATAGGTGCGTGTGCGCTCTGTGGTCACCCTTGTGCACGCCACGCCCACCGCTCGTTCGGTCTGGCCGGTCTGTTCGACGTCGACCCATTTCGTCGAGTACATCTCGACGGTGATGCCACTATCGGTCGCAATCGGCCAAATGAGGATTCCGTACGGTGTTGGATTACTGATCTCAAACGCAGGAGCTGGCCAGGAGATTGTGGCCTCGCGGCCATAGGGGTAACGGCTGAAGTAGATCGAATGCGACTGATAGCGCTCGAACTCGAGCCCGGCGAAGAAGCTCGTGTTGAACAGCGTTGTCACATACTGGCTAATGCCACCGCCGACGCTGTCCACGAGATGGCCATTGACGATCGTGCCCGCAGGCACGAAACCGTTCGCCACGGTGCGCTGACCAACGAACTCATTGAGCGAGAAACTCTCGCCGGGTTCGATGACGACACCTTGGGTGAGTTCGGCGATCCGCTGGATGTTGATGTTGCGGGATTGGCCCGGGGTGTACCGCGTGCTGAACGACGCAACGAGCTCGGTAATGCCGAGCTCCTGTGCCCACGCCGTGCCTCGTTCGCCATCGATGTTCTTGAACAACAGTGTGGCGACGCTCTGCTCTTGGGTGAGCGTCTGCTCGATGCGGCGAACCGACGCTTCATCACAGCAGACCGTTGCTGCGGGTCCTGGCACGATCACCACCCGTGATGGGTCGTCTTCGGATTCTCCGGCTTCGACCGTGAATGAGGCTTCGCCGCCTTCGGTCCCGACGTCGGGAAACAGTCGTGCGAGCGGCTCGTCGATATCGGCAAAGTTGATCGAGACATCCCATCCGGTTTCATCTCGAGTGACCGTTGTGGCCGGGCCGACAACGCTGGCCGCCAGTACCTTCTTCTGGCCAGCGATTGCGACTTCGACGCCGTCACCGAGTCGTTCGTTGAGGACGTCGGCGTACTCCTGGGCGTCATCGTCGGAGACCGCTGCCGGGAGCGGTTCAAACGGCACCTGGACCGTGACCTCGCGTGCGCCAGCCGATGTCTCCTGGCTGTTTGCCACCGCCTTCGCAAGAGCAGAAATATCGGGCTGTTCCCCCGGGACCGCGTTGATCACAACGAAGCCGCCATCGCGGTACTCGATACCAGCGTCGGTTGCCGCCGTTACTCGAACCGACAGGTTGTCGACACTGCGCGACAACGCCTCGGCCGTGTCGTCGGTGGGCTCGCCGTCGGACCCGAGCAGCACTGTCGTTGGATCGATATCGAACCAGCGATCGTCGAATTCAACTCGGACGCTTTCGAGCACGGCTTCGCTCAGCTCGTCGGGGCTCGCTGCCTGATCATCATCGCCGAAGAGTCCGCAACCGGAGAGCATAAGGCCGGCGAGAAGCACGACAACAGCGCGCAACGGGGTCGCCATTACAGCAGTTTGAGCTGCGGTGACTCAATTCCGCGCAGCTCGTCGTAGTCGACCTCTACACACTCGATCGAACGCTCGCTCGCCAGCACCTTTGCCTGCGGCTTGATCTCCTGGGCGACAAAGACACCCTTCACTGGATGCAGGCGAGGGTCTTGGTTGAGGAACTCGAGGTAGCGGCTCAATTGCTCGACGCCATCGATCTCTCCACGGCGCTTCACCTCGATCGCGACGACACCATCGTCCTCGTCCCGGCAAAGGAGATCGACCGGCCCAATGTCGGTTGGGTACTCGCGTCGAACCAACTTGTAGCCGTCAGCGATCGAGGTTGGGTCGTTGGCGAGGAGTTCCTGGATGTGGGCCTCGACACCGTCCTTGATCAGGCCAGGGTCGACCCCGAGATCCCAGTTCGAGTCGCTGAAGACCTCATGGATCGTGATGATCAGTGTTTCACCCTTCGGGCTGACCACACGCCACTCTGCACCGTCCTCGATGAGGCGATTCGGCGCGTTCATCCAGTTCAACGGCTTGTAGGCGCCACCATCGGCGTGGATGGCGACGCAGCCATCGGCCTTCACCATGATCAGGCGGGTGGCTTCGGGCAAATGGGCGGTGAGACGACCGTCGTAGTCGACGGTGCAGCTAGCTACAACAAGGCGCACGGGGGCCAGGGTAGAACAGGTTTCGGGGATATCCCATTCGCCGGTCACGGGTGCTCTCCCTAGGGGGACCGCGCAGTGTTGACCGCGCTCAAGGACGGGGCTACACCTACCGATTCCTCAGCTATGACGCAGGGAAAATCGGGCGGACGACACATGAGTTCCGTACGCGTCTGGCCTTCGTTGCGACGCCGTTCGCTGTGGGCGGGAGTCCTCATTGCCGGGCCGATCGCCATGGCCGTGTCGATCGTCTTGGGCTATCCGCTCGTGGCCGTCGTGTTCGTTCTTCCGATGCTCGTCGTCCTGCGCCTCATTGGCTGGGCCGAGATCGATGAGCAGGAGCTGCGACATGAGCGGCTCATTGGAGCGTCGGAATCCATAGGTTTCGCGCAGATTCGCGAGGTCGGCCTTGGCATGGATCCCCGCTCGGCAAAGAAGTGGTGGTACCCCGAAGTCGAGACCACAGAAGGCGCGTCCATTCCGTTCGACATGTTGAAGAGTCGTTCGGGCAAGGACGCGGTTGCGTGCGCCGAGGCCATCTTTGAGGCGTGTATGGAACGGATGCCCGCCGAAGCAGAGGACCAGTTCACCAATGTGACGACATCTGAAGACGGCGAACTCGAGTTCTTTCTCAGCCCCGGCTATGACGCGTATCTCCGCGAAAAGGCCGAGAACCCCGACGACGGCCAACAGCTGCTCGTGAAGAACAGCGAAGCGCCAGTTCCGGTGGTTCCCACCGCGACACGGCAACCGCATCCCACGTTCTGCGAGACCGACGCGCCGGCGAACACCGAAGAAGCACCAGAGGTCTTTACCCCACGTGCGCTGACCGACCGGCGAACGTCCAAATCACTGACGGTCGTTGATGAGGGGTTTGTCGAACGGTCAGGACAAGACCGGCGCCAGGCTCCGTCTGGCGCATTGCCTGCTGTCGTGATCGAGCAACCACCAACCCAGATCGTGCACCCCACGACACCCGCGCCGGACGCAAAAGCATCAGGCCGGCAATTTACGAGCCTATTTCGCCGAACGTCCTGAAGCCGTTGGATCTAGCCGCGTCGAAAGCGGCTGAAGAATCCCGACTTCACCGCCTCGCCACGATGGTCGTGCATGCGCTTTTGGATGAGCTGGCGCCGAGCCTGGAGGTCGTTGTAGGTCACGGATTCGGTCGACCGGTCGATTCCCACGCTGTCCTTGAACGAGGTGAGGTCGACTTCGATCTCTTCGCTCGCAATGCCCATTTCGGTCGCGAGTTGTTGTCCATGGTTCTGCTGGAAGTACGTAGCGATATGAACCACTTCGCCAAACAGGTCGAGATCGGGGGCGAGGGTGCCGATGGCCGCATCGACGAACATAAGGTTCTTCACAAAGAGCATGAGCTCCTTGGGGAGACTGGCCCCGTAGCCGAGGAGCTGCTTCACGAATCGTTGCAGTTCGGCGATGAGCTCATCGGGTGTGAGCGCGGTTGGGTCGAGGGGAGCCTGATCGAGTCCCAGGTCGTGAAAGACGACGTCGAGGTCGGTGTCGGCAGGCAGAGCGCCGAGGTCGCGAATCGCTGCGAGCTGGCCCTTCACATCGCTGATCATTCCCGACATCAGGAGCCGGAGAAAGGCCTGTCGCTTCTTCTCCGTTAGGCGACCCGTGATGCCAAAGTCGAACAGCGCGGTGCGTCCATCGGGTTGGACGAACAGATTGCCGCCATGGAGGTCCCCGTGGAAGACCCCGTGGATCATGGCTCCTTCAAGAAAGCCGATCATCGAGGTGCGCACGATTTCGTGGGTGTTGACGCCCGCAGCCTCGATTCCGGCGACATCATCGAAGGAGAAGCCACTGAG
>CALLAA010000016.1 GCA_938002955.1 uncultured Acidimicrobiales bacterium
ACGCCGTTGCCGTTGACATCGATCCACACGCGGCCGCTGATCTCCGCGGTCTCGGCGATGAGGGCGAGAGGTGCTGCTCCGGCGGATTCGTCGGCGGACTCGTCGTTGACGGTGGTGGCTACCGTTGTTTCCCGGATGACATCGTCGTCGGGACGGGCCAGGTCGCGAGATGCACTGGTTTCGCCAGCCTGGTCCTCGGCTGTTTCGGTCAGGCCCAGGACCTCGGTATCGATGGCTCCCTCCACGACGTCATCGTCCACGATGCCGTCTTCGGACTGGGAGAGTTCGGCGAGCGGATCGCCGACGATCTCATAAGCCGTAACCGCCAGGACTATCGAGAGCACAAGTGCGAGTACGCACGACGCCGCGATCACATATCGCTGATCCAAATGGATTCGCATTTCATCCTCCGAGGGTGATCTTCACCATCCCCGTCGGATCTCTTTTGTCAGACATGAGTCGTTTGGCCTAGGGCCGACTCATTTCGATATCTCAGAGGGCTGCAATATCTCAGAGGGCTGCGACGTGCTCCCACTCGGCGTCGCCGAACGCCGACATGCCGATGGCCGGAGCGAGTTGTGCTCTGACCGCTGCGAGGTCGTCGAAACCAAAGCCATCGAGAAGTCCGTTCGCGATGGTGCGCACATAGGTCGGGTGCGGGGCATTGACCTCTGGCGGGTTGGCGCTGGTGATCGTGAAGATGTGCTTGCCGTCGTGGTGTTGACCGAGGTGGAGGACCCGTCCGTACAGGCTGTCGAGAGCATCGACGAAGCCCTCGGCAACCGCGTGTTGGAGGTCGACGATCACCGTTGTGTCGGCACGGTTTTCTTGTTGTACGACATCGTCGAATTGTTCGTTGGTGATGTCGTGAAGGCGCAGGGCCGTGTGGTGGTCGCCCGGCTCGCAGCCAAGGAATGCGACGCCGCCGCCGGACCATTTGTCGGCGACCCCGGCGAACATCAACGGGTAGTCGCAGAATCGGGTTTCGACGTTTGCGGGGGGCGTGTTGTCTCGTGCGCCTGGCGATGCCCCGATCGATCCGGTTGCGACGCCGCCGTTGAGATACACGGCGAACCGGTCGTTGGAGAGGTTCGATCCGAACGCTGCATACCAGACACGGTCGGGTCGTTGTTGGGTGCTGCTTGGCTGAGGTATCGACATTGGTACTACAACGTAGTTGGGGGTCGCGGGTGCGCTGTCCAGCGTTGTTCTGACATCGGTTCGGGTGCGTCGCAAACTCACTTTGCTCGGCATCGCCGTAGTATCGCGGGTTCCAGATTGCACGACGGGCAAGGGAAGGTCGACAAAATGCAGGAATCACTCGATGAGTAGCGAAACGGGCATAGCAATTGGCTCCGAGCCATTGTCCGCGTCCATTAAGCGCTTGCTCCTCGATCGGATCGTCAACGGCGATTACGGACCCGGTGAGCGCATTGTGGAGAGTCGGCTTGCCAAGGAGCTCGAGATCAGCCAGTCGCCGGTGCGTGAGGCACTTCGCGATCTTGCGGCGATGGGTATGGTCGAGATCGAGTCGCGGCGTGGGGCGCGTGTGCGTCAGCCAACGGCGAAGGAGCTTCGCGATGTCAGCGAGGTTCGTTCCGAGATCGACGCATTGGCGGCCCGTCTGGCAGCACCCCGGCTGAGTGCTGATGCCATGGAAGAACTGCGCACTGCTCATAGCGATATGACGGCGTGTCTTGAAGCCAAGGACTATGTCGGGATGACCGAGGCCGACGCAAACTTCCATCGCATCATTGCTCGAGAGTCCGGTAACGAAGCCGTCGAGCGTGTCTTTAGCCAGCTCGAACCATTTGCTCGGACATTCATTACCTTGACGTCGCCCGACGTTGAGCTCGAGGGAATCCTGCGGCAGCACGGTGGCATCTTGGATGCGTTAGTGGCCAAGGATGCGGGCCTTGCCGCCGAGCGCGCTCGTGCACATCAGCGCAGTGTTCGTGATGCGTTCTTCGATACCTCGGGTGCGGTCGAGAAATTTCTCAACGGTTCTGACCACTAGCTCCGCAGGCTGAGGGCTCGAGCGCTAGCGGCGTGGCTGGCGGGTCGACCGGCCCGTCCAGCAGCCCTTGTGCCAGTGTCGACGCAGGTCGACGGCTTCGGGCGGCACGGCAACGATGTGTCCGGTGCCCGGCATGATGTCGCGGTTGCAGCCTGGGCAGAGGTAGGTCTTGGTTGCCTGGTATGGCTGGATCATTCGGGTCTCGGCGTCGGCCCAAAAGTCGTATGCCGGTCGTTTGGCCATTGGTGAAGTGTGCCCGTAAATGGGCACAAAGCAATGGCGTTGGTCAGGTCGTTTCCGGGTCCTGTGGCTGCACGTTGAGTTCGGGCGGGATACCGTGTTCGGGTATTTGTGCGACGAGGTCGAGGAACGCGTCGGCGCGGTGCAGGCTGGTCGCCGACCCGAGCATCGCGCCGACCGCGTCGGTCGACCGTGCGACCGCGGCGGCGAAGAGGTACATGACCGCGTCTCGTTCTTCGGGTGTGCCTTCGACGCCGAAGCCGACGAGGATGATGTGGGAGCGACCTTCGGCGAGTTCGTCAGCGGTCGGGGACAGCGCTCCGACTGGGAGTGACGATGCGTCGGGGTGGGGGACCGGCAGGAACGTGCAGACCAACATGCCGGGTCGCCCGTCGTTGCAGGAGAAGCTGAGGAGTTCGGTGGCGCCGTTCGACGAGTTGTCGTTCGGGCTGATTGCGAGTTTGAGCGAGAGGTCGCTTGCGTGCTGGACCACCGTTGCTGGGTCACACGGCGTTGATGACCGGGTGATCAGAAATGCGATGTCAGCCATGTAAATACGATCGGTCTGCGAAGTTCGGAGTTCAGCAGGAGTAGTCGAATAGGTATCGGCTGCTCAGTGCTGTGTGGAGGCAGACGAGCAGTTGCGGGCTCGTGAGCGCGCATGACCTTAGCGAACTGTGGTGACGCTGCGTAGTCGTGGCCCTACTTTCTCTCACGGATTGGCGATGTCGCTTCGGTTCTTCTGATCGGCACTCGGAGCCGCCTACGATGCGGAGCGACATCACATGAGCCGCTTCGCCCCTTCCCTCGCCGTTCTTCGGCTTCTCCTGCTGGGATTCCTCCTGGGCGTGACCGCGGTGGCGCTGTTGCTTCTCGGCACCGATGGGGTGGCCGATGTGCTCGAGGACGCGGCGGACAGCCGGTGGGGTATCGCTGCGTTCGTGGTGCTGTACGTGGTTGCGGTCGTGACGCTGGTCCCGGGGACGATCGGCACCGTGACCGCTGGTGCTGTGCTGGGCTTCGCGGTCGGTTTTCCGGTGGCCATGGTCGGGTCGCTAATCGGGGCGACGATTGCGTTCTTCATTGCGCGGGGGTTGGGCCGCGAGGGTTCTCAAGAGTTGCTGGGTGGTCGGTTGATGTCGCTCGACGATTGGATCGGGGAGAACGATTTTGTGTCGATCGTCGTCCTGCGGCTGATGCCGATCGTTCCGTTCAACCTGTTGAACTACGCAGCTGGCCTGACGGCGATGCGGCCGTCTCGGTACGTCGCTGGTTCGGTCATCGGGATGTTGCCGGGGACGGCGCTGACGACGTTTGCGGCGTCCCGTGCCGACGACCCGTCGAGCTCGGCGTTTCTGCTCGCCGCCGGGGCCTTGCTGGCGACCGTCGTGATCTCGACGTTCGCTGCGCGCCGGTTGGCATCGGCCCGTTCGACGTAGCGAACCTACAGCGGTGGCGGGTCGACGCCGGATCGCCGTTGGGAGATGGCGAGTGCGATGAGCGGCGGGGCGATCACCACCAGGTCGAGTACCGCGGCGACTTGTGGGTCGGCTCGCACGAGGGGCACGAAGAGCAGGGGCAGCATCGGGACGCCGCCGCCGACGCCGAGGCTTGTGCCGTATTGGGCCCACGAGATCGTGAAGCCGAGGGCGAGGGCGAGGGCGACTTGTCTGCGCATGCCGGGGAGCGTGACGGACTGAATGCGTTGCCAGGTGTCGCCGGTGAGCATGGTGGCTGCGGCTTCTCGGTTGCGGAGCTCTGGGGTGAAGCCGGGGGTGAGCACAAGGATGCAGTAGGGCACGACGAAGACGAGGTGGGCCAGGACCAGACCGGCGAGCGAGTCGGCCAGGCCGAGTCGAAGGAACCACACCCGCAGGCCTTCGCCGACGACGAGGGGCGGGAGCAGTAGGGGAAGAATCACGACTAGCCAGACCGCGCGGGGTGCGTCGAGTTGGGCGAGTGAGCGAGAGGCGGGCCAGGCGATGAGGACGCCGATCAGGGCGGCCGCGATTGCGACGGTGACCGAGTTGGCGATCGCTTCGGGGAGGAGGCCGTCGTTGAGAACCCGTTCGATGCCGCGGAGGCCGAAGCGTTGAGGGATGAGGTTTGGGGCGCGCCATTCGTCGGAGAATGCCTGGATCGGCAGGAGTAGGAGCGGGCCGACGAGCACGAAGAGCATGGTGCCGATGAGGGCGCGTGGTGCGAGGCGGCTCATTGGTCGTCACCGTTGCGGTCCCGTGGGGCGCGTGGGCTGGTCAGGCGCATGCCGGACCACAAGGCGGCGATGGCCAGCGCGAGCACGATGATGGAGGTGACGACGAGTGCGGCTGCTGCGTCGGGGCGGGCGACGGGTCCGCGCAGCCGGACGACGGTGATCGACCATGTGGTGAGTGCGTCGGGGGACAGCGGGCCAACGACTTGCGGAACCTCGGTGCTGCCAACGACGAACGCGGCGACGACGAGCGAGCCGAGCAGCGTCGGGCGGGCGAGTTGGGGGAGGAGTACGCCGCGCCAGCGTTCGAGCCGGGTCGCTCCGAGGGTGCGGGCAGCTTCTTCGCGGGAGCGGTCGTCTTCGCCGAAGGCGGCGAGCATAAGCAGGGTGAGGAAGGGAACTTCCTTCAGGATGTAGACGACGATGACGCCCCATCCGAACGGGCTCGCGATGATGGGGAGCGTGTCGCCGACGCGATCGACGACGCCGCCAGGTCCGAGCCAGAGCACCGCAACCGAGGCAATGACGAGGTGTGGGACGGGGAGCGGTAGGGCGACGAGGCCGCGGGCGAAGGGTGTGGATCGGCGTAGCGCCATGGCGAGGGGAATGGAGAGGGCAACGGAGGCGGTTGTTGCGATGAATGCGGCGCGCAGTGTGAAGATCACGGCGTCGAGAAATCCCTGATCGCTCAGCAATCGCCGCCACGCGTCGGTGCCGTACGATCCTCCAATTAGCGCGCCGGGGCGGAACGACGCTGACACCACGCCTGCGAGCGCCGCGACGCTCAACCCGCCCACCAACAGCAACGCCGGAACAACACCGAGGAAGGATCGCCATCGATGCTCGACGCTTCGCTTCGTGAACGACTTCATCCCGGGCTCGATCGGATCGCTGGCGGGCTGGACGCGGCCGGGTTGACCCCGAACGTGGTGACGGGTATCGGGTTCGTCGTCGGGCTGGGGGCGTGTGTTGCGGTGGCGACGGATCGGTGGATACTGGGGCTGATCATGTGGTTGTTGAACCGGTTGATCGATGGACTCGATGGTCCGCTCGCCCGGCGTGTTGGCGAAACCCAACTGGGTGGGTTCCTCGACATCATGGCGGACTTTGCGATCTACGGCGGCATCGTCGTGGCGATTGGTTGGTCGGTTCCCGATGCCCGGGTGGCTGCGCTCGTGGTGTTCCTGACGTACTACCTAAACGGCAGTGCGTTTTTGGCCTGGTCGAGCTTGGCGCAGCGTCAGATGCTGGCAGGCGATGGTCGAAGTTTGCACTTTCCGGCCGGTTTAGCCGAGGGCACGGAGACGATCGCCGCAATGAGCGTGGTGTTGTTGGTCGGCAGCTATACCCGGGAGTTGTTGTGGGCATGGGCGGCGATCGTGGCGATAACGGTGGTGCAGCGGATCCGGTTTGTGGCCGTCAGCCTCGCGGATGATCGACCTTCCCGAGGAGATCAAGAACCGGGGTCGTGAGTTTGCGGGTCCGGTCGGAGAAGTACTGCTCGCGCAGGGTCTCGTTGGCGGCCTTTGCGGCGCCTTCGGCGAAGGTGGGGTAGGGGCGGACCATTTGGCCGATGTCGCGGAGCTTGGCACCGTCGTGAATGCGGGCGGTCATCTCGTTGATGGTTTCGCCTGCGGTGGTGCCGACGACGGTTGCGCCGACGAGGCGGCCTTTGCTGTCGGTGAACAGGTCGGCGAAGCCGATGGGTGTTCCGCTGGTGACGGCCCGGTCGAGTTGGTCGTAGTCGAAGTGGTGACGTTCGATATCGTCGCCCTCGATCTGTCCGACGCTCGCGACCTCGGGATCGCAGAAGATGGCGAATGGGATCTTGTCGTGGTCGGCTTTGCGGCGTAGGCGGAACAGCGCGTTGGAGACGACGAGGCCGCCGTGCAGTCCGGCGGTGTGCGTGAACGGCATCTTGCCGATGACGTCGCCGCCGGCGTAGATGTGCGGGTTGGAGGACTGGAGCAGATCGTCGACGACGACGTGTCCTCGTTCGTCGAGCTCGACGTCGACGAGGTCGAGTCCGACGTTGGCGGTGTTTGCACGTCGGCCGACGGCGACGAGGATTTCGTCGCATTCGATTCGGGTTCCGTCGTCGATGATGACGGTGGCGGTGCCGGATGCGGTGTCGCCTTCGACGCCGGTGACCTTGGAGCCTTCGAGCACGGTCATGCCTTCGGAGCGCATCTGTTCGCCGACGACGTGGGCGACCTGTTCGCCGAGCATGGGAAGGATGCGCGGTGCGGCTTCGACGAGGGTGACGTCGCTGCCGAGTCGGCCGAAGGCTTGGCCGAGTTCGCAGCCGATGGCACCTGCGCCGATGACGACGAGTCGCTTGGGGAGCTCGTCGAGTTCCCAGATGGTGTCGGAGGTGCGGGGGTTGGCTTCGCGCAGTCCGGGGATGCCGGGGACGACGGGCGATGCGCCGGTGGCGATCATGGCCTTGCGGTAGTGGAGCACATCATCGCCGGCGGTGATTTCGCCATCGGCGGTGAATGCGCCGTATTCGGCGATGACGCGGACTCCGGCCTTTTCGAGCCGTTCGACGGAGTCGTGGTGGGCAATGTGTTCTTGTGCGTCTTTGACGCCGGCCATAACGGCGGCGAAGTCGACCTGGGGTTCGACGCTGGTGATGCCGTGGACTTGGGCGGTGCGCATGACGTGGGCGGCGTGTGCTGCTGAGAGGAGGCGTTTGCTCGGGACACAGCCGGTCCACAGGCAGTCGCCGCCGGGATGGTTTGGTTCGACCATGACGACCGAGGCGCCCATGCCTGCGGCGCCGTGGGCGGCCACGAGTCCGGCGGTGCCACCGCCGATGATCACCAAGTCGATCAATTCGTCGTTGTTTTCTTCAGTCATCGGAGCACCTCCGTGCGCCAGCGTTCGTCGATTCGAGGGACGTCGTCTGCGGGTAGTTCTTCGAGTGGTGTTCCAAAGTCTGACAGGCGGTAGTCGGTCTCTTCGACCACACCGCCGATATCGACCACTGCGGGTACGCCGACTTGGGAGAGTTTTTCCGATTGCAGTTCGGCGGTGAGCATCTCGTTCATGACGACCATGGCTCCCGACGCCGATCCGGCGTTGGCGGGCATGGCGAGGAAGCTCACGTTTTGGAGGGTGCCGCCTTCGAAGATGAAGGGTCGGGCGGTTCCGGCGAAGATGCCTTGGTCGACGTTCACCTGTACGAAGTTGGGGTTGTAGCTCATGGCGAGGTCGACTTCGCCGTTGCCGAACAGGGTGTTGAGCTCGGCTTCGTCCTTGGGGAAGGACTCTCCGCCGTTCCACAGGTTGGGGCCCATGGTGGCGAGGAGTTCGAATGCTTCGTCTTCGCCGAGTGCTTGGACGGCTTGGCGCACGAAGGCCGATCCGGTGAAGTCGGGCGGGGCTGGGTAGGTGAAGCGGCCGGGGTTGGCGGCGACCCAATCGGTGAGTTCGGCGAAGGTGGAGGGCGGGTTGTCGATGACGGCCGAGTCGTAGGCGAAGGTGAAGGCGGCGCGGCTCCACGGGGCTTCTTGTCCGTCAGTGGGGACGCCGAAGTCGGAGAACAGGGTGGGGTCGTCGGCGTCGAGCAAAGATGCGTTCGGGAGTGCCGATACCCAGTCTTGTGCCCAGAGGCCGGAGTCTTTGCCTTGGGAGAAGTTCTTGCCGTTTACCCAGATGAGATCGACGGCACCGTCGTCGCTTCCGGCTTCGATTTCGCTGACGATGCGGTCGATGCCGTCGGCTGTTGCTTCGATGCGTACTTGTTCGAGGGTGACGCCGAGGTCGGCGACGGCTGGGGCGACGGTGTCTTCGATGTAGCTGTTGAGGACGGTGTCTCCGCCCCACATCCATAGCTGGACGGTTTGGCCGTCGGCCTCAGAGAGGATGCTGTCCCAGTCGCCGAGGTCGGCGGTGCCGCTGGCGTTATCGGAGCTGCCACACGCGGCTGCGACGAGGCTGAGTAGGACGAGCAGCGCGAGCACAGTGCTGCGAGACGACGGACGATGCGATGACTGAGCGCGGCGGGGCGCATTGTTGCTGTTTTCCACGTGGCGGTAACTCCCTCTCGACGCTCAGTATTTCGTTATTGGCGGGTGGTGTTGCTCGATGCTCGGAGAGTTCTCTGAAATTTGTGAAGTTCTGTCCCCCGTTACTCACGGTCCGTGCGTGTTACGCCCAGAGCTGTCCCACTGGGGAAGAAGGAGCAAAGAGCATGAAACGACTCGGATTGACCACGCTGGTGGCTGTCATGATCGCATTTGTGATGGCGCCAGCGGTTGGAGCCGCTGGTGCGATCGATGCGCCGAGGAACGTGAGCGGCAGTCCAATCACCGATGGTGTTCGGATCTCGTGGAGTCCGGTGGATGGTGCTGGTGGATACAACGTGTATCGAGATGGTGGCTACATCGCGACGGTGAGCTCGCCTCCGTTCACCGAGCAGATCTCGGGTGCGCATAGTTATTACGTGACCACGTTCGATACGTCGAAGACGGTTTTCTCGTCGCGGTCAAACGAGGTGCGGGTGACGGCGGGGGTGAGCGAGCCGCGTGCGGTCGCTCCAGCGGCGCCGCGAAGCCTTCAGGCGAGTTACTCGAACGGTCGAACGGTGCTTCGGTGGAGCTCGTCGAGTGGCGCGGCTGGGTACAACGTGTATCGAAACAACGACTATGTCGCGACCGTGAACGGGACCTCGTGGAGCGAGACCGCTGGTGATCATCGGTATTACGTGACCGCGTTCGATGCGACGAAGACGAAGTTCTCTGGGCGGTCGAACGAGGTGACCGGAGTCGATGAGGGTCGTGAAGCACGCGAGGACGAGGCCCGTCGTCAGGCCGAAGCCGAAGCAGACCGTCAGGCAGAGGCGGAGCGTCAAGCCGAGGCCGACCGTGAGGCACAAGCGGAGCGAGAGGCACAGGCGGAGCGTGAGGCACAGGCGGAGCGTGAGGCACAGGAGGAGCGAGATCGGCTTGCCCAGGAGGCTCGCGATGCTGAGCAAGCTCGACAGCGTGAGCAGGAGCGGCAAGCTCAGGAGGCCGAAGACGCACGTGTGGCGCAGGAGGCTCGTGATGCCCAAGCCGCTGAGGACGAACGGCGTGCTGAGCAAGCCCGTCAGGCTCGGGAAGCAGAAGAAGAGCGCCTGGCAGAAGTTCGGGAGAACGCGGCGCGAGAACAGGCCGAACGCATCGAAGCCGAACGCGTCGAAGCCGAACGCGTCGAAGCTCAGCAAGACTCGGCCGATGCAGCCGAGCCAACGGTTGCCATCGCGACGGTTGTCGACCCCGACGCGCCGACCAACGTTCGAGCAACCACAACATTTGGTCGCACCACGCTTCAATGGAATGCAGTGACCGGGGCTGGTGGGTACAACGTCTACCGCAACGATGTGTATGTTGCGACAGTCTCGGCAACCGAATGGACCGACACGGCAACGCCTTCGGGACACCGGTACTACGTCACGGCGTTCAACCATTCGAAAGATCGTTTCTCGGTCAAGTCGGTGACAGTGACGGGTCCTCCTCCGCAGATCGACGATGGGGATGGTCCCATCGAGGAGCCGCCGTCAAACCCCGGACAGAACGACGAGCCAGCAGCGCCCGACGCCGACGCCGACACCGACATCGACACCGACACCAACGAGGATTGGCAACTCGTGCCGACCGTTCCTGCGGAACCGGTGTTGCCCGCTCAGGTTGCTGATGTTGACGATGGTGGAGATGACGGCGAGGCCATCGCCGTGGTTGATATGGCAGGTGTTGACACGGGTGAGGACTTGGCTCCAATCGCGGCAGATGACGGCCAGACGGAGACCGACGGGACATCGGCACCGCCAGAGCCAGAGCCAGAGCCGGATCCGGTCGAGCCAGTCGGCGAGCAAGAGCCGGTCGTTGTTCGCGATCCCGAGGAGTTCGTGATTGACGAGGACGACGATGAGGGTGACGGCGAAGGTGGCGATGAAGGCGACGGTGACGGCGATGACCTCGACGGCGAGCCTGATGCGGACGAGGAGCCCGCTCCGCCGCGCCCGACTCCTCCGAGTCCTGCTGAGGATGCGCAACCCGATGCTCCGGTCATCATCCGAGATGAGGACGACGAGACCGATGAGCCCGAGTCGAATGACGACACTGATGGACCAAATCCTGACGCTGACGACGAGCCCGTAGATCTCACGAATATCGACTGGTCCAATGTCGAGCCCGACGGACTCGACGATTATGACGGCCAGCAGGGAGGCGAGCCGGGTGCCGTCCCCGACAACGCCGCAGGTGGCCCCGAGAACACCGGCGGAACCTCGGTAGACACCAGCGCCTACAACGGGCCAGAGATCGGGGACGACACCGTCGAGAACCTGAACAACATTGACGACCTAACCAGCGGGCCTGAGAACGCTGCGGGAATCGCAGAAAATAGTGGTCAGCTCGCTGACGGCATCATCTTTGACGAGGAAACAGCCGTGACCGAGACGGTTTCCCAAGACACCGACGGGCAGGTGTCGGTGGAAATCACGACGATCGAATCCGCAGGTGTTGGCATCGAATTTCCCGCCAACCCATTCGCTACTGCCGGCATCAGTATTCTTCCGAACGTCGATTTCGACAGCACGACCGTTTCCGGCGACCCCGGAGCCGTGTCTGATGCGCTCAGTGGCGAGAACTATCCCTCGACCGACAACATTGCCGATCTTCCAGTCGGTGTCACCGTGACCGACATTGGGGCGCCCGGGCATCAAGATCTGGGTGGAATCTCCGACGTGTCTGTCTCGATCGGGGGCAACGTTGGTCCGGTAACCGCAGGGATTGGCGTTAACTCGAGCACGTTGGATGTGTTCAATGCTCCAATCACATCCGTCGAGGTCGGTGAAGAAGAGGTCACGGTCGATACCGGGACGACCTCGATTCGTGAGGAAGAGACGGTGATCGCACCCGAGATTGGTCTCGAGATCCCGCAGATTGCGAATGCTGGAGTGGGGGCACAGGGGCTCCAGACGTTCTCTCAGCAGACCACATCGACGACGGGCGTGAGCTATCCAAATTCTGAGAGTGGCGTCGATCAGGCCCAGCAACATGCCGATGAAGAAACGCCGCAGCTCGGTGAGGACGGGGGCCAGTACACGACGACCGAATCGGTTGAAGTGACGAGCACCCAGTCGGTGGTCGTTCCCGATGCCACAGCTTCGGTGGTTGGCGTGAGTCTGCCGAGCAACACGGTTGATCCGTACAACTCCGAATCGGTGACTACCGATGTCGAGACCACGATGCTGTCAACCGATGACGAGGTTGGGGGAGACACTCCTCAGTCCCAGGTCGAGACAACGACCATTTCGAACTCGCCTGTTCTCGAGGACGGCCAGATGCAACCGGGGTTCACTGTGTCGAGCTCAGAGTCGGAGTATGTGGGGCCAACGCCGGTCGCGGCTCCGACGGTGACGCTCCAGACGACCGACGGTATCGACTTGCAGATGACCCCCGAGCAGCTTCAGGTTGATGCACAGTTTGCGTCGGTCCTCGACCCGGACAACGAGATCCTCCAAGATCTGGCGAGCGGGGTTCCGCTGACCGACGCGGTGCCCGCTCCGGAGATGCCATCGTTCACGAATC
This sequence comes from uncultured Acidimicrobiales bacterium, assembly GCA_938002955.1. GTDB lineage: Bacteria > Actinomycetota > Acidimicrobiia > Acidimicrobiales > SHLQ01 > SHLQ01. Next base: position 12,050 of record CALLAA010000016.1, read on the forward strand.
CGTTCCCGAGTTTCTCGAACCCGAACGCTCCGGTCGTCGAGGCGATCGATGGAATTCAGGATCAGCAGCCTGAGCCTGAGCCAACGCCCGCGCCGGTAGTGGTCAACACCTCCACTGGTGGTGGGGATAGCGATACCGACAACACGTTCGACTTTGGCTTCGAGCAGACCGAGGAGCAACAGGCAGCGACGACGCAGAGCCTTAACGAAAACCAGGAGTCGTACGAGGACGCAGCGTACGGACACCTCGACGACGAGGAAGAAGAGGACGAAGAGCAGGACGAGGAAGAGGAAGACGAGGAAGACGAGGAAGACGAAGACGAAGAGGAAGAGGAAGAGAGCGGCAACGAGAGCCGCGTCATCTGCACGTACTTCTATCAACGGGGAATGCTCGACCGCGGAGACTGGGTGGCCGATCTCCGGTTCACGCAGCAACACATCGGCAGCCAAACGGTGCGTGGCTATCACGCCTGGGGAATTCCAGCGGTTCGGGTGATGCGGTCGGGTTCACGTATGGGCCGCATTATCGAACCGGTGTTGCACTACATGGCCGTGCACCGGGCAGCCGAGCTCGCGTATCGGATGGGTCGCCGTGACAAGCCGGACTATGTCGGCAAGGTTCTGCGTCGGACTCTGGAGCCCTTGTGCTGGTTGATCGGTGGGGTCGTCGGCGAGCAGAACTGGCGAAGCCTCTACGTCCAACCCTCCAACGTGCGGGCGTAGTTCGGTGGGGTCAGACCCAGTTCTGCTGATTTGGGTCTGACCTCTACCATGGGCCGGTGACCTCACCCGCTGACCGTGCTGGAGCTTCGAGTGCGCATCTGTGTGATGTGCTGGGAATCGAACGGCCGGTGCTGCTCGCCCCGATGGCCAAGGTCGCGGGTGGCGAGTTGGCTGCTGCGGTGTCGAACGCTGGTGGCCTTGGGATCTTGGGTGGCGGCTATGGCGATGCGGGTTGGCTCGACAAAGAGATGACGGTCGCCGGTGATGCTCGAGTGGGTGTTGGCGTCATCACGTGGAACATGGCCGAGGGTGGATTGGCTGCAATGTTGTCTCACGAACCGTGTGCGTTGTGGCTTGCGTTTGGTGAGTTGGCTCCACATATTGCGCCGATTCATGCGGCGGGTGCGAAGGCGATTTGTCAGGTGGGAACGGTCGGGGAGGCTCGGGAGGCGGTGGAGGCTGGCGCCGATGTGATCGTTGCGCAGGGCACCGAGTCGGGTGGTCATGGCCGGCCCCAGTTTCGGTTGCGCGAGACGCTCGCGCAGATCAGTGATGCCTTGCCCGATGTTCCGTTGGTTGCGGCCGGTGGCATGAACGATCAGGCCGATCTCGACGCGGCGCACGAGTTTGGTGCTGCTGGGGCTGCTCTTGGTACGGCGTTCTATGCGACCCATGAGGCCATCGATGTTCGAGAGGCCAAGGGCCGGTTGGTCGATGTCGATGGAAGCGACACGATCCGTAGCCGTGTGTACGACCACATCAGGGGGCCGCTGTGGCCCGAGGGGTATACGGGTCGAACCGCCCGGACGTCCCTCACTGACGAGTGGGCTGGTCGAGAGGATGAGCTGGCGAGCAATGTCGAGCCGCATCAGGCCGCTCATGTCGAAGCGGTGGCGAACGCCGACATGGGTGTGCGTGTGTTGTGGGCGGGCGAGGGTGTCGGCGCGATCACCGAGGTGGTGAGTGCAGCTGCGGTCGTCGAACGGTTCGAACGTTCGAGGTAGTTAGAGCGTGACCGCTACGCCGCGGAGAACGTCGAGTTCGACCGGTGTTGGGAAGTCCATGACGCGAAAGCGCGTCGGGTAGTGGTTGGTCGGTTCGATGAGGTGGCCAACGAGTTCGACGGCGGCGGCCCACGGAACCATGAACGTTCCGTCGTCGGGGCTGTCGCCGGAGTAGAACGCGACGACGTCGGCGACGGGGAGCAGTGTGGGTACGCCCGCTGACCACGTGCAGTACGAGGTGACCAGGCCGTCGTTGGTTTCCACTGCGGAGAACTTGGCGATGAACAGTTCGTCTCGAAGTTGCTCTTCGAGGATTGCTTTCTGGGCGTCGTATCCGTAGAGCCGGTCGAGGGTGATGAGGCGTCGCCAGGCGGCGTAGGCGGGGTGGTGGGGCTCGAGTTCGAGGGGCCGCCAGTCGCCTTCGTAGCCGACGACGGGGGTGAAGCTGACCTGGTGGGCGGCGTCGACTTCTTGGAGGGCGAGTTGGGCGGCTATCACCAGTCCTTCGGGGTCGTCTGCGTCGGCGATGAAGCATGCGGTTCGGGTTGGTTGGAACACGACGCGTTCGGTTTCGAACGGAAGGAAGCTGAGGGCTCCGGGCAGAAAGACGCGGGTGCCGTCGTAGTCGTTGAGGCCCATCGGTGAGTAGACGCGGTCTTCGATGACGTTCCAGCCGAGGAACGGTTCCATGGCGAGGTTCGATTTGGCGATGTCGAGGAGCTCGTCGAAGGGTGCGTTCCATTCGTCGAGCTGGCTCTTGTTGATGGTGCCCATGGTTGCTGGTGTGTCCCAGATCAGGACCCAGGCGAGGTCGGCGGCGATGGGCAACATGGCGGGGGCGCTGGCGTCGGTGAAGCCGTCGTTGTTGTCGACGGCGAACTGGAGCGCGGCGAGTTCGAAGGTGGTGCGTGACCGGATGCCGGGTCGCAGTCGGGAGGTGTTGAGCTCGTTGGGGATGGGTTTGTGGTCGACGAATGCAATGACGGTTCGTTCGAGCCACGGGAGTCGTTCTTCGGGCTGATGTTCGGCCCATGCTTTGCGCAGGTTGCCGAGGTTGGTGGTGATCGATCCGATTTGGAGGGCGTCTTGTCCGGTGTCGATGACGGGGACGTCTGCGGGGGCGTGCTTGGCGATGAGGCTTCGGATCTGCCGGTCGAAGTCCTTGACGTCGTTACCGGTCGAGTGGTCTTTCGTGAACCATGGCATGCCCGTGCGTTCGGCGTGTTGCCCAATTCGCTTGAGCACAATGACTCATACGTGTAGGTGATTAGGTCCAGTAGTTGAAGACGACGTTGCCGATGGTGGCTGGCTTGTACCGGTCGGCTTGTGCGATTGCGGTGGGGAGGAACGTGGCGAGGTCGGTTGGTTGGAGCTGTGCGTTGAGTGTGGCGGCGGAGAGTATGCGCGGTCCCCAGCCGATGGCGTGTTGCGGTATGGCGATGTCGACGTAGTCGCCGGCGACGGCCCACGATGGGCCTGGTTCGGGCGGCACGGCGAGGACGCCGACGAGGGGCACGAAGCGGTTGTGAAGAAGCCACCGGTCGGCGCGTTCGACGAGCACGGTGTCGAACGATGGAAGGCGTTCGCTTCGGGGTAGTTCGCGAAGTGGGCTTTGCATGGACGCGGCGAGGGCTCGGGCCCAGGTGACGAACGCGTCGTGGCGTTGTTCGACGATGTGTGGTGGGTGGTCTACCCCGAAGCCCGTTATTGAGCGGGGTAGTTCGAAGACCTCGGGCGCCATGCCCGCAGTCTTATCGAAGTCAGCCCCAGCGGCGAGATGCTGCGGCGCGTGGTTGTGATTCGCGCAGGATGCGAAGGCCGTCGCGGTCGTCGAGCGCGTTCTTCATGCGAAGGTCGAGGATCTCGGACTTTGCTCGGAGTTCGATTTCGTCTTCGGCTGACGGCGGGATGATCTCGGTCGTGCGGGCGGTCGTTCGACGGATGTCGACTTCGATGTGGCGTTGTGCCTGTGCCATCTCGAGGAGGTGGGAGAGTGCGAGGTTCTTGCGACGGAGCCGTTCGGCCCGCTGCTTTGATTGCAGCATGCGTGCTCGGCTGTGGATCTCAAGGGTTGCGAGATCGAGTCCGAGCCAGGGGCTTTCGGTTCCGAAGGAGAATGTGGATGTCGTGTCCGCGCCTGTGGTTTCCATAAGCAAACGGTAGGAAACCGATCGATAGCGCCGCCTGAGCGATTCGGCTCAACACATCTGGGCCGGTTGGTTATCCAGCAGCGGCGAAGTGTGCCTGTACCTCAGCGGCCGTGAGGGCCCTGTCGTAGATCGCGACTTCGTCGAAGGCGGCGAATGAGCTGATCTCTAGGCGACCCCCTCCGCTTGTGTTGAGCGAGGAGAGGTCCAATGAGCCAGCATTGACCCCGTCGATGTACACCGTGCCCTGCAGGCTCTCAACCGATATCACGACGTGCTTCATGTCGGTCAAGTTGATCCCGCCGATGCGGTCCACCTGTGTGCCGTCCTGAGACCAGCCGATCTGACCGGAGTTGGGGCTCGTCGTAATGCCGAAGTTCTCGTATCGCAACAGAGTTTGAGATGAACCGGTTGCTTGTATCCACATCTCGACCGTCCGGTCCGTTGGACCCGATGGCAGGTTGGTCGATGGCGAGAACATCATTGCAGCGCTTCCGCCCGATCGGCCAAGTCCCTTGTTTGCATCGCCGACCGTCGACGTGATGGGTGTTGCGATGCCTGTGTAGGTTCCCGGCGTGCAAGATGAACCGGCGTCGAGGGCAATGCGAGGTGTCGGGTAGTCGACTGTTAGCTCATCGAACCGGAAGTATGTAAGTGGTGCATCTGCGGTCACGGTCTGGCTGTACAAATCTTGGTCGAATTCTCCGCAACCGCCGGTGGTGTTTCCGGTTGCTCCCACTGACCACCGGTCGCTGATTTCACTTTGTGTGAGTACTCGGTCATAGACAGCGAATTCGTCGAATGATGCCGGTCCGCGTAATTGAATGCTGCCATCGGCGAAATTCGTGTCGATAGTCACGGGCTGGGTGCCAGCAAATGCACCGTCGACGTAGAGATTGGCACTGCCGTTATCGATCGTCAGAACGATGTAGTGCCATTCACCGCTGATTGACTCAGGGGTTGACCATTTGGCAATCTGAGAGTTGTTCTCCCGAAGCGTGATTTGCCGCACGTTTCCGTAGTTGAAGACAGACAGGTTTCCATAGTCAATGATCGAATGGAGCGAGCTTGCTGTGTCATTGATCCAGAATTCGATCGTTCGTGTATCGGAACCGCCTGGAATTTGAATCGATGGAAGCGTGGCAGAGCTGCCGGTCGTTGAGGTCGCGATAGCGGTGGCTCCGCCAATTGGTGACGTTGCCGGTGATGCTGAGCTGGTTATGGCACCGCCCAGGCAGTTGCGCGCGGAGTCAGCGACCAGAGTCGAGATTGAGCCATCGGTGTTTCGATCGTCGAATCGGTAGTAGGCCGAAGGTAATCCGTCGGTCACCAGCGCACTGTAGGCATCGCTCGATACTCGGCGGCATGGCTGTCCGTCGGCGGAACGACCGACAGCATGGTGTTCGTTGATCTGGTAGGCGCTGAGTGCCCGGTCGTACAGGGCGACTTCATCAAAAGCCCCCAGCTGTCCCATGCGAAGCCCGTCATCCATTTGGGTATTGAGAGCGACGGCTTGAGTGCCAATCGAAGACCCGTCGACGTACATGGTTGCGAGACCGTTCTCGTATGTCATCGCAATGTGATGCCATGAGCCGCTGATCGCTTCGGGGGCTACCCACTTGGCGATCTGTGAACCTGCTTGGCGAAGAGTTAGCTGTCGAACGCTGCCGTAGTGGTAGATCTCGAGGTCGCCGTAGGCGAAGACGGAGTGAAGCAGCGCTGGTGAGCCCAAGTCCTCCATCCAGAACTCGATGGTTCGAGGCTCAGCTCCTGCTGCGAGCCCGTCCGCTGATGCGGTGGCCATGAAGCCAGTAAGAGTGTTGGCGATTCCGAGATCAGGTTCGTTGGCAATGGGGCCGACAGTCTGGGTGACGCCGTTGCTTATTGCGACCGGATTGCCGGATCCTGCCGAGTCTTGAAGCGCTGCGTCACCGCTGCCGTCGAATTGGTAGTAACGGGCTGGCTCATCTCCGAGAATGACCTCGCTCGACAGGACTCCGTCTAGGGCGAGAACTGGTGGCGTCAGGTTCAACGCCGCAGCCGCGAAGACGGAGTCGCCGTCGCTGATGCCGACGTCGAGCACACAGGAGTCAAAGAGGAACGGGTCTGTAATGCCGAAGCTTCGGCAGATCGCTTCGGCCAGCTCGCGTTGTTCGGGGGTGAGATCGCTAAGGCGGCTGATCTGGTCGGGAAATGAGGGGTCAGTAAACGTTGAGGTCGACTCGCCCGGCTCATAAGTAAAGAGCGACTCTTCGTCAGAAATTCGCCAATTATCTGCAAAAGAGGTGTGGATTAGGGTTGCCGTTGGACGTGCTGCAAGCACGGTGCCATTGCGGCCGGTGAAGTCGTTGTTTAGGTTCCCGTCTGCGTTTCCAAGAAGGCCGAGAACTTCGCCCGACAACGAGTCGGGCAATCTCATTCCGAGGTTCATAAAGCGGCCGTATGACGAGACCTTGAGGTCGGCTCGTTGGCCGGTTCCAGGCCAGACAAGGGTGTGTTCCCGCGGTCCAGTCCGATGTATCGCCGCGCCGTCACCTAGGTCGAGCGTCGAGTCAACTTCGACGGTCTCGGGCTGGCCGTCAATAAGAAGTTCGCCGGTCGCGTTGATTTCGACCTTGGACGCACCCAAGTCAACCGCTACGGCGAGAACACCGGAGAGTCGGCGGCTGGTTTCTGCCCATGGGGTAAAGCGCGCTTGGACGTCCCCAAGCGGTGCAGGCATGTCGACGTAGATGAATTCTCCGACTGTTTGCATGTCGTAGCCAATGCCATCGAACGTGCGGACGTGTGGGTCGCCGAAGACATTTCCGACGTATGGGCAGCCGTCGCATCCTCCGCCGGCGGCGCCCAATTCGCTTTCGGGGCCGTCGATTTGCAGGGTATTTGCGCGACTGGGGGTCTCGACCGCTACGCCGTATGACATGGTGTCGCCGGTTGCGGGGAAGGTTGCCAGGGCCGTGGCCGCAATTGTGAAGTTCTCTGTGTCGCCTGGCTGCATGGTCGGTAGCGGGCAGATCCATGCTCCGTCGGTGAGCGTGCATCTGTCATCGATCGATTTGACGCTGAGGGTTGCTGGGATGGTGAATGAGAGTACGCCGCCGGAGACTTCTTGGTCGCCACGGTGTTGGGCTCCCACGACGATTCCTACGTTGTCGCCGGGTGATACGACGTCGGGGTTGGCTATCGCCGAAGATACGAGGGCGGCTGACAGTGGTATTCGGTTGGCCGTTCGCACGAAGAACTGATCGCCTTGGGCGGCTTCCGCGATGAGAGTTTCGCCGTCGTCGGAGAAGTCCTCTCCGATTTGGATATCGATCGGTAGGAGAGTGCTTCCGGGTGATGGAACACTTGCGATCTGGCAGAGGACTGTGTTGCCCTGGAGTTCGCATTCGTCGGGGAGCGTTTCAACGGTGATTGACGCCGGGGGCGTGAGGCGAACGTCGATGTTCTCGAGTGTGCTGCCGGAGAGATTGTCCACCTTGACTGTGAGTCCAATGACGTCTCCGCGTCGTATAACCCGCTGTGTTGGTGTCGCGGATATATCGATTCGTGGTGCTTCTGTGGCGATTCGGGGGCCTGAAGGTGCCGAGGTGCCGCCAGGCTGGGCGCCTGTGTTGGAGATCATTAACACAATCAGCGCACCCGAAATAGCCGCCATCACTACCGTGATTGGAAAGATCCGCTTCGCCACCGTCGCACTCCTTGTGTCCACCTGAATTCAGACCAGCGGGACAATAGGGCAGACAAGCGCTTCATGTGTGTCATCTTCGACCTTTTTCATCGAGTGCTTGTATCAGATTTGGGTACTCGCATTTGAGGACGAACCATCACTTACACCTGGTGCAATTTGGACTACCTTCGTGCCCGGCGTGAATAGTCTGACGGAGGACTCGGTGCTCAGGAAGCTCATACTTATTGCTTGTATTGCCTCAATTGGTTCGCTATTTGCGAGCGGTTCTGTTGGGGCACAAGCAGATTCAACTCGTAATAGTACGGTCGCTGCATTTGACTTTGAATCGCCAGAGCCGGACCAGTTTCAGATCTCCGTTCAAGTAGAGGACGACGGCGGGTCGTCGCTGTCGGATCAAAACTACGCGCTTGGAATGCTCGTGCCGTTCGCTACGCAGGATGGCGATCAACGCACCACGCTGTTCGTAGGCTTGGAAACGTTTGATGGTGGTCGTTGGGCGACGTTGGTCGTTAACTACGACGATCAGGTGGTCTTCGACGCTGGCTCGTTTCAAATTCCTCCTGATGTCGGTCTGGTCCCGTTTGTTGATTCGGTCGACAACGAGCGGCGTGTTGCTCGTACGTTCGATTGGAGTTCGGGAGAATCGTTCGACTTTGTATTGACGAGGACCGTCGGCACTGCGGGAACTCTCTGGTCGGCGGAGATGGTGAGTGGCGAATCGGTCTTGTCGCTTGGAAGTCAGCTTCTGCCTGTTGAGGTTGGAGCGTTGACGGGAACTGCGTATTCAGTCGTACAGCGCACCAACTTCAGCGCGGGTTGCAACGATGCAAGTTACCTAAGGGCTCGGCTGGGACAGGTCTCCTCCGTTGAGGGCGGGGTTGTTTCTCCCGCGTTCATGTCAAGTGGGTGGGTCGAAACTGGTTCATGTCCGGGCTCGTCGGTGTCTGTTGCTGGCTCCGACACAGTGATTCATGAGCTCGGGGGACTCGAGGGCTTCTTGGATGGGGCGTTGGGAACGGACACGCAGCTCTTCGGCGATTACATCGTTGGTTTGGCCGAGAACTCCGACTATCCGTCCTGTCTGGCAAATCTTGTCGACGGTGGCTTTAGGCGGGTGTGTTTTGCTGAGAGTGATGGGGAAAGTCCATCGGCTCGCGATTTGTCGATTGCGGCGATTGTTGACTCGCCGAGCCGTCCACCTGGGGAGACGATCTGGATAGGTCGCTTCGATGAGGAAGTGGTGGCGCCATGAGTAAGCGTTTTCTTCTTCAGAACACGGCTATTGGGGCGATCATTGCGCTGGTAGCGACGGTTATGGCGGCTTCTCCGGTTGTTGGTCAGGTTGGTGAGACGGTTGGTGGTGCTGCGTCTGACGATGCGGCGTTCGCTGAGCCTGGTGAAGCGGTTGACATTGATGTTGTTGCGAATGATGACGGCATGGATGACTTCGATGCGGCGCCGACGTTGTTGGTTGTTGATCAGCCCGATGGCGGCGTGTTTTCGACGGCGTTGGATGAGGACGGCATTGCTGTTCTGTTGTTTTCGGCGAACGTAACGTTTACCGGTATTACGAAGGGCAAGTATCGGGCGTGTTGGGGTAATCGTTGCGATAACGCTGAGGTCACGGTGTATGTGGGTGGCGAGGCTTGCTCGATTGCGGGCACGAACGGTCCGGACACGCTGACAGGCACAAGTGGCGACGACGTGATTTGTGGTTTGTCGGGTGCGGACACGATTGATGGCAAGGGCGGAAACGACCTGATCTTTGGCGGTAACGGCAAGGACACGCTGCGCGGCTCTGGTGGTGCTGATGAGATTTATGGCGGCCGTGGTGATGACACGATCTTTGGCGGTAATGGTGCGGACAAGCTCTTTGGTCGTAAGGGTGCGGACACGATCAGTGGCAATGGTGGCGCGGATGAGATTCATGGCAACCGTGGTGCGGACATCATCTCTGGTGGCAACGGCGATGACATGTTGTTTGGTGGCCGTGGTCAGGATGCGATTACTGGTGGTGATGGTGACGATGTGATTCGTGGCCGTCGCGGTGATGACGATCTGCGTGGTAACGCGAACGCCGACCAGATCTTTGGTGGTCGTGGTGCTGACAGTCTTCGCGGCAATGGTGGCGATGATGTTCTTAACGGCGGCAATGGCACCGACTCGCTCAATGGCGGCAACGGGACCGACACATGCACCCGTGGTGAGACGGTTACGAATTGTGAGGACGATCCGGTAGAGCCCGGGACAGACACTGATGGTGATGGCATTCCCGATGATGAGGATCCCGATGATGACAACGACGGGACGCCCGATGACCAAGACGCGTTCCCGTTAGATCCGAACGAAACCACCGATACCGACGGTGACGGTGTTGGCGATAACGCCGATCCCGACATTGATGGCGATGGTGTCGACAACGGCGACGATGCGTTCCCGCTCGACCCGACCGAAACCACCGATACCGATGGTGATGGCACGGGCAACAATGCCGATACCGATGATGATGACGACACGTTCGCCGATGATGTCGATGCGTTTCCGCTTGATCCGCTCGAGTGGCTCGACACCGATGGTGATGGTGTTGGTAATAACGCCGATCTTGATGACGATGGCGACGGTATTCCTGATGTGGATGATGATGATCCGCTGACGCCGATCGACCCAACCGACACTGATGGTGACGGGATCCCTGATGCGATCGATCCCGACATCGATAACGACGGTATCCCGAACGAGCTGGATGATTTCCCGAACGACGACTCAGAGTCGTCGGATACCGATGGTGATGGCATTGGCGACAACGCCGACCCTGACGCCGATAACGATGGTGTGCTGAACGAGGATGATGCGTTCCCGTTCGATGACGGCGAAACCGTCGACTCTGACGGCGGCGGTTTGGGCGATAACGCTGATCCTGATGATGATGACGATGGCGTCTTCGACGATGTTGATGTGTTCCCGAACGACGGAACCGAGTGGGAAGACACCGACGGCGACGGAACCGGCAACAACGCCGACACCAACGACGACGACGATTCCGCCCTCGATGTTGATGATGCGTTCCCGCTCGACCCGACCGAAACCCTCGACACCGACTTTGATGGCATCGGCAACAATGCTGATCCCGACGACGACAACGATGGCGTTCTCGACGGTGACGACGCGTTCCCGCTCGACAGTCTGGTTTCGAAGGACACCGATGGTGATGGCATTGGTGACCTGCTCGATGACGACAACGACAACGACGGGGCTCTCGATCTCGCCGATGCGTTCCCGAACGACCCGAACGAAACCCTCGACACCGACCTCGATGGCGTGGGCAACAACGCCGACCCCGATGATGACGGCGACACGTTCAATGACGACGTAGACGCGTTCCCGCTCGACCCAAACGAATGGTCAGACCTCGATGGCAACGGTGTTGGTGACAACGCCGATCTGGTCGCTGACCTCGATGGTGACGGACTGCCCGATGGGGCCGATCCTGACATCGATGGAGATCTCGTCGACAACGTTGACGATGCCTTTCCGCTCGACCCAACCGAGTGGGCCGATTCTGATGGTGACGGCATTGGCGACAACGAAGACACCGACGATGACGATGACGGTGTCCCCGACGACCAAGACCTGTTGCCGAACGACCCAAACACCGGCACCGACTCCGATGGCGACGGCACCCCCGACACCTACGACCTCGACCCCAACTCGGCCGACGAACCCCGCTTTCAGGTCGTAACCGAAGAACCATCTGGCGCAGCAACAACAATCGTGTCCGACGGCCTCATTCTCGAAGACGAAGTTGTCATCACCGAAGAACCAGTCGCACCAGAAAACGCGATCAGCACGGTTGCGGCATCAGAGATCGTGGACTTCACGATCGACGGACCATTCACCGAGTTCGAAACCGCACGAATCACAATCCCAATCGACCAGACACTCGCCCAGCAACCAGACCCCGTTGAGGTGTGGTGGTTCAACGAAGAATACGGACTGTGGGTACCCGACGGCACCGACCTCGAAGTCGACCCGACCAACGCAACCGTCTCCGTCACGGTGGACCACTTCTCCAAATTCATCGCGATGAGGGCAGGCGCGAGACCGACAATTGTCAAGCCTGATTTGATCCCGAACGTGTGTCTCGATGTGGGTCTCGACGTTGTCTTTGTTGTCGACGTGTCGGGCTCGAATGAGTACGACTACATTGTCGATGGCCAGTTGGTGTCAGCGTCTGACAAGCTCCCTGAGTTCCCTGGCGACTCTCCGACCGATCGTGTTCTTGCCGTTGGCGAGATCCTCGACGAGTTCGACTCGTTCGACCGTGCTGCTGTTCTCAGTTTCGCTGACGATCAGGAGATCCCAGATCTTGAACTTGGCTCGTTCTCGACGGGCTTCCCGGCAGTGTCAGCGGCAGTGGCGCAAGCAGTCCAGACTCCGCGAAGCGGAACTGATGTGTTGACTGCACTCAGTGAGGCGTCTGACTTGTTCTCTCTTGAACCGTCGAACAGGAGCTCTGTAGTCATCCTGTTCTCCGATGGACGTGGCGAGGAGGGCCAACTCACCGAAGCAGCGGTTGCTACAGCTGTGGGTGACGATGTCGTGGTGCATGTCGTCGATCTTGCAGATGGGGCGAACCCGGATCTTCGAAACGCCGCTATCGCTACGGGCGGAGCATACGCAGCGGCTTACCCAGGCACTGGTTTCGACGAAGTCCTTGCTCGGCTGAACGACACGAACGATAACTCGGGCATCGATAGTGACGGGGACACCCTTACCAACTGCGAAGAACTCCGAGGCCTCCCGACCACAGAGGCCATGGGTTGGTCCACCGGCGATGGTTCCGAACTTCTTCACGACCCAGCCCATTGGCCCAAGTCCATCTCCACCGAAGTCGATTCGGACGGCGACCTTCTGTGGGATAGCGAGGAGTATCGCAGGGTCAATCTGCGATCTGCGCCCGATCTTGAATCGATCTACAGCCGAGTGCTCGACGCTGGAATCGATAGTGTCTTCCTTGCAGACGGTGCCGATGCGAAGAATGCGAACCTCCCAATTGCACAAGACGGCACCGTTAACAGCGGATTCTTCTATCGCGAGCCGTCTGGTCCAGTTCTCATAGCAAAGTCGAACACTCTTACCGACCAACGCAACGAGATCGTTAGCGCCCTGAGGACGGGGTCACCACTAAGCGACTCGGAATGGCTAGAACGAGTGAACCTGACGATTGACCTTCTAGCCCTCGAGGATGACGTCCTCGGGCGCGAGCCAGACTTTCTTTCTTTGGATTTGCTTGAAGATGCGCTGTCTGAGAGGTGGCTCGACCTAAACCGTCAAGCATTTCCTGCAGAGTCGTATCCACAAGGATCGCCCTGGGATGTGGTGGAGCAAGCCGACTCGACCGCCGAGGCTCTGATCCGAAGCCGGCTCCGCCGTCTGCTGCCGATTATGAAGGGCAGCGAAGTCCAGCTATTTGACCGGAACCGAGACATTGTCGATGAAGCCGCTGTTCTGACCTACATCGATGGTCTGACCCTCGAAATGTCTCAGTTCGACCCCGAATCGCAAGCGTCCGCTTGGGCGGCGTACTTCCAGGAACGCCAAAGCGCTGTTCGAAGCTTGCTTTCACGCCTTGAGCGAGACGCTGACAAGCTCGACAGTCTGGTTTTCGAGTTTGAAGACTTGGCCGGCATTTCGACAATCGGGTCCGAGACGACGTTGCGCGGCACATCGGCTGGCCTCGCGGCCGCTGAGTACACACAAGTGACTGCAGCGGGCGAGCGTCCGTTACGTCTAGGTGCGCGCGGCGCCTACCGACTGTTGCGCTATCGCTCACAGAACGTGCTTGATGACTATGACCGGTTGCTCGCGTCAGCGCTGAGGTGGGAGTTCAGCGAGGAAGTGGATGCGAACGGCAATTTCGTTACCGAGGCTGGCCCCCAACGCGATCGGAGCTTCTTTGTTGATGCAGCGCCGACCGATTTGGAATACAAACGACTGGTGCTCGAAGCCGCGGCGGCCTTCCGCTTGGGCGACGAGACCTACCTGGCCGACCAGCAGCCCATCTACCCACTCTTCCGGCCGGAGCAAAACGATGCGATCAACTTCCTTCTGGCCGAGTTCGCTGAAGAATCAGTGCCTCGCCGTGGTGCTGTAATAGAGACCGAAGGGCTCGTTAGTAAAGGCCTTGCGGCCTTTGAGCGGCCATCGGTGCTGTGGCGCGACTTTGAACCGGTGGCAGAAAACGAGGCGAATATCGATGCAGAGGCGCTCGGGCGAATCTGGGACGACTTGTCCTTGGCATCGTCGGGGTACATGTTTGACGACAACAACATTTTGGGTAGCGCGTGGAAAGAGACATGGGGCGTTGACGGCGTCTTGAACGAGCCCAATATCAACAGCCAGGTCGATCTCACCTGGGAAGAATACGCACTTCGGTTCCAGCACATACCTGAGCTCTACACGGCGGTCGATCTCAACGAGGTCAACACTGACACGTTCGCTGAGAACCATCCGGGCATGTTCACCAAAGCCGACATAATCGCGCTCGCTGAGTTGCGCTGGACATACGCATACTTCGGCAATAACGCCGACCTGATCGACACGATCAAGCGAGACAACGACCCCGACAATGAAAGGTTCATATCACGAGAGGACATGCAGGATTTCATCGAGTTGATGAGGCCTACGGTTTCGTCAGCATCGATTGCTCGTATGGAGATACTTGTTGGGGCCGGCTTCTTTGATGACAAGCTCAATCTCCAGGATCTCATTGCGGTCTTTGAAGCGTTGGCAATTACCTTTGTCGTTGTCGGTGGGGCGATGTATCTGCTTGGTGCTTCGTCAGCTGTGATGTCCATGGTGGGTTTCGTGGCCGCAGTGAACGATATTGCGCTCATTGGGGTGAATGTTGCTGAAGGTGATATTGGGGCTGCGGTCTTCGATGGAATTTTCATTCTCGCTGACGGCCTTATTGCTGGTAGGGCGTTGGTGGACACGCTCGGCCGTAGGCTCATTTCTGCGACTGAGGCGTCTCGAGCGGTCGTGCGGACCTGGAATGGTTCGGGCGCGGTTCTTGAGAGTCAGCTGCGTTACAGCGATGAATATTTCGCTCCAGATGATCTGTCAGCGGCGTTCGCGGATGGGTTCGCTACCCGTCCAGAGGGGACGGTGAGCTCGCAAGGGCTAGATACGTTGCTTACGGTGCGGGGTTCTCGGGAAGCGTTCGTGTCTTCCCTCGCGGCGAACGGTGCGGACGATACTGCGGATCTTATCCCGGTGATTACCAAGGCCGAGAATGACGTGGTTGCTGAGCTTCCAGCGGTCGAGCGGGCCAACTACCGGGATGCTCGTGACCGGGTCGGCTCCGACGAAGAGGGCGTCGCTGGCACGAAGTGGGGGCTTCGGGGTCTTGATGACATTGATCTTTCTGCAGCGGCTGGGAGGTGCTTGACTCCGACAAACTCATTCGGCGGAGCGATGCTTGTGGAAATGGCCGACGGCTCCATGTTGCCGATCGCCGATATCCAAATCGGCGATGAAGTGCTTGCCTACGACTTCGACACCGGCTCGACCGTGTCTCGTGTGGTGACCGCAACTCTGCCGCATGAGGATTGGCTACTTCAAGCACACCTGTCCGACGGCAGCGTGATGACGGTAACCGAGGACCATCGGTTCTGGTCTGTCACGGACAGCGGTTGGGTTGAGCTACAAGATCTCGACTCGACCGACCAGCTACTCACACCTGACGGTGTGATGGTGACGGTTGATTGGCTCGACTGGGACGCGGGCGCTGATGCACCGGCGTGGGACCTGACCGTGGCCGAGGAGCACAACTTCTTCGTCGCCGCAGACACCACGGCTGAACCGGTGCTGGTTCACAACATGTCATTCCCATCGGAGTGGTGCGGCCTGCCAATTGCCGATGGCGAACAATTGTCGCGTTTGAACGCTGTTTCGGATTCGTTGAGTGCGATAGAAAGTCAGTCGTTGGAAGGCCTTATTCAGATCCTGAAACCGGAGGAAGGTTTGGCGATAGCAAACGCGATTGATGCTGCCGAGGTTGCTGGAGGCCGCGGTGAGATCGTGGCTCGACGTATTGTTGAGTTTTCTAGCGATTCCGCGAATGCGGCGCGACTAGATGCGTCTGGCCAGACCGGATTGGTCGGCGAGGTGTTCGGAGGGAACGTGTTTACTCGGACGCCGTCGGATTGGGTTGCGCAATCGATTCGCCAGCGGACGCTGGTAACACGGCTAGAGGACGGAACGTTCATCTCCCCCCGAACAGCTCTACGCTACGGCCCTGATGAAGCCGAGAGGTTCGACACGGTCGTTGATCATGTGTTGGACCATACGTATGCGCAGCCAGACAGGGAACAGCTCCATGGCGTGTTCACGACGAGAGACCCGTTGGTGACGGTCGACGCCGCGTGGCTTCGACGTGCTGAGGACGTGAACCCGGTTGTTCAGACGAATGGCAATACCTTGTATCGGGTGCGCTTCGATGACTTTGTTGGGGAGCTGTCTGGTGCGCCGGCAGCCTCGCTTTCAGAGGCTGAGCGGCGAACGCGGTGGGTTGCTGTTGTCGTCAAGACCGGTGATGAGTCCCAGTTGGTCAACTCGTTCCCAATTGTGGCGCCATGACAGAGCTTCCGCAGTCGCTTGTGGATTATTGGGGGACTCTCCAGCCCGAGTACATTTTGATTGCTGGGTATTGTCCCTATCAGCCGCCGCTCACCGGTTCGGTGGAACCGATTGTCTTAGAAGGAGGCGAGGTTGTCCTCTACTGTGAAAGTTGCGGCACGGTATGGGTGTCTCTCGACGAGTATCACAATGGTGACGGGGTCGCAGTGAGAGCGCCGGAGTCGGTCATCAATGAGCACTTGCACAAGCGTAAGGGCACCTCGCGGTACGCGACGGCCGAGGATGTGGCGCATCTTCGGGCTGAATGGAAGATCGTTCCCAACTGGCGGTTGACGAATGGGCAATAACCGATCGTCTTGCGCAATAGCCGTCAGTACCCGGCTGCGCCCGACGAAGCTTCGGCTCTAGTTCGGGAGACTTTTGGCGACCAAAATCTAGTCGTAGGTGTTCGTGGAAGGGCAGTAACAGGTCTTTCCTTCAAGAACGGTACTGTTGGGAATGGAATCGGCGACATGGACATCTTTGTCGTGAGCGACGAAGCGTACCAGCAGGGTGTGAGGGCCGGAGCAAGAGCAAAGGATGGCGCTTTGCCAGTAGCAGACACCGAATTGGTGCCTGAGTGGGAGGCACTGCAGAATGAGATTTTGGACCGGTTCGTGGATCGAGTTGCTTTCCCCCCCGACTCTGATTTCAAGACAACGATTCGCATCTTTAGTGAAGACGGCTTCGCCCAGGTACAAACAGGCTGGGAGGTGCTGAATTGAGCGCTGAGACAAGATTGAGGATCGTCCTAATTGAGACAGATGTGTCAATCGCCGACTTGGCTGAAGAGTTACGCGAGATTCTCAACGCTGCTCCTGAGAATCAGGATCCATTTCCCAGATCTCAGGAGCGGGAAAGTATGAACCACAACGGTGACTATTGGTTGTTTGGCCTGCTTGAAGTAGAGGTAGTGCTGATGCGGAGCGACGATCCCGGCGTCCTCGAGATCTTTCTTAGAACAGCCGACGATGAGTTCCGCTCGTCCTTGGTGCAAAAGCTCGGCAAGATTCTCTCAGGCCGGGGATATCGCGTATCGCTAATCTAGTCACGTCCGCGGGATTCTTAGGCCCATCTCGGCGATCCGAAGTAGCGCCCCTGCGTTTCCCAGTGCGTCGTCTAGGGCGTTGTGAGTGTGTGCACCGGTGCGGAGCTTCTTCCACTCGGTTGCCTTGCGCGAGTCCTTCTTGAATCCGGCGTACAGGTCTCCGATTCGACGTGAGGAGAAGCCGAAGGGGTTCGGAATCCCGACGAGGGCGAAGTAGTAGGTAATGAAGGCCGCGTCGAAGCCAGGGTTGTCAGATACAAGCACAGCGCTGTTTTCGGCTGTCGCTTTCACCCAGTCAGCGAGTTGTTGCATTGCGATAGCCGCTTCCAGCCCGTGCTCAACCAAATGCTCCATCGATAGTCCGGCGACTGCCAGAGCCTCCTGGTTGACTCCAGCATTCGGGAGTGGTTTGAACTCGACGTAAAATTGGTCTTCAAGCTGGCCGCGAACTGCTACTGCGCCGAGCGATGTCATTGAGTAGAGGCCGGGTGCTGGACCGTTCGCTTCAATGTCTACCGAGAACCATGTCATGTCGTCAGTGTGGGTTCGGTATGGCCTCTTTACAACGATGCTTACCGCCGCCGCGTAACTACTCGTGAGGTGACCGCAACGTTGCCGCACGCCGATTGGCTGCTCGAAGCGCATTTGTCTGATGGCAGCGTGATGACGGTGACCGAGGATCACCGGTTCTGGTCGGTCACCGACAACGGTTGGGTCGAACTCCAGGATCTCGACACGACTGACTTGTTGCTTACGCCCGATGGTGCGACCGTGACAGTCGACTGGCTGGACTGGGACGCAGGAGCCGACGCGCCGGCATGGGACCTGACCGTCCAGGCAGAGCACAACTTCTTCGTGGCCGCCGACGCCACGGCTGAGCCCGTGTTGGTGCACAACCAAACGCCCGGCTTCTTCTGCGGTGTGCCGGTAGATGATCCTGAGGTTGCGGCGGACTTGGTCGACTTGAATCGTCGGCTTGACGACACAGGAGACTCTGACGCGGTTGGTTCTGCACTCACAAGGCTCTCGGAGAATCTGGCCGATGAGGGCCTCGATGCTGCTGGTGTCGATCGAATCCTCAACGTCATCGTCGATGTTGAGCGTCGCGGTGACACGGACCTCGCTGAGACCATGGCGCGTAACCTCGCCGCAGACTCGAGGGCGACCGAGGGGATCGTGCGGAGAGAGCTCGATCTCGCAGCGAACGGCAGTGCGAATGCCGGTGTGTACTCTGAGAGCGTGTTGGGAGATTCAGACTATGCGGCCATTTGGGCCATGGCTGCTGGGCGTCAAGACCAGGTTTTGGTGCGCATCGATGACCCCGATTTCTGGAGCTTTGAAAGTGATGTCACGAATTTGGCCGAGCTACGGATTAGGGACTACCTGGTTGCGGACGGTAGATCGGTCGACAATTTCCCATTGGAGCCGGTTCCCGGCAGACGGGACCCCGACGCTCTAGTTGACGGCGTGAAGACCGATTTTAAGTCTCTCTCGGAGACTGGAGGTGAGAACGCGTTGTACAACAACGTTCGAAACTCTCTGCAGTCCCCCCAAGGTCCGAACCTCGTAGTTGACGCTCGTACAAATGCGGGCGACGGGGTCGGCAGGGAATTTGCTCGGTTGGAAATTGAGCGTGCGCTTGATGAAGCTACAGCGGTTGGATTGGCCCGAGTGGACGTGCTTCTCGATGATGACACCCCGCTCACCTGGGTCCAAGGGACGGGATTCCTACCGTGAACCGGAGCAGTCGAGAGGAAGCGGAAGCAGGCAAGGACCTGAGTAAATGGATAGGCCACACGGTTTCGTATTTGGACGAGGACATGTCGTTTTCCGAGATCTACGGCCCGCTCCCAGCCTCGATACGTCATTTTCGGAACCTTGAGTCAATAACGGGGAGCGACTGTCCATTCCTTCCACTCCCCGACGAGCTGGGCGAACTAAGCCAGTTGATCCGAATTAGCTTCACCAACGTGAAGATCGCAAAGCTCCCAGAGACGATCGGGGACCTAGCACAGTTGGCGATTCTTGATGTCAACGCTGGAGGCCTCGAGTCGATTCCGGAGAGCGTTGGGCAGTTGCATAGCTTACGGGAACTCTCTCTTTGGCAGAACAGGATCCGCCATTTACCCGGTGGGATTTCGCAGCTGCAAGGACTAAGTGTTCTCGACTTGAGCGACAACAACCTCGGGTCACGTGCTTCATCACTCGAAGCTCTTTCTGGGCTCTCGGGACTTCGTTCACTGAACCTACGTGGGAACCGCCTTCGCGGGATTTCAGAACGAGTCGGATTGCTGGATTTGGAATCGCTCAACCTCTCTTGCAACTACCTGTCAAACGACCGATTGGCCATACGGCCGGGGAGCTTTCCGAATCTAAAGCACCTTTCCCTGAGCCTAAATCAGCTGCTTGATTTGCCGGAATTCGTATTCTCTTGCAAGGGGCTCGAATCGCTATCGCTCGAACATAACCTGATCGCCGCACTCCCGCCTGACATCCGTGAGAGGTTGCCAAATCTGTCGCGGATCGCCATCGCCGGCAACCCGATGACAGAGCTGCCTGAAGGCATCGAGCGGTTCACTAGGCCCGATCTTTCGAAGCAGTGACACTCGATACCCGCGCTAGCGGCGCAGTTTTCGACCGTGCGACCGTCTGGTTTGCGGGCTGCTAGGCGTTCTGATTTGTCGCGGTCTGTTGTGTTGCAGGCTGATGATGTTGTGACGTCGCCTTCTTCGGAGAACGCGTTTTGGGAGTTCGTGACTCGCGACCTGTTGATCAACTCTTCGGACCCTGGTAACCAAATCGCGACAGCGTTTCAATAGATAATGCCCTCGAAAAGGTTCTAGACGGGCAGACACAGCGTGTGATCATCACTGTCCGGGGAGATACACAGATGGCTGACGTGCTAGCGGCGTGGGATGCGAAGCTGGAGGAGGTTTCGGACCTTCCAGGCCCACTCGGCCAAATCTTGGGTTATCCAGCCGACACGGCTCGGTTCCCGTTAGCGGATTTGCAGGTGATCGACCTCGATGCTGCCGATCCGCTGAGGTCGATGGTCAGGTTGTTCCCGCAGTGAGTAAATCGTCGAGCCGCAAGTGGTTACTTCACAGCTCGCTGTAGAGGAATGAGGTCGCTGAGCTGTTGGGGGTGATCTCGCTTGAGAACGAATGGGTAGCCCAGGTTCCATACCCGGTCGAGGGATGGAATGTTGGAGAGCATTACACGATAAAGGTTCGCCCGAACGGCGTTTTTTGGGATTCCGAGTTGTTGGGTGAACTCGAAACCACGCACAACGTTGGAGCGTTCGTGGCGCTTGAAGAAGATGAAGGCACTTTTGGTCGGATTCACGCCACGGTTACGGCTGATTTGATTCAGCATCCTGCGGTTGTTGCCGGGGTGTATTGCGACACGATGGTGGGTTCCTATTTGGTTTGGGGAGAGCGGGTCGAGCTCGTTTCTCAGAATCTCTTCGGTGAGACGTTGACTGACGTCGAGCAAGAGAGGCTCATCGAGCGATTTCTTCCCGTTCTTGAAAGGCGGGAACGAACCGTTGTCGACCCGCTCGTCGCAGAACTCAAGAGCCGCGGAATCGAGTACACGCACCGTGAGGTCCCATTCCCAACGGTGTGATCTGAGGGCTGTTCCCTAGCGGCGAACGGTGCGGACGATACTGCGGATCTTATCCCGGTGATTACCAAGGCCGAGAATGACGTGGTTGCTGAGCTTCCAGCGGTCGAGCGGGCCAGCTACCGGGATGCTCGTGACCGGGTCGGCTCCGACGAAGAGGGCGTCGCTGGTACCAAGTGGGGGCTTCAGGGTCTTGATGACATTGATCTTTCTGCAGCGGCTGGGAGGTGCTTGACGCCGACAAACTCATTCGGCGGAGCATGCGTTGTCGTGGCGATGTCCACTTTTGAGAACGTAGTGTAAAGAATATCTCACATTATCCGATCTAAAGTAACGTAAGCGCTACGTTAGGCTATCAACATGGATCCTCGGACCGAACGAACCGCAGTGGAGATAGGGGAGCATCTGGCTTCCTGGCGCAAGATGCTGAACCTCACCGCGCAACAAGTCGCTGACCGCGCCGGCATCTCACGCCCGACCCTGAGCCGTCTCGAGAACGGCGACGCAGTTGGCTTCGGCACCTTCCTGGCCGTCACCCGCGCATTGGGCATCGTCGAACGGATCGTCGACGCCACCGACCCGTGGCAAACCGACCTCGGACGCCTGCGGGCCGACGAAGACCTACCTCAGCGAGTGCGTCACCGTGGCTAGGCGTGAGCTCGACGTGTACCTCGACCTCGAGGGCGAGTCCGTACTCGCTGGGCAGGTGTGGTTCACCCAACGCAGGGGCGGGCCCATCTCGTCGGTGTTCGCCTACACGCCGAGCTACCTCGCGCGACCAAACGCCCTGTCGATTGACCCGCACCTCGATCTCGTCACCGGAAATCAGTATGTCGATGGGTTGCCCGGATCGTTCCAGGACTGCGCACCCGACCGTTGGGGCCGAAATCTGATCGACAAGCGTCACCGACGTAGCGAAACGAGCGGCCGTCAACCCACCCTGAACGACGTCGACTATCTCGTCGAGGTAAGCGATCGAACCAGACAGGGCGCGCTTCGCTTTACAGACGTGGGGAGCGACGACTTCCTCCATCCCCATGCCGAGGTTCCCAAGCTCATTCGTTTGCCCCGACTGTTGCAGGCTTCCCAGCAGGTCGACAGCAGTGACGACTTCGCCGCCGTCAAAGACCTTCTCGAGGCCGGGTCGGGTTCGCTCGGTGGAGCGCGTCCGAAAGCCTCCGTGCTTGGAGCTGATGGCACGCTGAAGATCGCAAAGTTTCCACATCGCGAGGATTCCTGGGATGTGATGGCGTGGGAGTGCGTGGCCCTCGATCTTGCAGAATTGGCGGGCATTGAGGTGCCCGAGCGTGAGCTCGTGACCGTGAGCGACTCGCAACAGGTGTTGCTACTGGGACGCTTTGATCGATCCTCGAACGAACAGCGAATCCCCTATGTCAGCGCCATGACGTTGCTGTCGGCGGCGGACGGGGAGTGGCACGACTATGTAGAGGTTGCCGAGGCCATCACCAACGTTGGTTCACGCGTATCGGCCGACCTGGGCGAGCTCTACCGCAGAGTTGCGTTTAGCGTGGCGATTCACAACACCGACGATCACCTTCGCAATCACGGCTTTCTTGCAACATCGGGCGGTTGGGCGCTCGCCCCGGTGTTCGACGTGAACCCCAATCCAGACGCGAACGCGGTCCGGGTGACAGGCGTGGCCGGCGCCACGCATCGGAGCGAAGAACATGACGGGCTTGCGGCTCTCGCATCATCGTGCCGACTGGCGTCCGAGCGGGCCGACATCATCGGTAGCGAAGTCGCCGAGGCGGTCGCCCAATGGCGGCGGGTGTCAACCGCACGCAACATCTCCAAGGCCGAACAGGATCGCTTTGCCGAGGTGCTTGATACGAAATTCTTCAAACGGGTGTTGTAGTCGAACATACGTTCGACTAGGGTGAATCCATGGCCACGTCCTTCGACCTTCCTCTGGGCAACGACCCAGCCTTGGTGGCTACCGACGCAATGGTTCGAATCGATGCGGAACTCGCACACGTCCCGGCGAAGACCGCACTGCTCATTATCGAGTTCTGCCGCAACCGGCTTGCTGCCTCGGAGGCACGGGTCCTGGCAGACCGGTACGAAAACGGTGCGTCAGACCGTGACGTCGAAGACCTCGTCCTTGGCGATGGCAAAACATCCAAACAAGAAGCCAAGAAAAGGGCATCGCGCGCCAAGGCCACAAACGCCAACCCTGGCATTGCCGACAAACTCGACTCCGGAGAGCTCTCGGCCGAACAAGCCGACATCATCGCCAAAGCGGCAGCAGAAACCGATGGTGCAGCCGCATGCGATTCGACGCTGATCAACGATGTGGCACAAACGTCTCCAGAACAAGGTCGTAAAAAGGCCACCAAGTTCGTGAACGAACGTCGCAGCAGCGCCGACGTACAAGCCAAACACGATCGACAACGAATTCTCCGCGGCTGGTACAAACACCGGCTGCCCAACGGCAACGCTGCAATCACGTTCCACGGCGACGACCACTCGATCAACCAAATGGAGGCGTCGGTGGCCGGCCAGGCAGACATCGAATACCGAGACGACGGTGGCCGCGACGTTCCTCACGGTAAACATCCCCGCACAAACGATCAACGCGGTTTCGACGCAGCGCACAAGTTGATGACCAGCAACACCGACCAAAATCCTGCGTCCCCTACCACTCGCCGTTCTCGCCGAGCAAACGTCGTCCACGTAAACGTCACGCCCGACCAACTCCTTGGCAACGACCCCTCGCCAATCCTCACCGCCGACGGCACACCGTTGCCCCGTTCGGTATTCGACGAGATCTGCTGCGACGCAGACATCATCGGCCACATCTTCTCCGGCGATGGCGAGCTCCTGTGGCAAAGCCGCATGAAACGCCTCGCCACCCCCGCCCAGATCAACGGGCTCATCGCCCGAGACGGCGGCTGTGTCCTCTGTTCAGCGCACCACAATGAATGTGTTGCTCACCATCTTCTCCCCTGGGAAGCCCCCGGACAGGGAGAAACAAACATCGACAACCTCGCCTTCTTATGCGGCGACTGCCACACGCGGCTTCATCAACGAAAACAGACCTTGTTCTACGACCGAAGATCGAAGACCTGGAAAACCCGGGCCGCAACGATTCACGAATTGCCTCCCGAAAATCAACACCACCAGAAAAAGCCAGCTCCCGGCCAATACCGAAACATGCCTGCACTCGCGGCGCCGCCAGCCGAACGAACGAAACCTCGGCTCGATCAAGCCAGGTCAAACGCCCGACTGGGCGCCCTCTTCTAGGCCGCGCCTGACGACCTCAGCCGCCGGGCGCCGTTGTCAAACTCGCCTGCTGTGAACAATGTCCTATCAGGATTGTCTGCATTACTCGGCAGCTGAGTTGGACAGTTGAGCCAACCTGGTTAGAGTTAGCGAGCTGTTTGTTCGACGTCTATCCACCCTCGAGTAGATAGATAGCCGGACGCCTGGTTCTGCCAGAACACAATCGACGTCTCATCAGGCCCTCGGGAACCAATGAGCAAAACCGAATTTTCGCTCCGCTGGGCCATGCCCATGCGGAGCGTTCGCGTGAGTGGGTTATTGCGAAAGCAATTTCCTGCAAGCCCCCGCAAGTTTCAACAAGGAACGAGAACCATGGCCACCAAAGCCATCGTTGGTGAAAAACTGGGAATGACGCAGGTCTGGCGTGACGACAAGGTCGTCCCCGTGACCGTCCTCAAGGTCACCCCGTGCCGCATCGTGCAAATCAAGCACCCCGAGACCGACGGCTACTCCGCCGTACAGGTCGCGGTCGGCACCCAGAAAGAACACCGACTCACCAAGCCCGCACTCGGCAGCTACGAAAAGGCCGGCGTTGCTCCAGGAAAGAAGCTCGTCGAGCTTCGCCTCGACGACGTCTCCGAATACGAAGTTGGCCAAGAAATCGGAGCCGACATCCTCGAAGAGGGTGAACTCGTCGACGCCACCGGCGTCAGCAAGGGTCAAGGTTTCACCGGCGTAATGAAGCGTCACAACTTCAAAGGCCAACGAGCCAGCCACGGTGCACACCGAGTACACCGCATGCCCGGATCTGTCGGCCAGTGCGCAACGCCAGGCCGTATTTTCAAAGGCAAGAAGATGGCCGGTCGCAGCGGTGGCATCAAAGTCACCACGCAGAACCTCACCATCGTCGAAGCAAACGCAGAAGAGAACCTGATTCTCGTCAAGGGCAACGTTCCTGGCCCCAAGGGCGGAACCGTGCTCCTGCGCAACGCATCGAAGAAAGAGCAGGGCAAGTAATGGCATCCGTCGACGTAAAGACTGCCGCTGGCAAGAGCGCCGGCAAGGCAGACCTCGATGACACCATCTTCGGCATCGAGCCAAACATTCCAGTCATGCACCAGGTCGTCACCGCACAGCTCGCGGCACGACGTGCAGGCACCCACTCCACCAAGACCCGCGCTGAGCGCAGTGGTGGCGGCGCAAAGCCATGGCGCCAGAAGGGCACCGGTCGTGCCCGCCAAGGCTCCATCCGCTCGCCGCAGTGGCGTGGCGGCGGTATCGCACACGGCCCAAAGCCCCGCGACTACAGCCAAAAGACCCCAAAGAAGATGATCAAGCTCGCACTTCGCTCGGCACTGTCCGACCGTGCAGCTGACGGCAAGGTCGTCGTCGTCGACACCTTCAACTTCGACGCACCAAAGACCAGCGCAGCCGTCAAGGCCATCGCCGATCTTGGTCTCGCCAACGAAGGGCGCGTTCTGCTCGTCCTCGACGGCAACGACGAAAACACCGCACTGAGCTTCCGCAACATCAAGAACGTTCACGTTCTGCCATCGGGCGAGCTCAACGCATACGACGTGCTCGTATCCGACACGGTCGTCTTCGCCCAGTCCGCACTGCCCGTCGCTGATGCCCCGAAGCCAAAGAAGGCCGCCAAGCCTGCTGCAGCTCCGGCACCAGCAGAGGCAAGCGCCGATGAAGAAGCACCAGCTGCTGCAGCATCGGACGAGGAGGAATAGCCAATGGCCGCCGATCTTCGCGATGTACTCATCGCTCCAGTCGTTTCCGAGAAGAGCTACGGCCTTCTCGAAGAGAACGTTTACACCTTCACCGTTGCCCCAGACGCCACCAAGCCAGAAATCAAGCAGGCTGTGGAGACGATCTTCGAGGTCACGGTCCTCAAGGTGAACACGCTGAACCGCAAGGGAAAGCGTAAGCGCAACCGCCGTAACGGAACGTTCGGCAAGCGCCCCGATGCCAAGCGAGCAATGGTCACGCTCGCTGAAGGCGACGAGATCGACCTTTTCGAGGTGTAACCAATGGCTCTTCGCAAGCGCAAGCCCACAAGTCCAGGACGTCGTTTCCAGACGTCCTCCGACTTCTCCGAAATCACCAAGACGACGCCCGAGAAGTCACTTCTCGAGCCAAAGCACCGCACCGGTGGTCGTAACAGCTACGGCCGCAAGACCAGCCGTCATCGCGGTGGTGGCCACAAGAAGCAATACCGCAAGATCGACTTCCGTCGGAACAAGGATGGCATTCCAGCAAAGGTCGCAGCGGTCGAATACGACCCGAACCGCAGCTGTCGCATCCTTCTCCTGCACTTCCACGACGGAGAGAAGCGCTACATCCTCGCTCCAGAAGGCGTGAAGGTCGGCGAGACCCTCATGAACGGACAGGGATCTGAGATCAAGCCAGGCAACGCACTGGCCCTCCGCTACATCCCCGTCGGTACCACGGTCCACAACGTCGAACTGCAGCCAGGTGGCGGCGGCAAAATGGCCCGCTCCGCAGGCTCGAGCGTCCAGCTCGTCGCAAAGGACGGCCCATACGCCATCCTTCGTCTGCCAAGCACCGAAATGCGCCGTGTGCCAATCGACTGCCGTGCAACCGTCGGCACCGTTGGCAACTCCGAGCACGAGCTCATCAAGATCGGTAAAGCCGGTCGTAACCGCTGGAAGGGCGTACGCCCACAGACCCGCGGTGTTGCAATGAACCCTGTCGATCACCCGCACGGTGGTGGCGAGGGCAAGACCTCGGGTGGTCGTCATCCGGTTTCCCCATGGGGCAAGCCAGAAATGCGCACCCGTTCAGATAAGAAGCAGTCCGACCAGATGATTATTCGCCGACGCCGCAAGCGCGGATCGCGGAGGTAACGAACCATGCCACGCAGCCTCAAGAAGGGCCCGTTCGTCGACGAGCATCTGCTCAAGAAGGTCGACGCACTCAACGAGAAGAACGAGAAGGCCGTCATCAAGACCTGGTCACGTCGTTCCACCATCATTCCCGACATGCTCGGCCACACCCTGGCCGTGCACGACGGACGTAAGCACGTACCGGTGTATGTCACCGAGTCGATGGTCGGGCACAAGCTCGGCGAATTCGCTCCGACACGAACCTTCAAGTTCCACGCCGGTCAAGAGCGAGGAGCGCGTCGATGACCGGTCCAAAGACCAACGAACGTCCAGGCACGCGCGCCTCGGTCAAGCACGTCCGTGCTTCGGCCTACAAGGCACGTGAAGTACTCGACGAGATCCGTGGCCTGCACGTCGCCGACGCTGCCGACTACCTCGATCTCTGCGAGCGCGGCATCGCCGAGCCAATCGGCAAGCTGCTCGACTCCGCAGTAGCAAACGCCGAGCACAACGACCTCCAAGACGCCGACGAGCTCTACGTCTCAGCGTGCTACGCAGACGAGGGCCCAACCATGAAGCGCTGGCGCCCACGTGCTCGTGGCCGTGCGACCCGCATTCGCAAGCGCACCTGCCACATCACGCTCATCGTTTCCCGCATGGAAGACGATCGCCTCGATGTTCGCCGCAACCGCGCCGAGCGTCGTGCAGCCGGTGGCTCCGCTCCAAAGGCAAGCCGTGCAGCACGAGTCGCAAAGTCAAAGGGCGACGAAGCACCAGCTGACGAAGTCGTCGCAGACGAGGTCACCGAGGCCTCAGCCGACGAAGACACCGCAGTCGCAACCGGCGGCATCGCTCCAGCTCAAGAGGGCGATCACCCATACGGCGAGGGCTCACACGCTCCGCTCGAGGATGCAGCTGAAATGCCAGAGGGCTACCCCGTCAAGGGCAACGCCGACTCCGGCAAGTTCCACCAGCCAGATGGCCGTTGGTACGAAAACACCGTCGCAGAGGTCTGGTTCGCAGACGCTGCAGCAGCCGAGGCAGCAGGCTTCATCGAAGCCGGCACCAAAGCCAAGACCTCCGATTCGGAAGAGGAAGAGTAACCATGGGTCAAAAGATCAACCCGTACGGTTTCCGACTCGGTGTCACCACCGACTGGAAGAGCCGCTGGTTTGCAAGCCGCGAGGATTACGCGAACTTCATCATTGAAGATTCCGAGATCCGTACCTTCATCATGAAGGACCTGCCGCACGCAGCCATCAGCCGTATCGAAATCGAACGCAAGTCCAGCCGTGACAGCCTCCGAGTCGATGTGCACACCGCACGTCCCGGAATCGTCATTGGCCGCAAGGGTGCAGAGGCCGACCGTCTCCGCACCGGACTCGCCAAGATCACCGGCAACCAAAAGGTGCAGCTCAACATTCAGGAGATCAAGACCCCTGAACTCGACGCCGCACTCATCGCACAGGGCGTAGCCGACCAGCTCCAGGGCCGAGTCGCATTCCGTCGTGCAATGAAGCGTGCTGTACAGAACGCACAGAAGGCCGGCGCACTCGGCATTCGAGTCCAGACGTCGGGCCGCCTCGGCGGTTCCGAAATGGCTCGCCGTGAGTGGTACCGCGAAGGTCAGGTGCCGCTGCACACGCTGCGCGCCGAGATCGACTACGGCTTCCGCGAAGCACACACCGCAGCTGGACGCATCGGCGTCAAGGTCTGGATCTACACCGGCGAACGTCTTCCCTACAAGAGCGAAGCGCAAGCAAAGATCCAGAGCGAAGCTGCAATGGCAGTAGGTGAGACCTCCGGTCAGAACAAGCCACGCCAAGTTGTGTCGAGCCCATCGGCTCCACGCAAGCCAGAAGCCGGCGAACCAGAGGTAGTCGAAGAATTGGCTCCCCTCGTCAAGGAAGCCGATCCAGAATTCGAGAAGCTGCTTGCTGCGGAAGAGGAAATTGACGCCTCGACCCGCACCAAGGATCAAGCTCCCAACTTCCGTCCCGGCGACGCGGACTGAGAGGTAGGACAACAATGTTGATGCCCCGCAAGGTTGCTCATCGAAAGCACCATCGTGGCCGTATGCGTGGAAACGCAAAGGGCGGCACAGAAGTAACGTTCGGCGACTACGGTCTCCAGGCTCTCGAGCCAGGGTGGATCACCGCTCGCCAGATCGAAGCAGCACGTATTGCCATGACCCGTCACATCAAGCGTGGCGGCAAGGTCTGGATCAACGTGTTCCCAGACAAGCCAGTAACCGAAAAGCCAGCCGAGACTCGCATGGGTTCGGGCAAGGGCAACCCAGAGCGCTGGGTGGCCGTTGTTCGTCCAGGCAAGGTCATGTTCGAGCTCGCATTCCACGACGAAGAAATCGCCCGCCAGGCGATCGATCGTGCAATCCAGAAGATGCCAATCAAGTGCAAATTCGTAAAGCGTGAGGAGGGCTTCTAATGGCAAAGAAGAAGAAGCTTGCAGAACTCTCAGACGCCGACTTGCTCGCACGTCTCGAAGAGGTATCAGAAGAACTGTTCAACCTGCGTTTCCAGAACGCAACCGGACAGCTCACCAACGTCAGCAGCCTCGGAGCCGTCCGCAAGGAAAAGGCCCGTGTTCTCACCGAGCTTCGTGCCCGCGAGATCGCCGCAGCTGAAGCACTCGAAGCTGAAGAGGTCGCATAATGACTGAAGACACCACAACCCGCGAGAACCCTCGCAAGGTACGTGAAGGCATCGTCGTGTCGACCGGCATGGACAAGACCGCAGTGGTCGAATCCGTAGACCGTGTACGCCATCGCCGTTACGCCAAGACCGTCCAGCGCAGCGCAAAGCTGTTCGCACACGACGAGAACAACGACGCAAACGTCGGAGACCTGGTCCGGATCCAAGAGACCCGCCCACTGTCGAAGAAGAAGCGCTGGCGTCTCGTCGAGATCATCGAGAGGGCTCGCTAAATGATTCAGCAAGAAAGCCGTCTCAAGGTCGCCGACAACTCCGGTGCACGCGAAATCCTGTGCATCAAGGTTCTCGGAGGCACCCGCCGCCGTTACGCAAGCATCGGCGATGTCATCGTGGCCACCGTCAAGGACGCAAATCCTGGTGCGGCAGTCAAGAAGGGCGAAGTCGTCAAGTGCGTCGTCGTCCGAGTCAAGAAGGAAATTCGTCGCCCGGATGGCAGCTACATCCGTTTCGACGAAAACGCAGCCGTGCTGATCAACGAGAACAGCCAGCCTCGTGGAACCCGCATCTTCGGCCCGGTTGGCCGTGAGCTTCGCGACAAGAAGTTCATGCGAATCGTGTCGTTGGCACCGGAGGTCCTCTAAATGAAGATCAAAAAAGGCGACAAGGTACGCGTCCTCGCCGGCAAAGACCGTGGCAAGGAAGGCGAAGTTATGTTCGCATTCCCCGCTGAGAACAAGGTCATTGTCGAAGGCGTCAACCTCGTCAAGAAGCACCAACGTCCACTGAGCGAAGATCAGCCTGGTGGAATCATCGACAAGGACATGCCAATGCATGTCAGCAACGTCGCCGTGATCAGCCCCAAGGATGGAAAGCCAACCCGCGTTGGCTTCAAGATCCTCGAAGACGGCACCAAGGTGCGCGTATGCAAGCGCACGGGAGCAGAACTCTAATGGCTACCGCAGTAACTTCTAACAACGTCGCAATTCCTACGCTGAAGGCCCAGTACTTCGACGAGATCCAGGCCCAACTGAAAGCAGATCTCGATCTGCCGAACGTCATGATGGTGCCTCGCCTCGAGAAGATCTCGGTCAACATGGGTGTCGGCGAAGCCGCACTCAACAAGAAGGCCCTCGACGGTGCGCTCACCGACCTTGCGATCATCACCGGCCAAAAGCCATCGGTGACCAAGGCCAAGAAGAGCATCGCAAGCTTCAAGCTTCGTGAAGGCCAGATCATCGGCGCACGCGTCACCCTCCGTGGTGATCGCATGTACGAGTTCCTCGACCGTCTCATCTCCCTGGCAACGCCACGTATTCGAGACTTCCGCGGACTCCCAACCAAGAGCTTTGACGGCCGAGGTAACTACACCTTTGGCGTCACCGAGCAGCTGATCTTCCCGGAGATCAACTACGACAACGTCGACGTCGTTCGCGGCATGGACATCACCATCGTTACCACCGCAACCAACAACGAGCACGGACGTGCGCTGCTCGACGCATTTAACTTTCCGTTCCGAAAGGAAGGCCAGTAATGGCAAAAAAGGCGCTCATCAACAAGCAGCAGAAGACCCCGAAGTTCAAGGTCCGCGCCTACACCCGATGCCGCAAGTGCGGTCGTCCGCGCAGCGTGTACAAGAAGTTCGGCCTGTGCCGTATCTGCCTCCGGCAGATGGGCCACGCCGGCGAGATTCCTGGTCTCAAGAAGGCCAGCTGGTAGGGGAAGGACAAACACAATGACAATGACCGACCCCATCGCAGACATGCTCACGCGCATCCGTAACGCAAACACGGCCATGCACGACGACGTGTCCATGCCTTCAAGCAAGCTCAAGGAGACGCTCGCAGAGCTGCTCAAGAGCGAGGGCTACATCACCAGCTACACCGTTGCTGACAACCCGACCGGTCCCGGTCGAGTCCTCAGCATCGATATGAAGTACTCACCAGAGCGCAAGCGTGTCATCTCGGGCATCACCCGAGTGAGCAAGCCAGGCCTTCGTGTGTACCGCAAGTCCAACGAGGTGCCTCGTGTGCTCGGCGGTCTCGGCGTAGCCGTACTGTCGACCAACCGTGGACTCATGACCGATCGCGAAGCCCGTCGCCGCCGTATTGGTGGCGAGGTGCTCGCCTACGTCTGGTAGGTAGACCATGTCCCGTATTGGAAACGCACCTATCACGGTGGCGTCCGGTGTTGATGTAAGCATCAGCGGCACCGACGTAACCGCAAAGGGTTCAAAGGGCGAGCTGTCCATCACGCTCCCTGGCGAGATCACCGCATCGATCGAAGACGGTGTCGTCACCGTTGCCCGTCCCGATGACAGCAACCAAAGCAAGGCCATGCACGGTCTGGCTCGCACACTCGTACAGAACATGATCATCGGCGTCAGCGAAGGCTTCACCAAGAAGCTCGAAATCGTTGGTGTTGGTTATCGTGCCGCAGCCAAGGGCAGCAACGCCCTTGAAATGCAACTTGGCTTCAGCCACCCGGTCCACATTCAGGCACCGGACGGCATCGAGTTCGAGGTCCCACAGCAGACCGAGATCATCGTCAAGGGCATCGATAAGCAACTCGTTGGTCAGGTCGCCGCAGACATTCGCAAGTGGCGCAAGCCCGAGCCATACAAGGGCAAGGGCATCAAGTACGAAGGCGAGCGGATCATCCGCAAGGCAGGAAAGGCAGCGAAATAATGAAGAACTATTCTGCCGAACGCCGACGTCAACGTCAGCGCCGTCACTACCGGGTCCGCAAGCAGGTCCAGGGAACTGCAACACGTCCACGTTTGGCCGTGTTCCGTTCGAACAAGCACATCGTTGCTCAGGTCATCGACGACTCCACCGGAGTCACCATGGCTGCAGCATCGACCGTCGAAAAGGGCTGGGACGGTCGTGGCAACACGGTCGACGCAGCAACCAAGGTCGGCGCAGCAGTAGCTGAACGAGCCAAGCAAGCTGGCGTAACCACAGTCGTGTTCGATCGCGGCGGCAACCTTTATCACGGACGAGTCGCCGCTTTGGCTGACGCAGCCCGCGAAGCAGGACTGGAGTTCTGATGGCGTACGAAAACAACAACCGCAACGATCGCGACAACAACCGTCGCGGCGGACGTGACGATCGAGAGAACGAGGGCGGTCTGCGCGACTCCCGAGTCATCAACATCAACCGTGTCGCCAAGGTCGTCAAGGGTGGTCGTCGCTTTAGCTTCACCGCTCTCGTCGTGATCGGCGATGGCAAGGGTCAGGTTGGCCTCGGCTACGGCAAGGCCAAAGAAGTACCGCTCGCCATCCAAAAGGGCACCGAAGAGGCCAAGCGCAACTTGTTTGCGGTCCCTCTCGCAGGCACGACCATTGTCCACCCTGTCCTCGGACAGATGGGCGCTGGCAGTGTGCTGATGAAGCCCGCTGCTCCCGGTACCGGCGTTATCGCTGGTGGTGCAGCTCGCGCAATCCTTGAGGAAGCCGGCATCCAGGACGTGCTCTGCAAGTCCCTCGGTTCCCCAAATCACATCAACGTCGCTCGTGCGACCATCGCTGGTCTCCAAGACCTGAAGCGCCCCGACGAAATTGCTCGTCTCCGCGGCCTCGACGCCGAAGAGTTCGTGCCAGCGGGATTGCTCCAGGCCTACAAGGAGTCTGAGCGAGACGGAAATGACCCAGCTACTGCTGGTGTCGTCACGGAGTCATAACCATGGCCGATCTCAAGATCACTCAGGTGCGTTCAACCATTGGTTGCAAGCCGAAGCAGCGCGGCACGATCCGTGCACTCGGGCTCGGCCGTATTGGTCGCACTGTCACCCATCCCGACACCCCTTCGGTGCGCGGCATGATCCACCGGGTTCCACACCTGGTAACCGTCGAGGAGGCGTAATGGCCATCAAGGTTCACGATCTCAAGCCTGCAGAGGGCTCGACCAAGAACAAGCAGCGCAAAGGCCGTGGTATCGGTGGCAAGGGCGGCAAGACCGCTGGCCGCGGTACCAAGGGTCAGCACAGCCGTGGACGCGGCAAGGTCCGCGTTGGTTTCGAAGGTGGCCAGATGCCACTTGCGAAGCGTGTTCCGAAGCTTCGCGGCTTCACGAACCCGTTCCGCGTCGAATACCAGGGCATCAACCTCGACACCATTGCCGAGACCGGCTTGACCGACGTCTCGCCGGAGACCCTCCTCGAGAAGGGTCTCGTTGGCAAGAACAGCCTCGTCAAGATCCTCGGCCGCGGCGAAGCAGGCAAGGGCCTCACCGTGAAGGCACACGCGTTCTCCAAGAGCGCCGAGGAAGCCATCACCGCAGCTGGTGGAACCATCGAAATTCTGCCAAAGCCATGGGGCGACTCACCTCGTCCGCCGGCCAAGGGCAACCAGCACACAAACCGTTAGTCGTTTCGAGCCTTACCCATTGTTCACATGGCCCGCGGGTCGAACAATGGGGAGGCTCGGCTAACGTTGCATAACTAATTCATCGAGAGGGATGACGTGCTTTCACGTATCGCAAACATGTTCCGGGTACCGGATCTGCGCAACAAGATCCTGTTCACCTTGTTCACCTTGGCGCTCTACCGCCTCGGTTCGTTTATTCCGGCTCCCGGAATCGACACGCTCGCTGTCCAGCAGCTGCGTGAGAACAGCAACCAGCAGGGCGGCATCCTCGCCTACGTACAGCTGTTCTCCGGCGGTGGCCTGACCACCTTTGCCATCTTTGCTCTCGGTGTTCTGCCGTACATCACCGCATCGATCATCATGCAGGTGCTCGGTGTCGTGGTCCCACGTATCGAGCAGTGGCAGCAGCAAGGTGCTGTTGGCCAGCGCAAGATCACCCAGTGGACCCGTTACCTCACGATCGCTATCGCCGTGATCCAGAGCACATCGTTCTCGTTCTTGTTCAACCGCTCCGACGGCCTCGGCGGCGGCTTCGTGCTGCTCCCCAAGTTCAACGTCTGGACCGTGCTTCTCGTCGTTCTCACCCTCACCGCCGGTACTGCACTCGTGATGTGGATGGGCGAGCTCATCACCCAAAAGGGCATCGGCAACGGCATGTCGCTGATCATCTTTGCCTCGATCGTGAGCCAGTTTCCCGCACAGTTCAGCGCTCTTTGGACCAACCAGGGCCTGCTCGCCATCATCACCTTTGCCGTGATCCTGCTCATCTCGCTCGTCGGCATCGTGTTCGTTGAGAACGGTCAGCGCCGCATCCCGGTCAACTTCGCAAAGCGCGTCGTTGGACGCAAGATGTACGGCGGACAGAGCACCTACATTCCGCTCAAGGTCAACCAGTCCGGCGTTATCCCGATCATCTTTGCAAGCTCGGTTCTGTACTTGCCGAACCTGATCGCTGTAGCGCTTCCAGACACCGGTTGGGGCAACGGCATTCGCAACTTTGTGAACGACAACCTCGTCGATCCAAACGCACTGCTCTACCTGATCGTCTTTGGCTTCATGATTGTTGGCTTCGCCTACTTCTACACGGCGATCACTTTCGATCCGGCCAAGCAGGCCGACACCATCCGCAAGCAGGGTGGCTTCATTCCCGGTATCCGCCCAGGTCCCCAGACCGAGCAGTACTTGGCCCGAATTCTTACCCGCATCACGCTGCCCGGAGCGCTCTTTATCGCTGCGGTAGCACTGCTACCGAATTTGATCATGCGTGCCCTTGGCTTTAACCTGACCGATACCCACAGCGGCGGTTTGGGCGCAGCAGGATTTGGTTTCATCGGTATTTCTATTCTCATCGCCGTAGGCGTTGCGCTCGAGACGATGAAGCAGATTGATAGCCAGCTCATGATGCGTAACTACGAGGGATTCCTCGGTAAGAAGAAGTAGAGGTCGGCCATGGCGCCACGAGTAATTGTTCTTGGTCGTCAAGGTGCGGGCAAGGGCACACAGTGCGCTCGTCTTGTCGCGGAACACGGCATTATCCATGTCTCGACCGGTGACATGCTCCGCGCTGCGGTTGCCGCCGGTACCGAACTTGGCCAGCAGGCCGAGGCCATCATGAACTCCGGTGGCCTCGTATCCGACGAGATCATGAACGGCATCGTCGCCGAGCGTTTGGCCGAAGCCGACATCATGGAGAACGGCGTTCTTCTCGACGGCTTTCCTCGTACGACCGGCCAGGCCGAAACCCTCGAGCAGATCCTCGCCGATCAAGGTGTCGAGCTCACCGCGACCATCAACATCGATGTGCCGCTCGAGGAGGTCACTTCTCGGATGATGGCCCGCGGCCGCGAAGACGACACCGCCGAAGCGATCGCGACCCGGTTGCAGAACTACGAAGACTCAACAGCACCGCTGCTCGACTTTTACGCGAAGCGCAACAAGCTCGTTGTTGTCAACGGCCTCGGCGAAGAGGACGAAGTCTTCGCCCGAGTCCAAGGCGCCCTCGCGCTGTAGCTCGTTCAGGCGCTAGCGGCGCTCGCGAACGCGAGCACCATGATGCCGATGAAGACCAGGAAGCCGAGCGCGAGAAGAAGCGTTCCGAT
>CALLAA010000017.1 GCA_938002955.1 uncultured Acidimicrobiales bacterium
TCACCCCGATTCGCATCCCGGCCTCGCTTCTCGGCGCTGTTGGTCTCACCGCATTCGCAACTATCGCGTTTGGCGTGTGGCCAGCACTTGTCGACAACGTCTCTAACGTCTCGCTGCTGATCGGCGCGGGCGGCTGAGCAATTCGCTCACCCCACTGGACCAGCTGGTCCGCGACCACATTCACACGCACGGCCCCATTCCCTATGCCGATGTCGTGTCGCTTGCGCTGTACCACGAAGAGCACGGTTTCTATTCGGGCGCGGGCCAGGCTGGCCGTCGCGGCGACTTCATCACGAGCCCCGAGGTCGGCCCCTTATTTGGCCATGTCGTGGCTCATGCCATCGATGCCGAGTGGGCTCGTCTCGGTCGGCCTGAGGTATTCACGCTCATCGACTACGGGGCGGGACCGGGCACGCTGGCACGGGGAGTGCTGGCGGCCGAGCCTGAGTGCGGGTATGCGCTTCGCTACGTGGCGGTTGAGCAGTCCGTCGAGCAACGGGCGCAACACCCAGAGGCAATACTGAGCCTCGACGCGCTCACCCCAGAGGTGATTGGGGACGGCATCGTCGGTGTGGTTCTTGCCAATGAGCTGCTAGACAACCTCGCATTCACACCGCTGCAGCGAGATGGGGGAGCGCTCCGGATGCTCGACGTGACGGTGGGCCCCGACGGGGGCCTGACATTGGTTCGGTCGGCCACAGCCCGCGACCTCGAGCAGTTATTCGATCCTGCCGTAGAGTCTGCTGTATTGCAGGAAGACGCAACCACGTGGTTAGCCGGAGCGCAATCGGTACTCACACGTGGCCGAGTGATCGTGATCGACTACGCCCGCCGTCGCAGCGCGGAGGTCGAGATCCGGACATATGCCGAGCACGAGCAGGCAGGTGATCCGCTCGCCGGCCTCGGCACGAAGGACATCACCGTCGATGTCGACCTGGAGCAGCTCGAACGGGTTGTTGGTCCAGCCGACGAGATTCGCAGCCAGGCGGCGTGGCTCGCTTCGCACGGTATCGATGCGTTGGTCGAAGAAGGCCGCCGGATGTGGGACCAGAACGCAAGCGTGGGCGACTTGTCGGCCCTCCGTTTCCGGAGCCGCATTCGCGAGGCGGACGCGTTGCTCGACCCGGCTGGTCTCGGTGGGTTCTCCGTGGCCGAGTGGGTGGTTGGCTAGAGGGTCAGTCGAGAGCGTCGAGCAGCGTGGTGAAGTTACGGCGCAACGTCGGAAGTAGGTCGTCGCCGTCATAGGGCGCCGCGAGGGGGCCACCTACCCAAAGGTCGACAAAGCCATGAACGAAAGACCATACGGTGGCGACGAGGTCTCGCATGTCGTGGCCGCTCGCCCAGCCAGCCTCTTGGCTACGGAGCAAGCTTGCGGCAATACCGAAGTACGCGCGTTCGCGGGCCGCCCAGAGCTCCGGTGTGTCGACGCGTGTGAGCTCGAGTCGGCTCATGACGCTGAACGCCGACGGCGACGTCATCGCGAAGCGTCCGTAGGCTTCGGCGGCGTCGAGCATTGCCGTCCGTGGATCTTCGGCGGTGCTCGCTTCCTCGATCGCCGCTCCCATTTGGTCATAGGCCCGGGTGATGTAGGCGGTGAACAGGCCCGGCTTGTCGGAGAAATAGTGTGCGGCCGCCGTATGTGAGAGTCCAGCTTCGGTGCCTACCCGTCGCAGCGTGACTCCCGATGGGCCATGCTCGGCAATGACGGCATCGACGGCATCGAGAAGACGGGTAGGGGTATTCGTCATGCGGCGACTGCAGCTGGTGAAACGTCGGTGTCACGAAGGCTGCGCCATTGCCACAGTGCCATCGCGGCAATGATCGCTCCGTCGGCGAGTACGAGAACGCGGCCAAGACCCGTGTCGACGAGGCCCGTCGCCGCCAGCGCGGTCATCGCGAAGGGGTAGGGGGCGATAGCGAGCAGGTTCATCGATGCGAGGGGTCGTGGGTTCGAACGGGCGGCACTCCAAAACAACAGCAGGCCGTGCCCGAGAAGTACAACACCGAACAGCCGGATGAGCACCGTGGGTTCGAGCCCGAGCCATCCAGCGACGGTGTCGGGCGCTGCGGTGAGGAGAACGCCGCTCAACACGGAGAAGGCGCCATTGGTCTGGAGGGGAAGTCGCAAGTTGTTCATACATCTACCGTACGGGGAGGGCTTTACTTTGTAAAGTAGATCGTTGATCGTGTTACCCATTCACCATGCATCTGCAGTGGAGATAGGAAGAGAAAAGTCGTTCTCAAGCATGAATTCGTCCGTGCCGTTAGTATTCGCCTATGAACACGCCAAACCGCACTCCACTCGAGGTGGGACTCACCGACCTCTCCATCGGTGAGTATTCGGTTGGACTGGCTCCGGCACGGACAAGCGAGCAGCTCGTCCTCGCATATCTGGAGCTCATTACGCTCGTTCGCCAGGATCATCCCGAGTACCTCCGAGATGAAGACATCGACACCCTGGTCGAGGCCACACAGCTCGAACGCTCGTTCATCACCAACCGCGTAAACACACACCTCGCAACACTCGGCGTCGCTTCCTAACAGCGCTCCAGTTTCACCCGATTGCTCCAGCAATCTCGACGCGCCTGCTTACGTCGAGCAGTAGGTGGTGGCTGATCGTGCGTCGACCGTGAGCTTCGCTCACAGCGGCGATGTTGGCTACAGTCCCCTCCAGAGCAGCGTCTAGGGGGACAAGATGTCAGAACCAACGATCGAGGTCTACGAGGTCGAGGACCGTACCTTCCCGCCATCGGAGGAGTTCAAGGCGACCGCACTGACGTGCGATTCCGAGCTCTACGACGAGGCCAACGCCGACTTCGAAGCGTTCTGGGCCCGGCAGGCACGCGAACTCCTCACCTGGCAAAAGCCCTTCACCAAGACGCTCGAGTGGGACCTGCCGAACGCGAAGTGGTTCAGCGACGGACAGCTCAACATGAGCGAGAACTGCCTCGACCGACACGTCGCAGCAGGCAAGGGCGACAAGGTCGCCTACCACTGGGAAGGCGAGCCCGGCGACACCCGAACCGTCACCTACGCAGAGCTCCTGACCGACGTCAAGAAGTTCGCAAACGTCCTGCTGGGACTCGGACTGGAGAAGGGCGACCGGGTCGCTATCTACATGCCGATGATCCTCGAGCTACCGATCGCCATGCTCGCATGTAGCCGGATCGGTGTGGCTCACTCGGTGATCTTC
This sequence comes from uncultured Acidimicrobiales bacterium, assembly GCA_938002955.1. Taxonomy (GTDB): domain Bacteria; phylum Actinomycetota; class Acidimicrobiia; order Acidimicrobiales; family SHLQ01; genus SHLQ01. The sequence continues at coordinate 3,194 of CALLAA010000017.1, forward strand.
GGCGGCTTCAGCCCCGACGCCATCAAGGACCGCTGCGAGGACGCCGATGCCAAGCTCATCATCACCGCCGATGCCGGCTATCGCCGCGGCGCTCCGTCCGCACTCAAGGTCAACGTCGACGCTGCGCTCGACGACGGCGCCCCGAGCGTCGAGAACGTCGTCGTCGTCAACCGGTGCGGAATCGACGTCACCATGACCAATGGCCGGGACCACTGGTGGGACGACCTCATGGCCGAGGCATCGGACGAGTGCCCGGCCGAGCCAATGGACGCCGAGCAGTTGCTGTACCTGCTGTACACCTCGGGAACGACCGCGAAGCCCAAGGGCATTATGCATACGACGGGTGGCTATCTCACCCAAGTCGCCTTCACGCACAAGTACACCTTCGACATCAACCCTGAGCAGGACGTCTATTGGTGCGCCGCGGACATTGGTTGGGTAACCGGCCATAGCTACATCGTCTACGGACCGCTCACCAACGGTGTCACGAGCGTCATGTATGAGGGCACACCGGACACCCCACGCGAGCAGGACCGTGGCGGAGATGATCGAGCAAGCTGGCACAAGGGCCGTCTCTGGGACATCATCACGCGCTACGGCGTGACCCAGTTCTACACCGCACCGACCGCCATTCGTACGTTCATGAAGTGGGGGACACAGGAGCTCGACGGCTACGACTTGTCGACGCTTCGAGTGCTCGGCACGGTCGGGGAACCAATCAACCCTGAAGCCTGGATGTGGTACCACGAACACATCGGCAACGAGTCCCTCCCGATCATGGACACCTGGTGGCAGACCGAGACCGGTGGGCACATGATCACGCCCCTTCCTGGGTGTACGACCACCAAGCCCGGCTCAGCGTGCTTTGGCATTCCCGGCGTCTTCCCCGAACTCGTCGACGACGACGGCAACATCGTCACGAAGGGCGGCGGCTACCTGACCATCGCAAAGCCATGGCCCTCGATGTTGCGCGGTATTTGGGGCGACCCCGAGCGCTACATGGAGACCTACTGGAGCACCTACCCCGGCCGCTACTTCGCTGGTGACGGTGCCAAGCTCGACGATGACGGCTACTTGTGGCTGCTCGGTCGAGTCGACGACGTCATGAACGTCTCAGGGCACCGAATCTCGACGACCGAGGTCGAATCTGCGTTGGTCGATCACCCAGCGGTCGCCGAGGCTGCCGT
>CALLAA010000018.1 GCA_938002955.1 uncultured Acidimicrobiales bacterium
CCGTCCTGATTCGCAGAATTATGGGGCGACGATTGCTGAGGTGTGGTTCGATTCACCTTCTGCTGCTGAGGCTGCGGGGTTTGCGCTCGCGCCTCGTCATAGCAAGGACGGCAAGACCGAGGACTACGAGCCGGGCGGATCTGGCCACCCGTGCGATGCCACCGCAGTAAACGCGAACCGCACGGCGATTATTGGTGGGGCCGCAACGTTGGCCTCAGGCGCGGCGACCGTCGCTGGCGATGCGACCGGTGCTGCCGACGCTGATGGCGATTCGGGCATCGGCGGCAAAGCCGCTGCTGCCGCAGCTGGTGTCGGCGCTGCTGGTGTGGCCGCGGTTGCTGGCTTCATGGGTGGCGACGACGACGATGATGCTGCCACTGCAGCGGTTGCCGGCGTTGCGGACACCGTCGATGTGTCTGCGCCCAAGACGGTCGAGATGGACACGGCAGCTCCGGCTGTCGATGCCTCGATCGGCGACACTGTCGAGATCGATGTCGACGCCGACTCCGGTGTTGGCGGTAAGGCCGCCGCCGCTGGTGCCGCTGGCCTAGCTGGCGCTGCTGGTTTGGCCGCAGCTGCCGGCGATGGCGTCTCCGGTGCCGTCGATGGCGCTGCTGATGCAGCAGGCGATGCTGCAGCTTCGGCTACTGGTGCAGTATCTGGGCTTGCTGGAGACGCGTCGGTCAGCGGTGCTGATGTCGACGCCGATGGTGGATCGGGCATCGGTGGCAAGGCCGCCGCTGCTGGTGCTGCCGGTATTGCTGGTGCTGCTGGTTTGGCTGCGGCCGCGGGCGGCGGCGCAGCCGACAAGGTCTCGGGCGCAGCTGGCAAGGTCACTGGCGCTGCCGGTGATGTTGGCGGCAAGGTGACCGGAGCTGTTGGCGATGTCGGTGGCAAGGCTGCTGGCGTCGTGGGTGGTGCTGCTGGCGCCGTCGGCGACCTCGGCGGCAAAGCGACCGGAGCGGTTGGCGGCGCGTTGAGCGGTGCCAAGGGTGCTGCTGCGGGCGGCGCCGGAAAGGCTGCTGCCGTCGCGGGTGGCGGTACCGCTGCTGCTGCTGGCTTGTTGCGTGGCGACGACGATGACGACGACGATCGCGGAGGTATCTGGGGTTGCTTGCCTCGCTGGCTCCTCTTGTTGTTGCTCGGACTCCTTGCGCTCTTGTTGCTCGGTTGGCTGCTCAGCCAGTGCGGCGGCGATGACGACGACGCTGCCGGAACCGCGGCGGCGACGACCGAGGCAGTTGCCGAGACAACCGAAGCCCCAGCGACGACGGAAGCTCCGGCCACGACCGCAGCTCCAACGACCACCGAAGCCGAGACCACAACGACAACCGAGGCCGAGACCACGACGACAACCGAGGCCGAGCCTGAGGTCCAGAACCTTGCGGCTGTAGCTGAAGGAACCTCGCCAACGGTCTTTGGTTTGCTCGGGCCGCTCGGGCTCAGTGCAGCGCTCGGCGGTGACGGCCCAATGACGGTCTTCTTGCCAAGCGATGCTGGAGCGTTGGCTGCGGTTGAAGCCGACCCGAACCTGGTCACCAACGTGTCCGCCGACCCGGCTCTCGCTGCGTCGGTATTGGGCTACCACGTTGTGCCAGGTACCTACACCGCAGAGGACCTTGCAGATGGGGCCACGCTGGTCACCTCGACGGGCCTCGAGCTCACGGTCGCAGACGGCAAGGTCAACGGCATCGAAATTTCTTCGGTCGACCTCGGCGGCAGCAACGGTGTCATCCATGTCATCGAGGGCGTTCTGTTCCCACCAGCGAGCCCACAGCTTGCGGTCACGGGTGCAAGCACCGAGCTCATTGGAGCGGTCGGTGCAGCAATGCTCGTACTCGGCGGATCGATGGTTGTGGCAAGCCGTCGTCGTGAGGACGACGAGATCTAGACGATTCGGTTAGCAGCGCCCGGGTTCGCCCGGGCGCTGTTTGCGTTTTGTCCTACCGCTAGCCAAACCACTCGAGCAACAGCGCGTCGAGCGTGCCGTCTCTCCCGATCTCGATGACCGCTCGGTTTACGGCTTCGAGCAGTGGAGAGTTGGGAGGGATGGCAATGCCGTAGGGGTCTCGCCCGATCGGGGGGTCGATCAGCCGTAGCCCCGAGTTCTGATAGCGAGAGTTCAGTGCGTAGGAGATGACCGGTGCGTCAAAGACGACAGCGTCGGTTTCGCCCCGGACCAGTTCGTCGAGGGCCGAGTCGAGGTCCGGGAATTCGCGGGCGACGATTCCTGCCTCATCGATGAGAAATTCGACCGTCGATGTTTCTTGCACAGTGCTGACGTTCTTGCCGGAGAGGTCCGAGATGCCGGCGATGTCGCTTTCGAGTTCGGCGACGGTGAGCACCGATGTCGCACGCGCCGTGACGAAGGCCAACAGGAACAGCCCGAGCAAAAGCCACAGAACCGCTACGAGCCGGGACCATGGTCTGTTGATGTCCTTTACCGCTTCGCCGCCGGTGATGACACTTACCGTCGACCACCAGAGGGCCTCGACGATGCCGGTGCGATAGTCCTCAGGGAAATCGTCGTCGTAGCCCCGCTCGAACCACCACACGAGGTGCGAGACGAGAAAGATCAACACGATCAGGATGAGCAAGGGGACGAGGAACGTGCCGCTCTTGACGAGGTTGAACAACGTTTGGGTGGTGCTCGTACCCGAGCTGTTCTGTGTCGCGATCTGGCGTCCGGAGTTGTAGTACGGCTGGGAGAAATCGACCACGGTTTCTCGTTCCGTCGTAATCGAGATTCCGGCGATGCCGGCGTCGACGTCGTTCGCTGCAACCGCGTCGATCACATCGGAGACCTCGTCGAGTTGGACCCACTCGGTCTCGGCGCCGAGCCGGTCGGCGACCTCGTTCCAGTAGTCGACGCTGAAGCCGCGAAGTGGCTGGTCATCGACAAAGACAAAGGGTTCGAGTGGCTTGGTCGCAACCCGGAGGGTCTCGCCAGAAAAGTCACTCGCCTCTTGAGCGTTCGCTGGGCGTGCAACGACGAGGATCGCTGCGACAGCGAGTAGTGCGAGAAGAACCCACCGCGGAGTACGACGGTCGAACGTCAACATGTGGAACCACCTGGAGCGAAATACGTGCGCTCGGAATCCTAGGTCGCGGCGACGGCGGATTTGGTGAGGTCTCGTTGTCGAACGCTCCACCAGCCGTAACAAAGCAATGCGAAGCCGACGCTGGCACTCATGCCAAACGAGCCCCGTGGACCGCCAGCAGCGTCGTAGACGACCGGTGCGACGAACGCCGAGACCGACGCTGCGAGCGAGCCAGCGGCATCGACGAGGCCGGTTCCGATCGCCGATCGCTCTGCGCCGGTTTCGTTGAGTACAACCCGTGCCGTCGTCGGGAAGAGCGTGCTCTCGAGCGCGGTCTGGGCAAATGCGAAGCCGATGAATACGGCGACACCGTTCCAGACTCCAAGGGTCAGGACGATTGGCACGAAGAGCGCAAAGCCAGCGAGCATGAGCCGAGCAGGCCGCTCGGCATTGTCGACGAATCGGCCGGCGAGGCGAGGAATCACCAGCAGCGGTGACGCAATGATGATGAGAATCAGACCGACCTGGGCATTCGATACCCCAAGGTCGGTCAGGTACTCATCGACGGTTGCGTCGAAGACGCCGATATTGAAGAACAGTCCGATCTGTACGGCGACCGCTGCTCGAACGCCGGGCTCCTTGAGCAGCGGGATCATCTCGGAGATCGACGTATGTTCATCGGTTGCGACCTCGATAGAGCCAAGCCACCGAAGCGTCGGGACGGTGATGATCAAAAGAAGTGCGGCGAGAACGAGGTACGGCGTTTCGATACCTCCCCATTCCGAGAGCTGGGCGCCGAGCGCTGGCCCAGCGATGAAACCGGCGACGGCTGCGGAGATGAAGCCGCCGATCGTCTCTCCGCCATCGTCGGTGTCCGTCCCGATGAGTGCTTTACGGCCGACGACCGAGAAGACGCCCGCACCGAGGCCAGCGAGTCCTCGGCTGATCGAGATGCTCCACAGTTCGGTGGCGAACCCGATCCACACGTTGCCAGCGATCGCGGTTGCGAAGCTGAGACATCCGAGCGTGCGAAGGTGGCCTCGATCGCCGTATGGGGCTATGGCGAGGGCGGCGATGACGGCGGTGAAGAAGCTCAGTGCGGAGATCAGCCCGATGCCCCACGGCGAGATCCCGTAGTCGGATTCGATGTCTTCGAGAAACACGAATGTGACGCCAGCGGAGGCGACCATCAACATGTACGCGAGATAGACGAGCCGATACATCGGGGCAGCCTACGAGGTGTTCGCGGGGAACGAGTCGCCGATGTACGGACATTGCTTCGCACGGCAGTAGCGTTCGCCGCCATGGCTTCGACGCTGTTCGCCAAGGATCAACGGACGCTCACCGTCTCGACGATGAGCGCAATCGCTGTCGCGGCCTACAACAACCTCTCCGTTAGCGCAGCGTTGCCAGCGATCGGCGATGATCTTGGCAATCTTTCGTTGCTCCCATGGATCGTGACGATCGAGCTGATTGGCTCGGCGGTCGCGGTGCTGGCCGTCGGTCCTGTGATCGATGCCGTGGGAACGCGAGCGGTGTTTCGTTGGAGCCTTATTGCCTTCGCCATTGCCTGCACCGCGTGTGCGCTTGCCCCGAACCTGCCGTTTCTTATCGTGGCCCGAGGGATTCAGGGCCTGACAACGGGAGCGATCATCGCGAATGTCATGGCAGCGATCGGCCTGGGTGTGCCCGAAGCGCTGCGGGCTCGGGCCTATGCAGCGAACTCGTCGGTCTGGGGAATCATGGGTGTGGCTGGCCCGGCGATCGCAGCGTTGATCCTGGCCGCATCGAACTGGCAAGCCATCTTCTTGGTGAATCTGCCGGTCGCTGCTGTCGCTGGCGTTGTTGGCTGGAACTCGTTTCCGGGACCAGCGGAGACGACGACGAGCGCTAGCCCGGATCGGCGAGGGCTCGTCCTCGTGGTCGCATTTACCTTGCTGAGCTTGGGAGCGCTGTCGACGATCGCATGGTGGACGCCGTTGGCGGCGATTGGGTCATTCGTGTTAGTCGGGTTGTATGTGCGCCACGAACGAGACGTCGAGCCGCCCGTGCTCCGGGTCCGCCATATCGTTGCGCCGCAGTTTCGAATACTGCACATCACCGCGTTCCTCACGATCACGAGTGGCGTCTGCGCAAATACGTTTCTTCCTGTCTACGTCAAGGGCGTTCGGGGAGCGTCGACATCTGAAGCGGCGTTCACGGTCGTGTTTCTCACGGTTGGGTGGACGTCGGGTGCCTTTCTTTCGAGCAAGGTCTCCGAGCTTCGCGACGGCGAGACGGCGGTCGTCGTCTCGTCGGCCATCCTCGCTATCGGCGGGACCATCACCGCAATCAGCGTGTTGCTCACCGCTCCGCTGTGGATCATCTTCGTCGGTTTCTCGATGATCGGCATGGGCATGGGCGGCGTGTCCTCGGCCGGTGTTGGCGTGTTGCAATCCAACGCGAAGCCGTCAGAAATGGGCCGGGTGAACTCTGCTCACCAATTCGTTCGCACCCTCGGCTTCACCTACGGCGCCGGCATCGGGGGCGCGCTTTTGTTCGTCACGGTCGCCCGACGCCTCGGCGACGCCGATGTTGTTCGCGACTTGCTCGGCGACGAGCCGGTTACGGTTTCGCCCGATGTCGTGCCAGCGCTGGAACGCGGCTTCACACTGTCGTCGTTGTTCGCCGCGGCGCTGACGTATGTCGGCGTTGTGTACGCACTAAAGCTCCACCACAGCATCCGGCTTAGCCAGGCCGAGCACGTCGGCTAGGTCTCGGCCTTCTCGGTCCGCTCGGCTTTCACGTGCTTGAGCTCGGCGATGAGGACGAAGCTCAAGATCACGAGCAGCGACCACGAGACCAGCTTGGACACGTCGACGACACTCCATCCGAGGGCTTGATCTGGATACTGCCATGCGCCGAAGAACGTCGAGATGTTCTCCGCGACCCACACGAAGGCGGCGATGAGTCCGAACGAAACCCAGATCGGCATCCAAAACGTTCGATGCATCGGCGTGAAATAGACCCGT
>CALLAA010000019.1 GCA_938002955.1 uncultured Acidimicrobiales bacterium
CCGACGACCGAGGCGGAAACCACGACGACGACGCCTCCGACGACCACGACCACAACCACCGAGGCCCCGACGACAACCGCTGCAGCCGAGGTTGACGCCGACGACCCAATCGTCGTCGAGTATTGCCTCGCCAGCGCCGAAGCCGATGCGGTCTCGGACGCAACCGATGTCACCGACCCGGACGCCTTTCGAACGCTTGTCGCGTACCAGATCGAGACACTCTCCACGATCAGCGCCCCGGCCTCTATCGCCGACGACCTCGAGGTTGTCCTCGATGTATTCCTGCAGTATCCGGCGATCCTCGAACCGCTCGACTACGACATCCTCGCCGCATCCGATGCAATCGCCGAGGTCGCGGACACACCGGCGTTCAACAACGCCACGGACAACCTCGATCGGTTCGAAGAAGAGTTTTGTCCGAACATCTCCACCGAGGCAGAACCCACCGCTGACATCCCACAAGGAATTACCGAGGACGATATCCGTGAGTTCTTGTCCACCCCCGAGGGTCGAGCGGGCATTGCATCGGGTGTCGTGACCACATCATCGATGACCCAAGAAGAAGCACTGTGCTTTGTTGAACAGACCGATGCAGACACGCTGATCGAACTCTTTCAGCTCGGCTCTGGCCAGATCACGACACCGTCACCTGAGGGACAAGCTGGCCTTCTTGCCGGTTTGGCATCGTGTGGCCTCGACATTGGCGTGTTCGGCTGATGGAAAGCGAGTCCGGACAACCGAGCTGGGTCAATACCCCAGCGCCACAACCAACACCGATGCCGGCCGCGGCTACTCCAGCGGGCTGGTACCCCGATCCATGGTCGCAGGCTGTGTGGCGTTGGTTCGATGGCCGTCACTGGACCGCGCACGTCAGCGTCGCCGCCGCGGAAGCGAAGAAGCCGAGACTTCCGTCCTTTCTCAGCATTCCGGTGTTGCTCGCCGCCATTCCGAGTCTGGGCCTCCTCGGCTACTCCCTGGTGACGAATCCGCTGACGTTCGTGCTTGGACTGGTGCCATTGCTGATCGTTGGTCCGGTGCTTATCTGGATGGACCGCATCGAACCCGAACCGTGGTCCTCCCGACTGCACACGCTCCTTTGGGGCGCCTTCGTCGCTGGTCTGATCTCTCTCGTCGCAAACACCGCGTTCGCGTTCGGCACTGGCTCGGAAGTTCTGGCAGCGGTGATCTCCGCGCCGATCGTCGAGGAAATCACCAAGGCTGGAGCCATCGTGTGGATGGTTCGACGCAAAGAGGTCGACGGGATCATGGATGGCCTGGTCTATGCCGGTTGGTCCGCGCTTGGCTTCGCCGTGGTCGAGGACATCAGCTACTTCTACCTCGCCGACGAACAGGACCTACTGTTCGAAACGTTCATTGCCCGGGCGCTGTTCACGCCATTCGCCCATCCACTGTTCACCGCGTGGACCGGCCTCGCCATCGGCATTGCGATTCGTAAACGAAAGTCCCTCCTGACCGCTTGGTGGGGCCTCGTACTCGCCATCGGCAGCCACGCACTCTGGAACGGTTCGTTGAGCCTCGCCGAGACCGAGGGCGGAGCGGTCGTTACCGGCGTGGTCATCATTGGCTTCATCGTGTTGTTCATCGCGACCATCGTCGGAGTGATCATTTTGCGCCGGCGCGATGCGCAGCGGCTTGGCGAACTACTCCCCCATATCGCTGCGCGCTACAACATTGCTCCAGACCGAGCCGCGATGTTCATGAATAGCAGCGCCCGTCGATCGGCTCGAAAGGCCCTTCCGAACAGCGACGCGAAACGACGATTCGACGATGAGGCCAGTGCGGTCGCCCGCCTCGCCGCGATGCTCGACCATGACGGCACCGGTGCCCCCGAGCACGAGGCCCGACTGGTGAGCCAACTCGTGGCAGCACGCGAGGAGTAGACACCCCCGTAGTCTGACGACATGGCCACTCTTGTTTGCTTTCATGCGCATCCCGATGACGAAGCGATCTCCACTGGAGGATTGATGGCGACGTCGGCGGCGGCCGGCCACCGAGTCGTCTTGGTCTGTGCCACCCGCGGCGAGCAAGGCGAACCTCAAGAGGGAGTCCTTGCTGAGGGCGAGGCGCTCTGGGAACGCCGGATCGTCGAGCTCCAAACATCGACCGACCTGCTCGGCGCGGAGCCTCCTCGGTATCTCGACTACGAGGACTCGGGAATGATGGGCGAACCAGCGAACGACAATCCCTTGTGCTTTTGGCAAGCCGACCATGATGAAGCGGTCGAGCGGATGGTTGCGATCCTGCGGGAGGTCGACGCAGACGTTCTCACGATCTATGACGACCATGGCGGCTATGGGCACCCCGACCATCTCCGGGTGCACAGCGTCGGTCTTGCTGCTGCGCAACTTGCGGGTATCCCCCATGTGTACGAGGCGACGATCAATCGGGATCGTGTGCAGGAGATGATCGATGCATCGCGCGATCCTGATTCGGGTCTCGATATGGACGAACCTGAGGTTGATACCGAGACGTTCGGGACGGCCTCTGTCGACATCGCCTATGAACTCGACGTTCGTCGGGCCGTGCAGCAGAAGAAGTCGTCGATTATGGCCCATCGCAGTCAGGTGGGACCCGACAGCTTCTTTCTCACGATGCCCGACGAGGCGTTCGAAGCGGCGTTTGGTTTCGAGTGGTTCAACATCCCCGGCACCACCGGCACCGGTGGTCCCGATTCAGTCGACGTTCTTCCAGGACTCGAGGTTGCTGGTTCGTAGTACCGACTAGCCGCCGGCGACCGTCGTGGTGGTCGGCGCAGCAGTAGTCGTCGTCGGAGCTGCCGTCGTCGTGGTCGTGCTCTCCGTGGTGGTGCTCTCCGTGGTGGTGGGGGCCGCCGTCGTGGTCGTGCTCTCCGATGTGGTCGGCGCCGTCGTGGTCGTCGGCGATTCACTGGTTGGACTCGCGGTTGTTCCCGGAGCGGCGGTGGTGGTGGTCGGCGCTGGATTCTGCGATGTTGTCGATGGCTTCGATGTGGACGCTGGACCACTCACTGGAGCTGGATCGCTCGCCGCGGGTTCGACCGTCGAATCCTCGATGGCGATAACTCCAGGCACGGTCTTGGTGTACGAACCAATTCCTTTGCTCGAAGGCTGAGAGAACGCAAGTGCTTCGCTCGCCGTACGGATACCGGTCTTGTCGCTGCTGCGAGCAAAGACCTGTGGGTCGCTCGCCGTGTCCTCTGCCGGCTCGTCATCGACGCGCTTGTCGAACAGGGCCGTCTCATCACCTTCGACGTCGACGTCGCCCGCGAACTCTTGGGCTTGCTCGGTGACGTCGCCCATAACCTCGACGACGTCGACAACATCGGTACCACTTGCTGCAGCCACCACGACGATGGCTGCCATAACGATCTTGAGCACTGCGCTCATGGTGACCCCCAGCGAAAGTTCTGCGTTTCGTTATGTACGGCAAATCCGTACGAGGGCTTTAATCAATCTTGAGCTAAACAAGAACATGGCTGACTACGACATCGAGTTCTTCTTCGACCCTGTGTGTCCCTTTGCGTGGATTACCTCGCGGTGGATCGTGAAGGTCCAAGAGCAGACCGACTATCGCGTCGACTGGCGCTTCATTTCCTTGCGGATCCTCAACAAGGACAAGGACTACGCGACCGACTTTCCGCCCGAATACGAGCACGGCCATACCGCGGGTCTCCGCATGCTCCGAGTGGCGGCAGCCGTCCGCAACGACCTTGGGCCTGAGCCAATCGGCGCTCTGTATAGCGAGCTATCGGGCTCGACGTTCGACGCCGAGCCCGATGAGGCGTATCGGCTGGCGCTCGGAACGGTCGAGATGATCGCAGCCGCTCTCGAACGGGCGAACCTCGATCCTGGCTTCGCAGCTGCGGCAGATGATGCGAGCTGGGACTCCGTGATCGAGGAGGAGACGGAGCTTGCGCTCAGCCGAACCGGTCGAGATGTTGGCACCCCGATCATTACGTTCCAACCGCCGGACGGATTGTCGTTCTTTGGGCCCGTGATTAGTCGGGTGCCAGACGATGCCGACGCCGTCCCGTTGTGGAACGCCGTGACGCTACTCGCTGCGTACCCAGGCTTTGCCGAGATGAAGCGATCGCTGCGAGAAAAGCCACAGCTGCGCGTGTTTGGTGAGTTGACGGACAACCCAGCCTTCGAGGATTGGCGCGGTGGCGCTCGAGCTGCACATTTGCCGGACTAGTCTCCGGCTGCTCGCTGCTACCGTATAGGGAGTTCTTTCGCTCTCTGAGGAGTATTCATGGCTGGAAGCCCTACCCCTGTAGACGCCCCGAAGTTGGGCATAAAGGCCACGATCGCTGGCCTTGTTTTCGTGCTCGCAATTCTCGCCGGGTTCGGCGCAGCAACCGCCGCGTCCTATGAGGATCGCTCCAGCGACTATGGCGATGACTACGGCGAAGAGTACGGCGACGACCACAGTGACGACGACTACTCCGACGACGATCACAGCGACGACGACCATTCCGACGAATAGCCCGCAACGCTCCCCCAGGATCGTTTTGGCCCCGAGGGCCAAAAGGCCGAACGGTACTGTCATACCCCATCTCTAGTGTTTGGGTTATGGACATCTCCCTCCAACGAGTTAACGCAATGCAGACCGCGATCGAGCTCGGCGTCGACGATGCCGACTTTCGCTTTGAGTCGCTCGGCGAGCGCGATATGTGGAACGAGTTGCTCGCTGAGCATGAAGCTCGTATCGATATGCGCGATTCGGTTTGGCTGGCCGCCTAACCGCGCTGCCATGTAACGAGCCATCGTCCCAGTAGAGGCCGATAGGGTTCGCACAATCGATATCGAACAGCGCACCACTTCTGAACCAGAGCGAGCTGTACACGGACTACGTCGCGGCGAGTTCATCGCAATGGCGTCGCTGATCACCGCGACGATCGCGATCAGCATCGACACGGTGCTACCAGCTTTTGGCGAGATCGAGGATGCCTATGGTCTGACCGACGATGGCCTACCGGTATCGCTGACGATCACCCTGTTCTTTGCAGCACTCGGTCTCGGCAATTTGTTCTGGGGTCCGCTCGCCGATCGATATGGGCGTAAGCCGATCATGTACGTGTCGCTGGCGGCCGTGATCGCTGGTGCGATCATGAGTTCGTTCGCTCCGACCTTTGAGATTTTTCTCATCGGTCGAGTCTTGTGGGGCCTCGCGGCCGCAGGCCCGCGCACGATCATCGTTGCGATGACCCGTGATTCCTACGAAGGCGATGCCATGGCCCGGATCATGTCGCTGACCCTGGCGGTGTTTCTGATCGTCCCCATTTTGGCTCCCGCGCTTGGAGAGCTGTTGTTGCTACTGGGTTCATGGCGGCTGACGACGCTCGCCGCTGCGGTGTTGGCCGTCATTGGATCACTGTGGTTTGGACGCGCCGCGGAGACCCTCGACCCGAACGATGTGCTGCCGCTCGAGTTTGGTCGGGTGGGCCGAGCCGCAAAGACGGTCCTCACGAACAAGCACACGGTCTTGTTCACCATTGCCGCGACGATGACGTACGGCTCGTTCTTTCCGTGGTTGGGAAGTTCACCGACCCTGATTGGGGACATCTATGGCCGCGACGACCAGTTCGCGTTGATCTTTGGAGCCAACGCCATCTTGATGGCCGTCGGCATCGTGCTGGTCGAGAAGCTCGTTACGCGGTTCTCAACGTTCCCGGTTGTCCTGGCCCAAACAACCATGTTGCTCACCGTCGCCGGTGTGTACATCGTGTGGTCGATGAGCGCGGACGGTGTTCCCCCGTTCTGGGTGTGGTTTGTGTTGGTGAGCATGCTCACGGCATTGAACTCGAGCAGCTCTCCGCTCCTGCAGACGCTGGCCATGCAACCAATGGGCGCTGTCGCTGGGACTGCGGCTTCGGTGATCGGCGCCTTTGTCTTCTTGGTCGGCGCAGTCCTTGGATCGATCATCGATCGTGCGATCGACGACACCGTGACCCCGTTTGGTATTGGCTTCTTTGTCTATGGCTTCGTGATCTTGATCGCCGTACTACAAGCAAAGCCGACAATGGCGGAGAACATGGAATGACCAGAACGTTGCTCGTCGATGCCGACGACACCCTGTGGGAGAACATCACGGTGTTCAACGCAGTGAACGCTGCGTACGTGGACTGGCTCCTCCCCGGATCGAGCGTGCGGGAACTCCAGAGCGAACTCGACGCGCTCCAGGTGGAGTTCATCGCCAAGCACGGATACGGCCGGGAGACATTCGCCAAGAGCCTGCTCGGTGGGGTCGAACGATTTGCGGGGCGGATGCCGTCGAATGCCGATAGTGCGGTGATCGATGAGCTCGTTCGGCCGTTGTTGTGGGATGAGCTCGATCTCATCGATGGCGTACCCGAAACCTTGGAGGAACTGAGCGCGCGAAACCGCCTCATCATGGTGACCAAGGGTGACCACGATGAACAGTCGCACAAGGTCGCCCGGTCTGGGTTGCGGCACCACTTTGACGCGATCGAAATCCTGCCCACGAAGTCGGTGTCCGAATACGAACGCATCGGCGAGTTGTATTCGCTCGACCCGGAATCATCGTGGATGATTGGAAACTCGCCTCGCTCGGACATCCATCCGGCCCTCGCGGCCGGCTTTGGAGCGATTCACATTCCGCACGCCGACACTTGGAGCCATGAACGTGAAGATCTCACCAGTCATCCTCGGCTGATGAGCCTCGGCACGTTCAGCGAACTCGTGCGACACTTCTGAGATGGAACGTGCACCATGGTGGTAGGAGCTCTGGCAATCATTGCCGGTGTTCTCTCCGCGATATGGCTACTCCTATCAGCGGCACGAACACTCATCTTCCCGCGACCGGAACGGGTGTGGCTCACCAACACGCTGTTTCGTTCTGCGCGGCGGGTTTCAACCGCGCTCGCCAACCGCACATCCGACATCGATCGTCGGCATTGGCTGCTCGGATCGTTCGCACCTGTTGTGCTGCTGTCGCTGCCACTGATCTGGTCGTTCGGGCTCATCGTGTCGTTCGCCGGCATCTTTTGGGGAATCGACGGCGGCTCGTTCTCCGATGCACTCGAGCTCTCGGGATCGTCGCTCACCACCTTGGGATTCGTCTCGGCCGACTCGACACTCACCCGCTCGGTGGCGATCGTCGAGGGACTTCTTGGGCTGGCGATCGTCGCCCTCGTCATTAGCTTCTTGCCCACCTTCTACAACACGTTCTCGCATCGTGAGGTAGCCGTTGGGCGGTTGACAGTCCGTGCGGGCTCGCCCCCAACCCCTCTCGAGTTCATCGTTCGACTGCAGAAGATCGATCGACTGCATCACGTCAGAGAACGCTGGCATGACTGGGAGAACTGGTTCGTCGAGCTCGGCGAAACCCACACCACCTTCCCGGCGCTCGTGTATTTCCGGTCGTCGCGCCACGACCGCTCATGGTTGACCGCATCGGAGACCGCACTCGACGCCGCATCGCTCGTCACCGCCCTTCAGTTGGTTGCGAACACCGGCGAAGCGCAGACACTCATTCGTGCCGGCTATCTCGCGATGCGCGACATTGCCGACTTCTACGGCATAGAACCAGAGCTCCCCATCGATCGTCATGATGAACTATCGGTGAGTCGTGAATCGTTCGACGCGCTGATCGACGAGCTGGCGCACCACGGCGTGTACTCAACGGTTCCGCGCGACACGGCCTGGACCGCCTATGCCGGCTGGCGAATCAACTACGACCGAGCAATCACCGGACTGCGCGAACTCGTTGTCGATGTGCCGTCACATTGGGAACTCGTTGCGCCGCTCACGGGCTCGGTCGATACGTGACAACCATCGCAATCGTCGCCATCGTTGTTGCGGCAATCTCGTTGTTCCGCGAACGGCTTCGCACCCTGCCGCTTACAACGCCGATGTTGTTCGTGTTCGCCGGCATGATCCTCGCGCCCGAAGCACTGGGTGTCTTTGACGTCGAGGTCGACGACGAACTCATTGCCTTCACCGCCGAACTCACGCTCGCACTCTTGTTGTTCTCCGATGCGGCCCGGATCGATACAACCACCGCGTCGACAACGCTGACGCTCCCGGCACGACTCCTCGGAATTGGGCTTCCGTTGAGCATTGCTATGGGCACGGTTGTCACCGCCCTACTGCTCACCGATCTGACCTGGGCCGAAGCCGCACTCGTCGCCGCGATCCTCGCGCCGACCGACGCCGCGCTCGGTGAAGCCGTTGTGGCAAACCCGGCAGTGCCCGCCAAGATCCGGCAGGCCCTCAACGTCGAGTCCGGGCTAAACGATGGACTGGTCGTTCCGGTCATAGCGGTGTTTAGCGTCCTGGCCGCTGACTCCGAGCTCGAAGGCGCCGGGACGCTCATCGGCGAAGCGCTCCTCGAGATTGCGATCGCTGTAGCGGTCGGAATTTTCGCCGCGTCGATGCTTGCGATGATCATCCCTCGGGTTATACGGCGCGCATGGACCGACGCTGAGGGCTTCCGGATCGTGGCACTTGGGATCGGCATTGGAGCCTTCGCCGGAAGTATCGCGCTCGGCGGTAACGGGTTCGTCGCCGCGTTCGTCTGTGGCCTCGTCGTGCGACGGTTGATGGGTGAACAAATCACCAAACACGCCGAGCTCGCCGAGGACGTTTCCCAGGTGGGGGCAGCGGTGGTCTTTCTCTTGTTCGGCGCGTTGATGGTGTGGCCGGCCCTCGAACACATCAGTCCCCTCATTGCGTTGTGTGCGCTCGGTACGCTCACGGTCGGTCGAATGCTGCCGGTGTGGATTGCCTTGATCGGCACACATCTACAGCGGCCAACGATCTGGTTCTTGGGGTGGTTTGGTCCGCGCGGGTTGGCCTCGATGCTGTTTGGTTTGCTGTTGCTCACCGACAGCGAGGTAGACCGGCCCGATCAGCTCTTTGCCATCATCACACTCGTGGTTCTGACCTCGGTCGTGCTGCACGGAGTAACGGCAAGTCCCGGAGCTCAGCGGTATGGACAATGGTTCGATGACATGTCCGACGGCGACGATGCCATGTCCGAGGCCGAGCCGGTCGCCGAATCACCACTTCGGTGGATCTCACGATCCTAAGAATCGCTAGGCGAGCGCTGCAAGTAAGAGTGCAATAGAGACCGCAGCGAGGAGACGGCTGGACCACAGCATCCACCGTTCGGCTCCATTGACGAACCGATACGGACGCTCGGCCGACGAGTGAAAGTAGCG
Organism: uncultured Acidimicrobiales bacterium; assembly: GCA_938002955.1. GTDB lineage: Bacteria > Actinomycetota > Acidimicrobiia > Acidimicrobiales > SHLQ01 > SHLQ01. The sequence goes on from CALLAA010000019.1 coordinate 9,185, forward strand.
GTTGTAGATCAGGGAGATAGTGAGCGACCAGGCCACCAGCCCAAACACGAGACTGAGCAACAACATCAGTGTCGCTGCGTCGCTGGTGTAGCAGTCGTTGCCGCACGTCCCGATCGGCACGGCGACGAGCACGAGCAGGAACAACGCCATTGGCAACGCGGCCCACAGAAACCGATATCGGCGCAGGTAAAGGGCACCGTCGACGAGACCCGCCTCCGAACCGCCATGTTTGAGATCTCTGTCCTCTTGCACTTTGATCGCCAGGATCATGGCGATCGGCAAACCGATCGCAACGATGCACGACGCCCAAGCAAGCGCGTTGTGGGCCGCCCCCATGACTTCATCATCGTCTTTGTCAGCAGCCTTGTCACATTGGAGCCGGTGACCCTCGTCGCAGGACGCAAACCTCCAACGGCGTGCTCGTACGAGCTAGTTGCAGCCAGCGGCGAGTCGTTCGTCGACGGCTTTGCGCCCGTGGCGAGCTCGAGCACTTCGCACCTGACCGTGAAATTCATCTCGATCGACCGTGGCCAGCCGCATGTGGCGCCGCCCGCCTGAGGCAATGAAGCCCGTGCGGCCGTGCAACACCCGCTGATTGTCGAACACCAACACCTGCCCCGGCTCCAACCGAACCTGAACGGCGCGGCCTGGATCGTTGACGGCTTTGGCGAACGTGATGAGGGATCGGTAATAGTCCTCGACTTGCGGCGGGTCGACGTCGAGCGGTGCGAGCGACTTCTCATCGAAACGAATGCCGGCGAGTGCATAGTCACGGTCGAGCGAGATCACCGTGCCCGTCGAGCGGAAGTCTTCGGCATGCGACACATCGGGGGACGTCTGTTTGACGAACGGCACGCGCAGCTGTGTAAGCGCGTCGAATGCGTTGGGGTCGTGATCTTGTAGATCGAGCGCAATCTGAAAACCGTCGACGAGAACGATGTCGCCTCCCGTGCTGTTCGCCTCGATGCAATGGAGGACCATGACGCCGGGCGGCATGTATCGATACGCCTCGACGGTGTGCGGGTCGAAGGCCAACCCATCGTCGGAAACGACGTCTCGAAGGTGACCAACGCTCGACTCTCGCGCTACACCAAACAGCTCAGCAACGCGCTCGGTTCCCGATGCCTCCAACGGCACCGACCCAACGAGCGCGACGCCCCACTCGGCGACCGCGTCGAGAAGATCTCCGTGCTCGAGGGACCCCACGATCGGAAGGTCGACCTCGGCGATGGGCTGGCCGGCCCGAAACGTTGAGATGGTTCGAGGGCGCCCGAGACGATCATGAGGTTCGTAGGAATGTGCTCGCAGCCACCCAAAGTCGAACGCCGACTCGTGTCCATCGGAGAACTCGACCAATAGATCACCGTTGTCGTCGTACTCGGCGAGCAACACGAATACGTCTGGATTGAGCTCGGTCAGCGATTGCATCCGTCGCCCGGTTCGCCGATCAACGCTGCTCGGGCAGTTGTCTCGCAACCAGAGCCCATGAAACCGGCTCCGCGAACCATCCGACCAGCGAATCAGCACGCCTGACTCGGTGACCTCGATCGTCGACGCAGCGGTCTCAAGTTCCATGGGCGCAGCGTAAACCGCGACCACCCAACGGCAGCAATCCGTTCCTTACGGCTCGGCGAGGACCTCGGCGACACGACGCTGAAGCTCAGGAACCGCATCCGTCTCAAACCACGGATTCTGGCTCAGCCATCGTCGGTTTCGCGGCGACGGATGCGGCATCACAATTCTGTTCGGCAAATGATCTCGCCACTTCTCGACCACGGCGGTCAAGGTCTTTTCGTTCGTCTCGATGTACCGATCCTGTGCGTATCGTCCAATGATCACATCAAGCCGATCGGCCGACAGATGTGAGAGCAGCTCGTCATGCCATGCCGGCGCACATTCCGGGCGAGGTGGGAGATCGCCGGACGTTCCGTTACCGGGAAAGCAGAACCCCATCGGGATGATCGCAACGTTGTTCGGATCATAAAACTGCTCGGGTGTAAGGCCCAGCCACGACCGCAGGCGAATCCCGCTCGGGTCGTCCCACGGGACGCCGCTCTCGTGAACCTTACGACCGGGAGCTTGGCCGATGATCACAATCTTGGCCTTGGCCGCGACTTGGACTATTGGACGGACACCGTCGACCAGGTGTTCCTCACATATGCGACATGCCCGAACATCGCGAAGCAGGTGGGTTAGTGAACGCGCCACTATCGAGCCTTTCGGTTACCCGAAGCGCCGCGGACCGGCAACGTTCGGCGGCGCTTCGACTTCGTGTCACGCCGTCGCTTCTGGGCACGTCGCACGCGACGATCGCGCGCGGCGGTGTCCTGGTCGTAGAAGGCAAGCATGACCGCGTAAAGGTCTGGCAGCTCACGCTCCATAGCCGCGCCCTTGTCGAAGAAAACCTCGGTCGCGACCGCAAAGAACTCGGCCGGGTTTGTGCCGGCATACTCGCGGAGCAAACGAGGACCCTCGCCGTTACGCACGTCTTCGTAGAGCTTCGTGCACGCCTCGATCCACTCCGGATAGTGCGCCTCGCTATCGAGAATCGGCGTACCGTCGACCGAACCGTCGCGCATATCCAAACGGTGCGCGAACTCGTGATACGTGACATTGAAGCCTGCGCCGCTTCGACTAGCGCCGGCCTGCACCGAGTCCCACGCGAGAAACACCGGCCCCCGTTGGCTCGTGTGGCCAAGCGCGGCGACAGGACCGCTCGTCACCAGCCCTCCAGGGCCGCGGCGTTCCTGGTCGAGCACCATCGTCGTCTCGCTCACCACCACCGAACGCATGCCCTGGTATGCATCGAAGTCGAGCTCCAGGACGAGCAGCGACGCCGATGCCGCAATGAGCACGATCATCTCGTCGGTAAGCGTGAACCCCTGTTGCGCTTCCCAGTGCCACTCGTTCATGTAGTGCAACGTGAGCGCCTCGAGTCGTTCCTGCTCGTCGTCGGTCAGGTGATCCCAGTGCATCATCTGGGCATCGAGCAAATCGTCCCAAGCCTCCAGGAACTCCGGAAACCTCGGCTGCGCGCCGAACAGTTCTCGAATCCGCCCGAGTACTCCACCAAATGACATCGCTTGGTTCTACCAGCACGACGACCTCGCCGGTGACCACTGAGCGGAACGAGCACAAGCGTTGGTACCAGGTACCTTTTGGCGTGAAGGTACCTGGTACCTAGTTGGCGGTGATGAAATCCGCGGCGCGTTTGCCGATCACCATCGAAATCGCTTGAGTGTTTGCGTTGACGATCGACGGCATCACGGACGCATCCGCGACGCGAAGCCCATCGATACCATTGACTCTCAGCTGCGAGTCAACAACGGCGTCATCGCCGGGACCCATCGCACACGTACCGACCGGGTGATAGAGCGACTCGCTCATCGTCCGGACGTGTTCTTCCCATTGCTCATCGGTTTGGGTTGCCATGCCCGGCTCGTATTCACTCGAGATATACCGCCGCAATGCAGGTTGCTCTGCGAACTCCCGAGCCAGCTTGCATCCTTCGACCAAGAGCCAAAGATCTGCCGGATCCGACAGGTATCGGGGCTCGATGATCGGTGCCGCGAACGGGTCCTTACTCGCAAGGGTGATCTCGCCGCGGCTCTTCACATCGACGAGCGTCGCCGCAATGCTGATGCCATCTTCTTCCGGCGACTCAAAACCGTGCTCGATGAAATACGCGGGGGCGAAGTGATATTGGATGTCGGGAACTGGTCCATCACCAAACTTCACGAAGCCCCCGGCCTCTCCGACATTTGACGAGAGATGGCCCGTCTTCTTCGTGACGTACTCGAGGAGCGGCTTGATCTCTTCGGCGTGCGCGAGGCTGATCGGCTCATCCACCGCGTAGGCATTGCCGCAGGCGAGGTGATCGATCAGGTTCTGGCCAACATTGACCGAGTCGTGCACAACATCGACACCGACCGATGCCAAGTGCTCCGCTGGCCCAATGCCCGACAGCATCAACAGCTGCGGTGAGTTGATTGCCCCACCGGACAAGATCACCTCGTGCGATGCCATCGTCACGTGAGTGCCCTTCTTATCGACCCACTCAACGCCGCTCGCCCGTCCGTTGCTCATCACCACCTTGGTGGCGTGTGCGCCCGTAACGACCGTGAGGTTCGCTCGCTTCATCGCCGGCTTCAGAAACGCGGTGGCAGCACTACAGCGAACGCCGTTGCGCTGGGTCACCTGGTACATGCCGAAACCCTCTTGGGTGTCGTCGTTGAAATCACTGTTTGCGGGAAAGCCCGCCTCGAGCGCCGCATCGACCATCGCCACCGACAACGGGTTTGGTGTGCGAAGGTCCGACACCGTCAAACCTCCACCCGTTCCGTGGAAGTCACTCGGACCGCGCTGTTGATCTTGCAAGCTCATGAACGCAGGAAGGAGGTCCCCATACCCCCACCCCTCGTTGCCGTCGGCCGCCCACTGATCGAACGTGTGGCGATGACCACGCTGATAGATCATTGCGTTCATCGAGGTCGAGCCGCCGAGGATCTTTCCACGTGGCCAATACATCTTCCGATCGCGGAGCTCGGGCTGCGCGGTCGTGTGATAGTTCCAATCGTGCTTCGTCTGGAACAGCTTCGAGAATGCCGCGGGGATTTTCGCGTTCGGGTTTCGATCCCGCTGACCAGCCTCCAAGAGCACAACGGTCGCGCCGGTCGCACTCAACTGATCGGCGAGAACACATCCGCCAGCACCAGCACCAACGATCACATAGTCAGCAGCCTGCATCTCACGAACCCCCTCGTCATCGGTGTTCGCGAAACTACGCCATCGACGCCAATTTCTGTATTTGAGCGTTACGAACCCTGTTCGATATCTGGGCCGGCGCTGCCATAGAGGCCGAACGCTTCGGCCTGATCGTCGGCGAGGTGGTAGCTCTCTTCATCGTTGGGGAACGCCCCCGAGCGAACGTCGTCGGCATAGCTGGACAGCGCGTCGATCGTGGCGGTCTTCATATCGGCGTAACGACGTACGAACTTGGGAATGAAGCGATCTTCAATACCTAAGACATCGTGGTAGACGAGCACTTGGCCATCGCAGTGCGGGCCGGCCCCGATACCGATCGTTGGAATATCGATCGCTTCAGTAATCGCCTCGGCGACCTTGACCGGAATACCTTCGAGCACGATCGCAAAGCACCCAGCATGTTGCAGGGCCTTTGCATCTTCGATGAGCTCCATTGCGGCCTCGGCCTGACGACCCTGAACCTTGAAGCCACCCATGGCGTGAACCGACTGCGGGGTCAGGCCGATGTGGCCCATGACCGGCATCTCCGCATCGATCAGTGCCTCGATCATCGGCAGACGCTTACGTCCGCCTTCGAGCTTGACGCACTGTGCCCCGGCACGAATGAGCTCCGCTGCGTTTCGGACGGTCTCTTCGACCGACACGTGGTAGCTCATCCACGGCAGATCACCCACGATCAGACAGTCCGGCTTGGCACGAGCGACCGCACGGGTGTGATGCGCTAGATCGTCGACGGTCACCTGCAAGGTGTCGTCGTAACCAAGCACCACCATTGCGACAGAATCCCCAACGAGGATCATGTCGATGCCAGCGTCACTCGCGGCGCGAGCTCCGGGGGCGTCATAGGCGGTGATCATGACGAGCGCGTCTGCGCCATCACGAGTCTTCCGTGCAGAAATCTTTGGAACGGTGACCTTCGCCATCGCTATCTCCTTCCCGTCCAGTGCCTGTCCCTAACGAGACACGGCGGCTACCGGCGGTGACTTCATCTTATTGAAGACCTGTCGATTGGGCTAGACGAGATATGTCACATCGGCGTTGGCGTCTCATCACAACGGAAACTGCGCCGTCGGCAACTCACCAAATGCCGGCTTCGCGAACAGATACCCCTGAAACAGCCGGACACCCTCAAGCCAAAGCCAGTCGTACTCCTCGACGCACTCGACTCCCTCGGCAACAACGTCGATTCCGAGGTCTTCACACGTGCACAACACGCCCCGAATGATCGCCTGCCGAGCGCCCTTGCGATGAATGTCGCGCACCAACGTCAGGTCGAGCTTGATGGTGTCGGGCTGGAACTCGGCCAGCAGGTTCAAGCCCGAGTAGCCGGCACCAAAGTCATCCAAGGAAAACTTGACGCCGCTACCGCGTAGCGGATCCACCTGCTCGAGGAATTGTCGCGGGTTCGCAATGGCTTCGGTCTCGCTCACCTCGAAGATCAACTGTTTGGCCGGAATGCCAAGCGACTCGGCGTGTTCGACCGTTTGGTCCAACACCGACGGATCCAGGTCGAGCGAATCGGTAAGCAGGTTCAAGCTCAGCTCACACTCAATGCCAAGGTCCGCTGCCATCGAGAGCGCCCGCAATCTGCCAGCGCCGTCGAAACGCAAGAGGTCGTCGCCACTGAACTGCTGGAGCACCGACCAGGCCGACTCTCCAGCGGGCCCACGAACCAGCGCTTCATAGGCCTTGATCGACTGCGACTCGGTATCGACGATCGGTTGGAACGCGTATGAATACTCGACCGGTGCCATGTTCGACCTAGCCAACGGGGAGCATTGGTCGAGGCAGCGTCTCACGTCCTGGTGCTGCGAAGAGCTCTCCTTGAACCTGTTCGATACCTTCATCGAGGAGCCAACCAAACTCGCCCGTTGTTTCGACGCCTTTGGCGATGATGTCGATGCCAAGATCGTCGCAGGTTTGCGCCAGGCCGCGCACGATTGCCTGCCGTGGGCCGTGGCTGTCGATGCCGTGCACCAAGCACATGCTCAAGGAAATGATCTCCGGGCGATAGTGCTCAAGCAATGCCAATCCAGCATGACTTGAACCAAAGTCCCCGATGCTGACGCGCACTCCTTCGCGGCGGACGTCCTTCAGACAGTCCGCCAGAGCAGCCGGATCGGTCAGCGTTGCCTCATGTTTCATCTCGAGAACAATGCGGGACAAATCAATACCGCTTTGTGCGGCGGTGTCGACCGTCGAGCGCAACGAGGAGCGAATGAAGTCCCACGAACCTTGCGGCGTCAAGCTCAGGTACAGGTCGGATTCAAGATCTAGGCGCGCTGCTTTGCCGATCGCCATGCGGCGCACATCACTTTCAAAGGCCGCTACCTCACCGAGTGGAATCTGTTGCAGAACTTGGGCAGCGGGAGCGCCATCGACGCCGCACACCTGTGCTTCATAACCAATCACCGTTCGACGAGAGACATCGACAATCGGTTGATACGCAATCGCGAACTCCGGTCGCGGGTTCACGCTGTGGGGATGTCCCTCAGAGGAACGTTCCGGCGTGAATCGCGGTGCT
>CALLAA010000020.1 GCA_938002955.1 uncultured Acidimicrobiales bacterium
GTCCGAGAAGATGAAGGGCATTCCGGTTGGCCACCCCCTCGACCCGTCGAGTGTGATCGGCCCGCTCATACATCAGCGTCACTACGACAAGGTGTGCAGCTATCGCGAGATCGCCGAGGCCGATGGGGCAACGGTCATTGACGGCACCCCGTATGCAGATGCCCCCGAGGATGGCCAGTGGGTGACCCCGATGTTGTTCACCAACGCCCGCAACGACATGCGTATTGCTCAGGAAGAGATCTTCGGTCCGGTGCTGACCGCGATTCCATTTGCCGACGAAGCCGATGCGGTGTCGATCGCCAACGACATCCCCTATGGCCTTGCCGGCTATCTGTGGACGAGCGACGTCACGCGTGCGCATCGGGTCGCCGGCCAACTCGAAGCGGGCATGATTTGGGTGAACTCACAAAACGTCCGACACCTGCCGACGCCGTTCGGCGGCACGAAGGCGAGCGGCATTGGACGAGACGGCGGCGATTGGAGCTTCGATTTCTACATGGAGACCAAGAACATCTCCGTCGCCCTCGGCGATCACAACATTCCGAAGCTCGGAGGAAACTCGTGAGTCTGTATTACGTGCAGAAGTTCCTCTACGAGCTGAACCGCGACGAAGGTTTGCAACAGCGCTACCTCGACGATCGGGCCGGCGTGTTGGAACCGTTCGAACTCACTGATGAGGAGACCTCGGCTCTGGTCGCACCCGACATTGGGTTGCTGTTCCACCTCGGCGTGAACGGGCAGATCCTGATGCACTTCGCGGCGTTGCATCAGATCGCGTGGGCCGACTACTTGCAGCTGATGCGAGATGGCATCGAGAAACACGGTCCGGTGCGCGAAGGTGTGTATGCAATGACCGGGTACGAAGGCGTCGACGCACACGCGGAGAGCCTCGGACAATCGAATAGGAGCGAATGAGATGGCCTTGGTCTACGCAGGAGTGTGCAGTCATGCGCCGGGCATCACTGGGCGTGCCGATCAGGCTGATCCGACGGTGCGAGACGCCTTCTACGAGAGCTTCGACCAGATGCGCCAAGACATCGAAGCATCGGGGGCTGAAGCGATCGTCATCATCGCCGCAGAACACTTCGCCAACTTCTTTATGAACAACATGCCGTCGTTCGCCATGGGCATGGCCGACTTCTACGACGGCCCCATCGAGGACGCGGCGTGGCTTGGAATCGACAAGTTCCGAGCGCCCGGCAACAAAGACCTCTCCCGTCGCTTGATCACCGAAGTCATGCAATCGGCCGACGTCAGCTACGCCGAAGAGTGGAAGTTCGATCACGGCATTGCGGTGCCGCTCCACTTCCTCACACCACGGTTCGACCTTCCCGTGATCCCAGTCAACATCAACTGCCAAGGTCCGCCACTCACGCCGGTCCATCGGGCGTGGGCGTTCGGTGAGGCGTTGCGGCGGGCGTGCGATGCGGTTCCCGAGAAGATCGCCATCGTGGGCACCGGCGGCATCTCACACTGGCCGGCGACACCGGACTCCGGCAAGATCAACGAAGCCTGGGATCGCGACTTTCTCGACCGCTGGAGCCGCAACGACAAGGACGCACTCCTCGACTACGACGACACCCAGGTCTACGCCGATGCTGGCCAGGGCGGCTTCGAAATTCGCACCTTCGTGACCGTCAGCGCAGCGGCTAACGGCGCGCCCGGCGACGTCCACTTCTATGCGCCGATCCCGATCTTCGCCGTGGGCTGCACCATTGCGAGCTATCGACTGGCCGTGTGATGACCGAGCGCGGCAACAGCTACCACCAGGCCCCCGATGCCATGATCGCTGCGCCTTCGGGCTGCCCGGTGAATCACGAGTGGTCGCCGCTGAACGACGACTATCTCGCAGAGCCGTACGCCATCGCCAACGAGCTGCGAGAGGCCGGGCCAATATTCTTCGCAGAGAAGCTTGGCTACGTGGTCATCACCCGGATGGAAGACATCGTCGAAGTCTTCATGAACCCCGATATCTATGCGTCGACCAACGTGCAGAACCCCGTGTTCCCCATCGGGGACGCAGCAGCAGCGGTCCTGGCAGCCCCCGACTTCAACCCCGTCGCGGTCATGTCGAATCGCCCCGAGCCTGACCATGGCCGGATCCGGGTGCACACTCGTGCGGGGTTCAACCGGCGGCGCATCCGTACGCTCGAGCCGTACATCACCCGTCGGAGCCATGAACTGATCGACGATATGCTCGCCGGCGCGTGCCCGACCGAGTTCATCGATGCCTTCGCGTTCCCGCTGCCGGGCGAAACGGTCTTTCGTTTCATTGGCTTCCCCGAGGCCGACGACGAGCTGCTGAAGAACTGGTGCAACGACCGCAAGGCCTTCTCGTGGGGGCGGCCGACCGAGCAGGAGCAGGTCGAGATCGCCGAGAAGATGTTGGCCTATTGGCGCTACTGCCGGGACTTCACGAAGGCGAAGTTCGAGAAGCCCGGCGACGACTTTGCCTCTGAGCTACTCGCCGCACATCGGGATACCCCAGACGAGATCAGCTATCGAGAGGTCGAGTCGGTCATCTACGGCCTGTCGTTCGCTGGACACGAAGCGGTAACGAACTTGATCTGCAACGCATTGGTGTCGCTACTCTCGCACCGGGATCAGTGGGATCAGCTCGCCGACGATCCGTCCCTGATCCCCAACGCCGTTGAAGAGGTCGTGAGGTTCAACTCGAGCCAGATTTCGTGGAGACGTGTGACGACCCAAGCAACCACGCTCGCCGGCGTCGACATTCCGGCTGGCACGCCGGTCTTTATGAACTTCGCATCAGCAAATCGCCAGCCGGACATCTTCGAACAACCCGACGAGTTCGACATTCATCGTTCAAATGCGGCCCACAACATCAGCTTCGGCAAGGGCATCCACTTCTGTTTGGGTGCGCAGCTCGCAAAGATCGAGACACGTCTTGTTCTCGAAGCGTTGGTCGATCGCATCCCCAGCTTGCGCTTGGTCGAAGATCAACAGCTGTGGTCGTCGCCGAACATCACGTTCCGAGGCCCCGAACAACTTCTCGTCGAGTGGGACAAGTGAACGGTTAGGGACAGTCCCTAGTTGTTCATTGCCCGGGCGATTCCGTTGCGGTTCTCGCGGAAGGTGGCGTCGATCTCCTGCACCTCGAGCGACCACGCAATAACGAGCGGGCTGCTCTCACTTGCGAACTGGGCTTCGGCTGCGTCGAGCAGCGTGGTGATGATTCGCTGCTTGGTCTCGTCATCTCGACCGGGCCCGATGCGTGCGACCATTGCAACGTAGGCGTGATCGCTATCGCTGCCATCGGCAATGCGGTACTGCTCTTGACGCAGGGCCCGAATCCGCACGCCGGCGACCGGGGCCACGTCCATGTCGAGAACGGCCTGTTGGATCACATCGAGGAGCGCATCGATCGAATGATGTTCGGACACATTGGCGGAGTATTCGATGATCAGATGCGGCATTGTGACTCCTTCATCACTCGATTCTACGAGTGATAATTAACATGTGTAATAATCTAGCATGCGTCTACTTTCCTACTCGGCCAGCACCTCACCGGTGAACCAGTCGAGCTTCGGCTTGCTCACCGCAGATGGCGAAGGTGTCATCGACCTCGGGTCTCGCGTTGAGGCCACCGACCTTGGCGAACTTATCGCCAACGGACAGCTCGGATGGGCCGCATCGTTCGTAAACGAACCAGCTGATCACCATGTTGGCGACATCACCTATGACCGACTGCTGCCGTGGCCGGGAAAGATCTTCTGCATCGGCGTGAACTACGGCGGACGATCAGCCGAGTACGCCGACACCACCGATGCCGCATATCCGTCGGTCTTCGTACGGTTCCCGGACAGCTTCACCGGGCACGATCAGTCGCTCGTCCGCCCACCCGAAAGCCCCCAGCTCGACTACGAGGGCGAGATCGTTGTGGTGATCGGCAAGGAGGGTCGCCGCATCCCGATCGAATCTGCACGAGACCACATTGCTGGCCTCTCGCTCGGCAACGAGGGCACCATTCGAGATTGGGTACGCCACGCCAAGTTCAATGTCACTCAGGGCAAGAACTGGGAATCGACGGGCGCCTACGGCCCACACCTGGTCACCATCGACGAAATCGGGGACTTCGAGGACCTGCATCTGACCACGATGGTCAACGGCGAACTTCGCCAAGATGACACGCCCGCGACGATGAAGTACTCGATCGAGTACCAGGTGCACTACCTGTCGACGTTCACCACCCTTCGCCCTGGCGACATCATCTTCAGTGGGACACCGACGGGGGCAGGGGCACGTTTCGATCCGCCGATCTGGCTCGAACCGGGAGATGTGATCGAGGTGAACGTGCCCGAGATTGGCACATTGCGCAACACGGTCGTGGACGAGTTTCCCACCGGCTCCGAACACCGACCACCGGAGCCACAGTGAGCAGTGGGCCCACCCCAGCACCGACAGCGAGCGGGATTCGTTCGATCGACCAGTCGCTGCCAATGGCGTTGTTGACAGCACGCGAATCGGCGATGCGCCTGTTTCGCCCGATGCTCGCCGACCACGACCTGACAGAGCAGCAATGGCGGGTACTTCGAACGCTGCACGCTAGTAGCGAACCTCTAGAGGTCGGCCCGCTCGCAGAGCTAGCTTCGCTTCTCGCTCCGAGCGTCTCGAGAATTTTGGCGAATCTCGAATCTCGACACCTGATCGTACGAACGGTTGCCGCCCACGATCAGCGTCGGGCTGCGATCTCATTGTCTGCACAAGGATCCTCACTCGTCGAGTTGATCGGCCCGGAGTCCGAGGCAACATACGAAGAGATCGAACGCCGTTTCGGTCACGAGCGTCTACAGCTTCTCCTCCGCGAGCTCAGTGAGCTGACCATGCTCCTCGCCAACCCACAGACCGAGCCATAGTGCGCTCCATCGATCAACACACTGCCGTTGCTCGTCAGCACATTGCCGGAGACATCGTGGCAGCGATACCGGCATTTGGCGATGAGCAATCCAAGGCATCGTCCACAACCTCCACGTTCTTTGGACTTGTCCTTCGCATCGTCAGTTTCGTCGCGGTGTTTGCCGTTCCCTTCCCCGCCGAGTGGAGCGCTGCACAGATCACACTTGCCCGAATTCTGATCCTGATTCTGATCCTGATTCTGAACCGCATCATCGCTGGATTGCTCGACTCGCCCAACGATGCAACCAAGGACGAGGTCTTATTCGTCCTACGCCCCGATCGCGTGGATGTCGTGTCTGGCACTGCGAAAAACCCAAAGAGTGTGCTCGAATCGCACCCGGTCGAATCAATTCGATTGTGGCGTCCCGACGATGTCATGACGGGGCGAATCTCAGTTGGCGGATCAGAGTGGTTCATAAGTCCATGGCACGAAAAGCAGATCCTAAGAACGTTGAGCCCCCTCGGCGCCGACCTCTCGGGCATCCCCCAAGTCGCCATCGACAACCTGTTAGGTGACCCACCCGAACTTCGCTCTCGTTGCGCAGACGAGGGGCATAGCTGATGCCCAAGATGATGTCGCACTACACCGAGATGGCTCGCCAAGATTCAGACACAACCGATCGACAATCGATCGTGGCGGCAGTTCCCGCTACGCGTCCTGATCCGGTGGACGAGCTGATGGGCGCCGGCGGAGGATGCCTTGCGCCGCTCGCCGGGCTATTCGGCGCTGTGATTGCAGCGATCCTTCTCGGCACGAACCTGGTACGCCGGAAGTTCATGTCGCATAGCTCGGAAATACCAGCGAACCGGGTTCTCATCGTGATTCGAGATTCGGGAGTCGACCTGGTTGAGCTCAAACGATTCGGGCGTGGTCTCGGGCGAATCCTTCGCAGCTACGAACTCTCCGACGTCAGCTACTACCGCACGGAGATGGCCGTCGATACCCGGATGCGGGTGGGCGCTATCGAGTGGGCGATTCACGGCTGGTTCGAACGGGAACTTCGCGCCGCATTAGGCCCGCTAGGTGTCAGCCTCGAACAGCTACCTCTAGGCATTCCGTGTAAGGAGCTAGATCAATGACCATTACTCAGGAAGTCGTCGCTGCTGAGGCTGCATTGCTCGATGCGGCTGAAGTCTCGGCGACACAGATGCGCCAAAGCACCGAGGTCCACCCCGAGCTCACGATTGATGATGCATACGCGATCCAGGCCGAATGGCAACGCATCAAAATTGCCCGCGGTGAGCGGATCGTGGGCCACAAGATCGGGCTGACCTCTCGGGCGATGCAAGCCGCGATGAACATCACGACCCCAGACTCAGGCTTCATCACGAACGCCATGGTGTTCGAACCCAATAGTCAGCTCGCCGCGGCTGACTTCTGCGACCCGAAACTCGAAGTCGAGCTTGCGTTCACGCTTGCCACCGACCTTGCAGGGGACGACCTCACCATCGACGATGTGCTCGATGCCACCGAGTTTGTACAGCCCGCCGTCGAACTGATCGCTGCGCGCTCGTTCCGCAAAGATCCCAGCAGCGGGCGGACTCGAACGGTCGTGGACACCATCTCCGACAACGCAGCGAACGCGGGCATCATCTCCGGTGGAGAACGTGTCGCTCCTCGGGAGATCGATCTTCGCTGGGTGAGCGCACTCGGATATCGCAATGGCATCGTCGAAGAAACGGGCGTGGCCGCTGGCGTACTCGATCACCCTGCTCTCGGGATTGTGTGGCTCGCTCGCCGGTACGCCGAAACCGGCCAGACGCTCGAGGCCGGCCAGACGATCCTCGCTGGCTCATTCACCCGCCCGATCGACATTCGCTCAGGCGACGAGTTCCGATTCGACTACGGCCCGCTCGGGGCCTTTGACGTGTCCTTCACCTAGTCTTCGACAACGGACCGCGAAGGAGACAAATGAGCATCACGAGCGAACGGGTAGCCGACGGAAAGGTCGCCCTCATCACGATGGACGACGGAAAGGCGAACGCTCTGTCCAAGGAAGCGATCGCCAGCCTCGTCGCAGCGATAGACGAAGCTGCCGCCGACCCCGACCTTGCCGCAGTGGTCATCGCTGGACGTGAAGGCAAATTCTCTGGCGGTTTCGATCTGAACGTGATGCGTTCGGGCGACTTCGCCGCGATGGTCGACCTGGTGGCCGATGGCGGCAACCTGGTGCGCCACCTGTACCGCTGCGAGATTCCGGTGGTCGCTGCGTGCACCGGTCATGCGCTGGCAGCTGGCGCCTTCATGCTGCTCGGTTGCGACATGCGAGTCGGCGCGCTCGGCGACTACAAGATCGGCATGAATGAGGTCGCGATCGGCATGGTGCTTCCGGATTGGGCGATGACCATCTCTCGCGAGCGGATCAGCAAGCGGCATCTTCAACGCGCCGTGGCGACCGCCCGAATCACCGACGCTGAAGGAGCAATCGATGCTGGCTTCCTCGATGTTGCCGTGCCTCTCGAAGACGTCGTATCGAGGGCCATCGAGGAGGCTGCGAGCTACGCCATTCTCGACCGGGCCGCGTATGCGAAGACGATGGAGAACTTCCGGGGCGAGGTGTCCGAAGCCATGGCGGCTCAGGTGGCGTCGGACCGAGCCGCTGTCTGATGCAGCGAAGTTAAAAGATGAGATCTGACACCGTCGTTCGCTAGTTAAAAGATGAGATCTGACACCGGGGGTGAAAGCTTGCCACCGGCGGGATCAGGTGTGCGATGCTGTACGGACTTGAGTCGCAAGAAGGGGTATTCAATGGCGATTACTGACCTGCCGGAATTTGTCCGCGCCGATGGTCCTGACAAGGTCACGGGAAGCGGTCGCTATACCGCCGACATGACCCTCACCGGCCAGCTCGTCGCCAAGTTCAAGTATGCAGGCGTACCCAGTGCCCGTGTCACCAAACTCGACGTGACCGCCGCACGAGCGATCCCAGGAGTGTTCGCCGTACTCACCCAAGACGACGTACCGGATGTCCGCTATAGCTACGGCATCGCCGATCGCACCCTGTTCGTCAAGGACGTGGTTCGCTTTGACGGCGAGGTCGTCGCCGCAGTGGCCGCAATCAACGACAAGATCGCCCAGCAGGCGCTCGATGCGATCGTCTTCGAGTACGACGAGCTGCCCGCAGTCACCGACCTCGAAGCTGCTATCGCCGACGGAAGTCCCCTGGTGCACGCCGACCTCGATGCCTACGAGGTAACCGGCGACACCCCGCACTACGGCAACGTCGGCACACATTCCTCGATCGAAATGGGCGATGTCGATGCAGCTCTAGCGAGTGCCGACCACGTGATCTCCAGTCGCTTCCTGGCTGACGCAAGCCATGCAACCCCGATCGAGCCACGCTCGGTCATCGCCCAATGGGAGGGCGAACGGGTCACCGTCTGGACCTCCACACAGGTTCCCTTCGACGCACGAGCCGGAGTAAGCGAGACGCTCGAGGTGCCCTCCAACCGAGTCCGGATCGTTGCTCCACACGTCGGCGGTGGCTTCGGCGGAAAGTGCGGCGCCCACTTCGAACCCCACATCGCAGCGCTCGCAAAGGCAGCGAAACGTCCCGTGAAGCTCGTGTTCTCGCGCTGGGAAGAGTTCGTTGCCCCTGACCGTCGACGTGAGTCCATGGTCATCGACGTCACCACCGGCGTGATGAATGACGGCACCATCGTGGCCCGCACCGGAAACATCCTCCTCGACAACGGCGCCTACATGGCCGACTCGTCGTTCTTCCCGCAGGCCGCAGCAATGCATGTCGCTGGCCCGTACGTCATTCCGAACGTCAAGATCGATGCACGGCTCGTCTACACAAACCACCAGCCATCGGGATCGGTTCGGGCCCCGACAGCACCACAAGGTTGCTGGGCGGTCGAATCCCACACCGACGAGATCGCGGCAACGATCGGCATGGACGCACTCGACTTTCGCCGCAAGAACATCGTGACGACCGGAAGTGTTGGCGCAGTCGGACAGACATACGACGAGATCGGGCTCGATCAGTGCCTCGAGAAAGCCGCCGCCTCGGCGGGCTGGGGTCAAGAACTGCCCGAAGGCGAAGCCCTCGGTATCTCCGTTGGCTGGTGGCCGAGCTTCCACGCTCCTGCAGGCGCCTACGCCAAAATGCACGGCGACGGAGCGGTCCAGATCATCACTGGAGCCAGCGAATGTGGCACCGGATCGGTCATGACCCTGCGCATGCTCGCCGCCGACGAACTCGGCATCGATGAAACCAGCATCGAGCTCATCTACCAAGACACGGGCGCAGCACCTTCGGGGCCGGGCTCATCGGGATCGATGACCTTGTTCAACCACGGCCGGGCTGTCGAACGAGCCAGCCGTCAGATTTCCGATCAGCTCAAAGAACTCGCAGCCACCCAGCTCGAAGCAAACGTCGACGACATCGTCTTGGCGAACGGCGTCGCAAGCGTTGCCGGAACGCCCAGTGCGTCGGTCCCGATCGTCGAACTCGCCGGAGCCTCCGAAGACGGCGAGCTGTTGGGATCGGCATCGACCGAGGCGCTCGAATGGCCAGAGATCGTCGGTTCCTCCTGCCTCGGCGACCAAGGGTTCGCTTCGTGGATGGCACCGCAGTTCTCGTGTCATGTCGCCCGAGTACGGGTCGACAAAGACACCGGCGTTACCCGCGTTCTCGAAGTGCATGCCGCACACGACTCGGGCACGATCATCAACCCAATGGCAGCCCACGGCCAGGTCGAGGGCGGCATCTTGATGGGCATTGGCCAGGCGCTGACCGAGGGCACCCAGTACGACGACTCCGGTCGACAACGCAACGCTGGCCTCCTCGAGTACAAGCTCCAAACCATCGCTGACGCCCCCAAGATCTCGACCGAGTTCGTCGAGATCTACACGCCCAACGCGGGCCCAAAGGGTGCCAAGGGATTGGCCGAGGCACCGAACGTCGCGACATGCGGAGCAATCAACAACGCCATCGCCAACGCGATCGGGACCCGACTGAACCAACTTCCCATGACCGCAGAGCGCGTCTGGAATGCCATCGAAGGGGAGGTCGAATAATGACCCTCACCATTGCGTCGTCGATCGACGACATCATCGCTGCACTCGCTGCCGGGGCTCGCCCGATCGCCGGAGGCACCGACCTCGTCGTTGGCTCTCGTCAGGGCAAAGGATCGCTGCCGGACTCCCTCATTGCCATCGACCGCGTCGAAGCCCTCGGCGTCATCGACCGAGGCGATGCCGAAACACGCCTTGGAGCTGGCGTTACCCATGCCCGGCTGATGACCGAGCCGACCATCGTCGACCACTTCACCGCAATCGCCGACGCCGCTGCCCTCGTTGGTTCGCCGGCAACCCGAAACGTCGGGACCGTCGGCGGCAATGTCATGAACGGTTCGCCGGCGATGGACACCGGCTCGCCACTCGTGGTGCTCGGCGCTCAAGCCGAACTGACCAACGCGTCAGGTTCCCGCTTAGTGAGCCTCGACGAGCTGTGGGTCGGGCCTGGCACGACCAGTGCAGCACCCGACGAGCTGTGCACCGCCCTGGTGATCCCCAACATGGGCGAAGGCGGAGGCAGCGCGTACGTTCGCCTCGAATACCGCCGGGCCATGGAGATCGCAATCGTGGGAGCTGCCGCCGCGGTCACCCTCGACGGAGACAACGTTCGCTCGATTCGGGTCGCACTGACCGCAGTCGCACCGACGATCCTCGAGGTCACCGGCCTCGACGACCTCGTCGGCAAGCCCCTCGACGATGATGCGCTCTCGGCGGTCGCAGCGGCCGCATCAGAGCAAGCCTCGCCAATCAGCGACCTTCGAGCGAGCGACCGGTATCGCCGCCACACCATTGGGGTCATGGCACGCCGTGCGGCAGACGCAGCGGCGCGACGGGCATCGGGAGAAGACATTTCCGTGCCGGTCAACCGAGCACTCGGAGTAGGAGCAACAGCATGAGCAACACAAGCAACCTCAACGCCGTCGAGTTGACGGTCAACGGAGTCCCCTACCCGGTCGCCATCGAGACGAGCCGGAACCTCTCGGGTGTTCTCCGTGACGAGCTTGGGCTCACCGGCACCAAGGAAGGCTGCGACGACTGCGAGTGTGGAGCGTGCATGGTCCTGCTCGACGGACAGCCGATCAACTCGTGCTCCTACTTGGCCGTGCAGGCGCAGGGTCGAGAGATCACGACCGTCGAAGGACTCGCCGAGGGCGACGACCTGCATCCCCTGCAGCGCAACATCTTGGCTGCGGGCGGCGTGCAGTGCGGCTTTTGCACTCCCGGCATGCTGATGTCGGCCACGGCACTACTCGAGCGCAACCCAGACCCGTCACAAGACGAGATCAAGATCGGCTTGTCCGGCAACCTGTGTCGTTGCACCGGCTACGCCAAGATTCTGGATGCCGTTTCGAACACGGCTGTCGAGCTGCGTTAGCGGCTCAGCCAATAATCAGCGCAAGACGAAACGTCCGGGTGCCCGCGCTGTCGCGCACCGTGATCGTCGTATTTGCGGTCCCCGCACTATCGACCCTCGGCTCGAACGTCAGAATTCCCTCGGACGAGATCGATGGAGCGTCGCTGAAGAGTTCCGGCCGATCTGTATCGATGGCGAAGATCATGTCGGCGGTAACGGCGGTCTGACCCGAGCTCACGACGATCCACGGGATGACCTGCGGACCAGCATCGGATGGAATCTGCAGCTGGCCCTCTGCGGCGAACGGAGATTGGTCAGTGACAGGCGTGACGTCAATGAAGAGCGACGCCGTGTCACAGGCGGTCGAGACCGCGCAGATCTCGTAGGTGATCTGTGCTTTGCCAACAGCATCCGGTGGCGGTTCGTAGCGAATGCCGCCGTTCGCAAGCGAGGCAATCCCGCTGCTGCTGGTCAAAATCCGAAGGGTTGATTCGTCGAGATCGATCTCGACGGGACCATCGTTCGCAAGTACGTCGACGACGATCGCGGTGTCTTCGGGTGTCGTGGCCGTGTCGTCGACCGCCACGGGGACCGATGGCGCGACCTCGACGACGAGCCGGGCAGACGATGAGCGGCCATGTCGATCTTCGACCGCGTACTCAATGATCACGGTCCCC
>CALLAA010000021.1 GCA_938002955.1 uncultured Acidimicrobiales bacterium
ATCTTCATTCGGCGATTGTCAGCGCGCCACAGCACTTCGAGGTCATAGCCGACGCCGGAAACACATTGCTTGGCGAACAGCTTCTGCGCCGCCTCGCGGGTGAACAGCGTAAATCCACGCTTGGGGTCGGCGATATCGGTACCGACTCGACGGCGCAGCATCCCGCAACAGAGACGTCGCAGCACCCCTCCCGCCGCAAGGTCCTCCCCGCTCGACCGGCCACCAACGATCACATCTCCACCCGCTTGGGCCACCGCCAACAGCCGGTCGACATGCTCGATCGGGGTAGTGAGGCTTGCGTCGGTAAGCAAGATGTGGCGGCCCCGGGCAGCCAGCACTGCTTGCCTCGCCGCCGCTCCCTTCCCTCGTGGGCGCTCGGGCGAGAAAATGTGCACGTTCCGTAAGCCAAGACGCTTCGCTCGCTCGACGGTGCTATCGGCCGAGCCGCCGTCGGTGATGATGATCTCGAAGTCGATCGCACTGCTTGCGAGGTGAGACGCAATAGCTGCCGTCGTCGACACGATTTCGGTGGCATCGTCACACGTCGGAATAACGACCGTCAGCGCCAACTGGCCTGTCGATTCGCGTTCGCGCCATGTGGTGAAGTGCTCGTAGCTCATCCTCATGTGATCGGCTCGCAATCTCAAGTGGGGGGCAAGCGGTCTCTCAAGACCACGTCAAGATCCGCAACGGAGATGCAAAACGCAGGATGCCGAGCGCTGCGATCAACCCAGAGGACGGTTGAGCGTTGCGCTCGGCATCTTGCTCAGTACCGATTGGAGAAAGCGGCTCGGCCTACCCAGTTGCCTGGCCACGTTCCATTCGGATGATTTGGTTCCTGCATGGTTACGAAGTGAGTTGCTCCCCCATGACAATCGCCGATGCCTTCTCGAGACCGTCGAGCTCCAACGCTCCGATGGACCGGCTGATATCACCGTCGGCTCCGACGAGGAACGTCGTTGGTTGCTGAGTAATACCGAAGCGGCGCCAGAGCGCTCCTCGTGAATCATCGAGGTGCACGATGTTCTCGAAGTACAGCCCGGTCGCTCCCACGTAGGCTTCGTAGTCCTCGACCGAACCAGCGCTATGTACGACGACGTAGGTGATATCGGGATTCGCTGCAGCACTCGCTGCGATCTCGGGTCCTTCGAGGACACAGACCGAGCAACTCGGCACCACAAAGGTCATGATGAGCGGCATCTCGGCGACAAGTTCCAGACCGTCGATTCCCGAGCGGCCGTACAGCTCGGTTCCGGTGAAAGCGAACAGCGAGTCATCGTCAGCAATGGTGGACACCAGCGTTGCCGATGGCTCACCAGCGCTGGTCTCGATGATCTCGGCCGCTTCTGGTTCGGAGGGAATTCCCTGAGTCTGGCGTTCGCCACGGATCTCTGCGCACCCGCTCACGAGTCCGATAAGCGCCATCATGGCGAACAGTCGGCGAAGTGTTGGGCGCTGCATTACGCTGCGTCCACTGCGGGAAGAGCGGTAAGTGTGGCGGAGGTGAAGCTCACCGTCGACCGGCTCGACTCGAGGGCGACGTAGCCACCGATCTCGGGAGCGTCGAATTCGGCGACCAGTTCGCCGTTCACCCGGACCTCGACTGCTGCACCGTGCACATCGAGCGTGAGACGAACGTTGCCGCCTCCGGCCGTGGCGGGGCTAGCGACCGTACCGATGTTCTTGTAGTAGCCGTTGGCGTCGTAGCTTCCCCAACGCAGGGTTGCGCCACCGTCGGCGAAGTCGACGAGCGTCGCACCGCTGCGGGTGTCTTCGCTGCTCTGGTTGATGACGAGGCCACCATTGTTTGCGCCGTCGGTGCCGTAGAAGTTTGCTTCCCAACGGAAGTCTCGAACGACGTGATCGTTCAGCAGAGCGGCGTAGTCGTAGCCACAGTCGTGGAGCTGGTTCAAGGAACCAGAACCGAGCTCCCACGAACCGGACAAGATGGTGAAGTCGCTCATCGAGGCGGTCCCGAAGTCGGTATTGAACAATACGGTTGGTTCGTTGACTACTGCGGTGAGCTCGAATGGATCACGGGTTGGGCGATCCTCGTCTGGCCCAGCAGCGCAGGTCGCACCACTACCGAGGCCAGCGTCGTTGAAGGTGTATTCGCCTTCTGGTTCTGGTTCTGGTTCTGGTTCGGGCTGTGGTTCTGGTTCCGGCGTCGGCTCTGGCACGTAGTTCTCTTCGTACGTTTCGGCCGCTTGCTTGCCTTCCGGCGTGGACGGTTCGGTTTCGGGCGTTGGACCGTCTACGTCGGCGATGCCTGCAGGCTGTGCAGCGAGCGAGCACGACGCACCATCGTTGGAGTTCGTCGCTGGTGCGCTTGCGACCTGGGTAGCTACTGGCGAACCGGTCGAGTAGCCGGTGATCTGGTAGATCTCGCCGGAGTTACGTCCGACGTAGAGGTTGCCACCCGCGGTCGACCATGCAGCGCCATAGGACATGAACGTGGCGGGAAGACCGGACACGGCACCGATATCGGAGACCGTTCCAGCCTCGGGATCCACTGCGGTGAGGATGCCGTCGCTGCTGATGCCGTAGAAGATTCCGTACACGTTGGTGACGTCAGCGACCGCCGTGTATTTGCTGAGG
>CALLAA010000022.1 GCA_938002955.1 uncultured Acidimicrobiales bacterium
GCCGACGGCGATCAACAACGTCGAGACCATGGTCAACGTCAACCAGATCATGTTGCTCGGCGGCGATGGCTTTGCCGAACTCGGTGGGGGACGCTCGACGGGAACCAAACTGTTCTGCCTGTCAGGACACGTTGCGAACCCGGGCGTTTACGAGGTCACCTATGGTGCAACGATGCGTGAGGTCATCGACCTCGCTGGTGGGCCGACCGGCAACCTGAGGTCGATCCTGATGGGCTGTGCCGCGGGCTCGTTTATCGGTACCGACATGATGGACGTTCCGCTCACGATCGAGGCCAGCCGCGAGGCGGGCTTCTCGCTCGGCTCGGGTGTCATCATGTTGCTCGACGACACCGTCGATTTCGACGACTTCGTCGCTCGCATCGCGAAGTTCTTCCGCGACGAGAGCTGTGGGCAATGTGTTCCGTGTCGCGTCGGCACGGTTCGGCAAGGCGAGTCACTCTTGCGAATTCGCGAGAAGGGCGCCTCGGTCGATGCGGAGCGCAAGATGCTCGACGACTTCGCCAAGGTCATGGCCGATGCATCGATCTGCGGTCTCGGTCACACCGCTTCGGGGGCGATTCTTTCTGCGCTCGATCTCGGACTTATAGGAGTGAGCTCATGAGCGCGACAACAACCTGGAACGGGTCCACTGAACGTCCGGTTGACATTCGCAGCAAGGTCACCGTTTCGATCGATGGTGAAGAGGTGTCGATGCTCGAGGGTGACACCATCCTCGATGCGTGTAACGCGGCAGGCAAAGACACCCCAACGATCTGTTACGGCCCGACCGTCACGCCGGTCAATGCGTGTCGTGTGTGCGTTGTGGAGGTCGAAGGGTCACGGACGCTCGTTCCGTCGTGCTCACGTCCGATCGAAGAGGGAATGGTGGTCACGACCGATTCCGACAAGGTCGACCACAGTCGCAAGATGGTGCTCGAGTTCTTGGCGACCTCGTCCGATGTCAGCCAAGCCGAAGACATTCAGGGGTGGCTCGGCGATTACGGCGCCGACCTCGATCGGTACGATCCCGAAACCACCGAACGGATGACCGACGAGGTCAAGATCGAAGACGACCTCTACGTTCGGGCCTACGACCGCTGCGTGCTGTGTTACAAGTGCGTTGAGGCGTGCGGCGAAGATGCGCAGTGGACGTTCGCAATCGCGATGTCCGGGCGTGGTTTCAACAATCGCATTGCCACCGAATTCAACGTCACCCTGCCGGACTCCGCGTGTGTGTATTGCGGCAACTGCGTGGCGGTGTGCCCAACGAACGCGCTGCAATTTAAGACCGAGTTTGACCTTCGCAAGATGGCCGACTGGCGTCCCGAAGATCAGACCGTCACCCGTACTGTCTGTTCGTATTGCGGCGTGGGATGCAACCTCGACCTTCACGTGCAGGACAATCAAATCGTGAAGGTCGAGTCGCCGAGCGATCACTCGATTACCAACGGCAACCTGTGTGTAAAGGGACGCTTCGGCTACCAGTACGTCCAAAACCGCCCCTCCGACTCATAACAAATTTGAACCGATAGGTACGCCACGCGCCGCTAGCGGTTCAAATTTGTTGGCTATGTGATGAAAGGCCGAACCTATGGCTGATACCTACGACGCAGTGATCATCGGCGCTGGAGTCTTTGGCTCTGGGATTGCCTACGAGCTGTCTCGCCGCGGCATCAAAACGTGCAATGTGGACATGTTCGGCTCTGCCGGCCATGGCTCGACGTCGAGCAGCGGTGCGATTATCCGGTTCAACTACTCGACCGTTCCCGGTGTGCAGATTGCGTGGGAAGGCAACCACTACTGGGAGGATTTCGAGAATTATCTCGAGACCACCGATGAGCTCGGACATGCCCGGAAGGTAACCACGGGCAGCTTGTTTCTGCGCACCCATGAGGACTTCCACCAGCTGTACGTGCGTTGTATGGCAGCGGTCGGCGTACCGCATGAAGAGTGGAGTCCAGAACAAGTCGCAGCGGGGTTGCCGCCCCTGTCGCTCGAGGCCTACGGTCCGCCAACCACCGATGATGACGAGCGGTTCTGGGCCGAGCCACACGGCATGATCCCAGGTGCGCTTTACACCCCAGACGCTGGCCACATCTCGGACCCCCAGCTCGCTGCACAAAACCTCCACACCGCAGCCAAAGCCAAGGGCGGTGAGTTCCGGTTCAACACGACCGTAACCGAGATCCTCACAACCGCCGACGGCTCTGCTGTCCGCGGCGTGGCGTTGTCGGACGGATCCGAGATCCACGCTCCGATCGTCGTAAACGTCGGAGGGCCGTTCTCGAACGAGTTGAACGCACTCGCCGGCCTCGATGGAACCGAGGCAATTACGACCAAGCCAATGCGTCATGAGGTCCACGTGGCAGCTTCACCCGAAGGCTTCAACTACGAAGAGCACGGGATGATGGTCGCTGACCTCGACAACGGCATGTACTTCCGCCCCGAAGCCGGCAACCAGATCTTCATTGGTTCGACCGACCCCGAGTGCGATGGGCAAGAGTGGGTCGACGATATGTCGACACTCAATCGGGAGATCACCGAAGCGCGCTGGAACCTCCAGACCATGCGACTCGCGAAGCGGATCCCAACCTTTGGTGTGCCGCACCAGAAGAAGGGCCTTGCCGATGCCTATGACGTCAGCTCCGACTGGGGCCCGATATACGACCGTACCGACCTCGACGGATTCTTCGCCGCTCGAGGTACCAGCGGTAACCAGTTCAAGAACGCATGCGTCGGTTCGAACCTTATGGCCGAGCTCATCACTGCCGTGAGCAACGGACACGATCACGACAACGATCCGCTTGTCGTTACCGGCCGCTACACCGGGGCCGAGCTCAACATGGGCGAATTCAGTCGGAACCGTTCGATCAACCCAGACTCAACGGGTACGGTGCTCGGCTAGATCGCAGCTCACATCAACGGGGGATAGTCATGAAGATCACAGGTGTCACGTTGTACTCCGTCGGGCTTCCGCAAAAGGAAGGCTCGTACAAGTGGGGTACGCAGTCGTTCGCGGCGTTCGACTCCACCGTGGTCGTGCTCGACACGGACGAAGGTGTTCAGGGCTATGGCGAGATCTGTCCCCTCGGGCCGAGTTACATGCCGTCCTTCGCCGAGGGTGCCCGAGCTGGCATGGCGATCATCGCCCCGAACCTTCTCGGGCTCGATCCTCGGGCGCCCGAAGTGGTAGCCCACACCATGGATGTCGCGCTCAAGGGTCACCCGTATGCGAAGTCCGGATTGGATATCGCCGTCTGGGATCTCGCAGCAAAGGCGGCCGGGGTCTCTGTCGCAACGATGCTCGGGGGCGCACACACCGACAAGGTGAAGCTATTTCGCGTGATCGGTCGAGACGCACCCGAGGCCATGGTCGAGCGACTGCAGGAGTATCGGGCCGAGGGATTCAGCCAGTATCAGATGAAGGTGGGCGAGGGTCTCGACATCGATCTCGCTCGCATGCTCGCCGTCACCGATGCACTCGAACCAACAGACACCTTGGCGGCAGATGCCAACACCGGCTGGCGACAGCACGAGGCCATGCGCGTTGCGGACGTAGTGGCCGATCGGCCGCTGTACATCGAACAACCGTGTCTCACCTACGCCGAGTGCGTGGCGCTACGCCCGCACCTCAAGCGGCCGATGATCCTCGACGAGGTTATGGACTCTCGCCAGGCGATTCGCCAAGGCGCTATCGACGGCGCGATGGATGTCATCAACCTGAAGATCAGCCGTTTCGGTGGACTCTCAGGAGCGCGACGAGCCAAA
>CALLAA010000023.1 GCA_938002955.1 uncultured Acidimicrobiales bacterium
CCGGCGACCTGCTTGGCAGCTCGGCCGGCAAGGCCATCCTCGGACAAATCCTTGGCCGGTGACCCCGGCATGTCTCGTGCTCGACGCCGCCGGCGTCGACTACGAGCAACATAAGTACCACCACGACCCAGCGGTGACCTCTTACGGGGAGGAAGCCGCTGAGGCGCTCGGTGTCGAGCCGGATCAGGTCTTCAAGACCCTGATGTCCGAGCTCGACACCGGCGAGCTGGTGGTTGCGATCGTGCCCGTGAGCGGGATGCTCGACCTCAAGCTCCTCGCCTCGGCATGCCACGCAAAGAAGGCCTCGATGGCAGCCCTCGACGTCGCCGAGCGAAGCTCGGGCTACGTGTCGGGCGGGATAAGCCCGTTCGGTCAGCGAAACCAACGCCGCACGGTGCTGGATAAAACCGCGATCATCTGCGACGTTATCTTTGTGAGCGGTGGCCGGCGAGGCCTCGATATCGCTCTGCGACCCGATGACTTAGTCAGCGTGCTGGACGCACAGATAGCCCCGATCAGCTCGCAAAATCGTTAAGCGGACGCCCGGTCGGGAAGAACCGTCACGCGATCGTCATGCACTCTCTGTGGCGAAACGCGTTCGACATATTGCGCACCGTTTGGCCACCCTTCGCGACATCCGACAGACGCGGAGCGAGTTCACGCGCGAATGGCCGCACAGAATTTCACGCACCGTTGCGATCGCGCCACGGTTGTCGCTGTGGGCTAACACGCCGCGCGTTTACACCGAAGTTGTCGTCATTAGTCTGTTGATATCGAGTTGCGGGACTCGCACAGGAGGTGTGCACGGATGACTACGACCACGTTGCCTTCACGAACACGACGGCCGTTGGCCCGCGTGTGCCTTGGACTAGCGACCGTCCTCGTCGCCCTCGGAACGCTCACCCTCGCGAGCGCGCCTGCAGGAGCGGCCGAAGGCTGCGGCACCTACAGCTACGGGTTCTCGGGAACCCGTCTCCTAAACGACGGAATCTCCAACAGCGCCGGCCCGTTCCCCGCAGACATTCCCGCTGGCACGTACACCGTGACCTTGGTGTCGCACGACCACCACGACACTCAGGTCGATGTACCGAGTCAGACCGGTGAGCAGTACCACGTCGTTCTCAACTCCGGCTACGTCTCGCCCCCATCGACGGACATTCCCGATTCGATCACCACGATGACCACCACGTTCACTGGGCAGGTGATCGGCAACAGCACCACGATTAGCGTGAAGCATGCTGGAGCGCCCGGCATTAACTCCGTCGATGTGCTCTGTGTCGGGTTCACGCCTGAAGCGGTGGTCGACGCGACGGTCGAACCAACCGTCGAGAAGCCTCCGGCTCCACCCGCTGCGCTCGAACAACCGCCTGCCACCACTCCGGTTGCAGAACCGACGCCGACGCCAAACCCCGTGGTAGAAGCACCAGCACCCGAACCAGCAACGGTTCCGGTCGTTGCGGTACCCGAGGTGATCGAGCCCGAGGTAAAGGGTGTTATCGAGACCCCGGCACCGCCCATTGCTCAGCTGGCAATAACCGGCCCGAGCACCGAAGCGGTTGCCCTCATCAGCCTTGGCCTTGCCCTGATCGTCATCGGTGGGCTTCTGGTCCGCGAGGAAAAGCGTTTCAGCTAACGGCTCGCTCAACCAGCGCGTGGCGGCGCGTTAGTCGCTAGCGTTCCACCATGAGCATCCTCGGCAACTCCGTAGTTCGTATCGAAGATCCCCGCTTCCTGACCTCGGGTGGAAACTACGCAGGGGATCTCAATCTCCCCAACGCTGCCCACGCGGTGTTCATCCGGTCGACGGCTGCCAGCGGACCGATCGAATCCATCGATCTCGACGAGGCTCGCCAAGCTCCCGGGGTCCTCGCAGTCCTCGGCGCAGACGATCTCGATCTCGCCCCGTACTCAAACGAAAATTCCGACATCCTCCGACGCCCAACACTCGCCCGGGACTACGTGAACTTCGCTGGCGAACCCGTCGCCATCGTGGTGGCCGAGACGGTGGCCCAGGCACTCGACGCTGCCGAACTTGCGTGGGTCGATGTCGACGCACGCGACGCAGTACCGAGCATCCGCGACGCGCTCACCGACACGGTGTTGGTACACGAAGCCCTCGGCACAAACGTTGTCGACGACAAGCGAGCGACCGATCTCGACTTCTCGAGCTGCGACATCGTAATCGACGCCGAAATCGTCAACAGCCGCATGAACGGCGCCCCGATCGAACCGCGAGTCGCCGCGGCGTCATGGGGTGACGACGGGCGCCTGACGTGCTGGACGAGCAGCCAGGGAGCACATCCCGCCCAGACGACCATCTCCAAGATCCTCGGACTCGACGCCGAACAGGTACACGTCATTACAAGCGATGTCGGCGGCAGCTTTGGCTCGAAGGCTCGACCCGGACCCGAGGAGTGTGTGCTCGGCGCGGCGTCAAAGATCGTTGGACGGCCTGTGATGTGGACCGAAACCCGCACCGAGAACTTCCTCGCCATGGGCCACGCTCGCTCTCAGCTCAACCGCGTTCGCCTTGGCGGTTCCGCCGATGGCACGCTCACCCACTACCAACTCGACATCACCGCCGAGGCCGGCGCATACCCCGAAGCCTCGGCGTTTCTCCCGTTCTTCACCCAGATCATGGCGACCGGCGTCTACGCCTTTGAGAACGCCGCCTGTGGCTGGTTGACGGTGGCGACGAACACTCCACCGGTCGCTGCGTTCCGCGGTGCGGGTCGCCCCGAAGCCACCAGCGCGCTTGAACGAGCAATGGATCTCTACGCGGTCGAAGCCGGCATCGACCCCGCCGAACTGCGGCGGAAGAACTTCGTGGCACCAGAGGCCTTCCCATACACCTCGCCAATGGGCCAGGTGTACGACTCTGGCGAGTACGCGGCAGCGCTCGACGCCGTTCTGGAGAACGCCGGCTATAGCGAACTGCGAGCCGAACAGCAGCGTCGCATCGACGAGGGTGCATCCACCCTTATGGGCATCGGCATTGCGAGCTACGTCGAGATCACCGCTCCTGGAGCCATGGGCAGCGATGACGAATTCGGATCGGTCGAGGTCCAGCCCGACGGTTCGATCATCGCCCGTACCGGCGCGACCCCTTTCGGCCAAGGTCATGAGACCACGTGGGCAATGATCACCGCCGACCGTATGGGTGTTGCGGTCGAAGATGTCACGGTCCTGTGGGGCGACACCGACCAGGTCACCTCATCAAAGATCACGGGAGGTTCGCGTTCCGTCCAGCTCGCTGGGTCGGCAATGGCCGATGCCTCCGACCGTCTGATCGCCGCATCGATCGAGCAAGCCGCCGACCTTCTCGAAGCCGCACCGGCCGACATCGTGTTCGACAAGACCGCCGGTGCGTTCCACGTCGCTGGCACGCCCGCAAAGTCCGTTGGTTGGGCAGCGCTCGCCGCTGCCGCCGAACACACCCTCATCGGCGTGAGCGAGTTCTCACAGAGCGGTGCGACCTTTCCGTTCGGTAGCCACGTGGCGGTCGTCGATGTCGACACCGATACCGGAGCGGTCACCCTTCGCCGTCTCATCACCACCGACGACGCAGGCACGCTGATCAACCCGCTCCTCGCCGAAGGTCAGGTCCATGGCGGTGCGTCAGCTGGCGTGGCCCAAGCGCTCCTCGAAGAGGTCACGTACGACGAGTACGGCAATTGCACGTCGGCGAACTTCGCGGACTACGCAATCCCGGCAGCCACCGAGCTGCCATCGTTCGAGGTGACGCTGACCGAAACACCGACGCCACTCAACCCGCTTGGGGCCAAGGGCATTGGCGAAGCCGGAAGTATTGGATCGACGCCGGCGGTACATAACGCTGTGCTCGATGCGCTTCGCCACGTCGGCGTCCAGCACATCGACATGCCGCTCACGCCGTCAAAGGTGTGGTCGGCTTATGCAAACGCGTTGGCGGCATCGCCAACGTAGGCCACCGAGACGGTGTCGCCCCTGGTCCATGAGGCCCGCGCCGCTGCACGAACCTGAAGCTCATTTCCGGCGTCGAGCTCGACGGTCACCATCATGTCGTGCCCGTAGTATTCGGTGAGCGTGACCGTGCCCGGACCGTCGGGGGCGATCGAGAGGTCCTCCGGGCGGATCAGCACGTCGATCGGCCCGTTGGCTGGTTCGGCGAGCGGAACCTGTCCAATGATCGTGTCTGCGACAACCCCTTGGCCGCTTGCCGATAGCAAGTTGACGTCGCCGACGAACGACGCGATCCACGGCGACGACGGGGTGCGATAAATCTCTTGCGGCGAGCCGATCTGCTCGATCTGGCCATCCTGCATGACAGCGACACTGTCGCCGAGCACGAAGGCTTCCTCTTGATCGTGCGTCACAAAGATCGAGGTCACGCCCAATTCGACAAGGAGCCGGTGCACTTCGGTTCGGACCCCGACACGCAGTGCCGAATCGAGGTTCGAGAATGGTTCGTCGAGCAGGAGAACCGTTGGCCGCGGCGCGATAGCGCGGGCGAGTGCCACGCGTTGTTGCTGGCCTCCCGAGAGCGTGTCCGGCATCCGATCGACCAGATCGGCTAGGCCAACCATGTCGAGCGCTTCGAGCACCCGAGGGCCCTTACGTTCGGCGCGAGGAAGTCCGTAGCCGACGTTCTTGCCCACGGTCAGATGTGGGAACAAGGCCCAATCTTGAAAGACCATGCCAATGTTGCGCTTCTCTGGCGGAACCCACACGCCGTTCCCGGCCATTGCATCGGCGCCGACACGGATCTCGCCAGCGTCGGGCCGTTCGAGCCCCGCTATCAGACGAAGCAGCGTCGTCTTTCCGCAGCCACTGGGGCCGAGCAGCGCCAAGCTCGTACCGGGTTCGACCTCGAGATCGATCGACCGCAGCACCGACGTATCCCCAAAGGACTTATCGACGCCGAGAACCTCGACTCCGCGGGCGTTGGCTAGCTCCATAGCGGTTCAGTATGCCGGTTAACCGAGGTCTCCGTTGAACGTGTCGCAGAAGTTCGAACCGCTGTCATAACCACGCTGGAACCATTCGATTCGCTGTGCAGACGAGCCGTGGGTGAAGTTCTCCTGGTTGGTGCTGCCGGTGATGGCATCATCGCCAACCGCGCCAGCTGCACGGACGCCTTCTTGGAGATCATCGGCATCGAGAATCCCACGCTCATCTGCGTCTCGGGCCCAAGCCCCAGCAAAGCAGTCAGCCTGCAATTCCATCATGACCTGGAGCCGGTTGGACTCGGTCCGGCTCGCTCCGCTCTGGGCACGACGAACCGCGTCGTTTGTGCCGAGAACGTTCTGCACATGGTGACCAATCTCGTGCGCCAAGATGTACGCCTGGCTGAAGTCACCTTCGGCGCCGAGCTGACGCTGCAAGCGAATCATGTACACGAGGTCGATGTAGGCCCGGCTATCGGCTGGGCAGTAGAACGGTCCGACGGCGCTCGTTGCCCGACCACAGCCACCTGTGGTG
Organism: uncultured Acidimicrobiales bacterium; assembly: GCA_938002955.1. Classification (GTDB taxonomy): domain Bacteria; phylum Actinomycetota; class Acidimicrobiia; order Acidimicrobiales; family SHLQ01; genus SHLQ01. The sequence continues at coordinate 5,461 of CALLAA010000023.1, forward strand.
ACGTCGTCGTCAAACAACACGAGCGTTGATTCGGGGTACGGCTGCAAGCCAGCCGCCGCAAATTCATCGACCCAGAAGTCCTGCACGTCGTCGAGTACGAAATTCACAAGGTCCTCGGCTTCGCCGAGCTCTCCACCGGTCGCCGGCGAGGTATTCGGGGTCGCAGTACCGCCCGTACCACCGGTCGAGGTGTCGCTCGTGCTGGAACCACCGCTGTTCACGCAGCTGAAGAAGAGCAGCGCAAGAATGACGAGCACGATGATCAGGCCAATTCCGCCGCATCCACGACGCTTGCCGCCCGCCGCGGCTGCTGCACCGGCACCGCCGAGTGCGCCCCCGAGGCCACCGCCGCCAAGGCTTCCTCCGCCGAGGCCACCACCGAGGCTTCCTCCACTCGAGCCGCGGCTCGGAAAGCCGAACCCGCGACCGCCGCTACTACTGCGTCCGCCGTCGCGAACGTCTCGAACATTTTTGCTTCGATAGCCCTTAGGAACCTTGACCATTGCTACTCCCCCCATTGCACGATGGCATGGGTGTGTCAGAAAGAACTCGCCTAGCCTAGCCAGGTCTCGTCAACGGCTGTCGACGAATGACGCGACGGCGGAATCAGCGAGGGGTAGGCCAACGGATCTCGCCTGTCGGCTGCCGGTCGTCTGGACGACGACCCCGGTTCCCACGCGAAGTCGGCGTCTCCGGGATATGAACCCGAGAGCCCGGCTTTGAGCCAGCAGGGCGGTTTTCAATAACGGCCACTGGGCGACGATCCATTTCGGGACGAGGTTCCCCAACAACCAAACGACGTGGTGGCCGCTTCGATGGATGCGCCTCAGATTGCGGTGGTCGACGCGGCCAAACAAGGAAGGTCAGCAGATACGCCATCGCCCCAACAAAGGCGAGCTGAGCGGCGACCAAGCTCAATGTCCGCTGTTCGCCACGGGTCGCCACAAATACCAAGCCGACCAGGGCCACGACCGTCACGACGTACAGCCCGAACCGTCTCCATCCTCCACGCATGCCCGCGAACGTAGGCGCGACGGAAAATTCGAGCAATTCGCGCACAAACTTCTCGCGCGTGTGACTTCGTGGCCGGTGACCCGAACCCGTGGCAAACACCCCGTAGGCTGGCGGGAATGAAGCGTTCTCACATTCTTGCGCGCGAGCTCCGAGGCACGCTCCTCGTCCTGCTCGTGGCGACGATGATCGTTTGGCTGTTCGCTCGCCTCAACGATGACCGGGCCGACGCGCTCGAACAGAAGGCGCTCAGCCAGACGACGACCTCGGTGCGCCAGACGACGACCACCACCACCACGATCGTCGTAGATGACAACGAGCGGCTCTGCTCACTCGCCGAAAAGTTCCGTGGCGACCTCCGCGACATCAAGGTCGAACTCGTCAACCTCGCCGGCGATCCAATCGGCGCCCCCAGCGACCTACCCATCGATGTCGGCCTGCACCCCGATGGCGACATTGCGCCGTCGGTGCGCGAAGCCCGCACCGTCGCCGGCGAAGAGGCGTTCGCCAACGGCGCCGCGTTCACGACGACGACCGAGCCGAACGAGGACTCGCCGCCAACGACCGAGGCGTTCGTTCCAACCGCTTCCCCACCGCCGCAGATCATCAACACCGCTCGGATCGATCCGCTCGAGTCCGGCCTCCTCGGTGTTCCACAGAACGTTGCGCTCAACTTCTACACCGCAGCGTCAGCACTTCGCCTCGGAACAATCACCGCCGACTTCGCATCGTCGGCCGACTACTTTGCCGATTTCGTCGAAATCGGTGAACCCGCCTTGTGGGATCTCGAGGAGCTTGCCGAATCCGACTTCAGCGATCAATGGACGGCACTCGCAACCCGGCCGGTCTTTGGCATCGACGCAACACTCGCCTACATCGAAGAAGAGTGCAGCATCCGAATCGGCAGCGGGTTCGTCTACCGCGAGGAAGCGCCTGAGCTCGAAGAGTTCACCCCGACCGAGCAGTTCACGCCGATCGATCCGTCGGTCGACCCAAACCGATAGATGAACCGCCGCGCACTGTCTGCCGCTGGCATGGCTGTTGTCGTCGCCGGCATTGGGATCCTCGCGTTCTCGCTGCTCGGTGGCTCCTCCAGCGATCAGGCCGACGTGCTCGCCGAGCTGACCGAGATGGCCGAGATGGCCGAAGCAGGGTCACCTGCTGCTCAGACACCAGACGAGGCCACGATCGACCCGCCATCGCCCGACGCCGAAGACGACTTCCCGGCGATCGTCGACTCGGCGGTAAAGGACCCCGCCGAGCGGGCCACGCCTGCAGCCGCGACCTTCGAGATCCTCGACGTCCTCACCCACGACACCAGCGCATTCACGCAGGGTCTCGAAATCTTCGACGGCCGGCTCTTTGAGAGCACCGGACTTGTTGGCCAGTCGTCGATTCGCGAACTCGACCTCAGTACCGGCTCGGTGCTCCGCAGCACCGGTGTCGACGACGTTTTTGCCGAAGGACTTACGGTACTTGGCGACACCGCTGTGCAACTCACGTGGCAAGACGGGGTGGCATACCGGTACGACACCGAGACCTTTCAACGGGTCGACACCTACACCTACGACGGTGAGGGCTGGGGGTTGTGCCACGACGAGGACCAGCTCGTCATGTCCAACGGCACCCCGACGCTCCAATTCCGCGATCCCGACACCTTCGAGCTCCGATCGACCGTCGACGTCACCTTTTCGGGCGCACCCGTCGATGAACTCAACGAACTCGAGTGCGTCGGCGGCACCGTGTGGGCAAACATCTGGAAGTCGTCGCTCATCATCGAGATCGACCCCGGCACCGGTGAGGTACTCACCGTGCTCAACGCCGCCTCACTAACGCCGCCCGAGGTGGCCGAGAATGCGTCCGCTGTCCTGAATGGCATTGCCTATGACCCAGCTGACGACACGTTCCTGCTGACCGGAAAACTCTGGCCCGCGATCTATCGGGTCCGGATTCAGGTCGCGGAGTAGCCGCGGTCGGCCTATCCCAATAGGGTTCCAGCATGGTCGATGAGCCAACTCCGGATCGGTCGACGCCGCGCCGTCAACGTCCGCCAGAACCGCCACCTCAGGCACCTGGCCCCCTGCTGTTCGCAATGGCGTCGCTCATTGTCATTCTGTTGGTCGCCTCGTGGATAACCGGCCAGTGGGGCTTCATGTTCCTTGGCTTGTTTGGTGTCGCCGCGGGATTGGTACCGTTCTTCAGTCGTCGATGACCAGCTCGCTGCTCGGCGTCGATGGAGCCCCCGGCGGTTGGCTCATTGCGGAGTATCGACCCCGTGACGGCGGCCTGTCCTTGTCCTTTCACGACGCTTTGGCCCCATCGATAGCTCGGATGGACAACGACGTGTCCGTGCTCGCTGTCGACATGCCGATCGGCCTGTCCGCCGACGGCAAGCGGCCAGTGGACTCCCTCGTGCGGCAGCGCCTCGGCCCCCGTCGCTCAACGTTCTTTCCAACGCCACTGCGCGCTGTCCTCGACCACGCCGAGTACGCCGATGCGAACGCCCTGTCCAAAGCAACCGCTGGCGTTGGCTTGTCCAAACAGGCGTGGAACCTGATCCCCAAGATCAGAGAGGTCGATGACCTGTGGCGTCACGAGCTGCGCGATCGGCTCGTCGAAACCCACCCAGAGACCTGCTTTGCCGAAATGGCGGGATCGCCCGTGCTTACGAAGAAGTCATCTGAGGAGGGCCGTCGTGAGCGAATGGAGCTCCTATCCACGGCATTCGACCGACCGGTCGACGAGCTCTTAGCGACCGTGCCTCGCAAATGGCTCACCGATGCCATCGACGCCCTCAGCCTCGTGTGGACCGCTCGGCGCGTCGCCGATGGAACAGCGATCATCCTCGGCGGCGACCTCGACGCTGCGGACCGGCCAATGCAGCTCGTCATCTGAGAGACTGCCCGGGTGAGCTCGATCGGCCGATACGCACCGTCGCCTTCGGGCGATCTCCATATAGGCAACCTCCGTACCGCAATGCTCGCGTGGCTGTCGGCCCACCACGATGGCGGAACCCTTCGCCTTCGCATCGACGACCTGGACCCACGGGTGTCGTCCGTCGAACACGAACGCCAGCAGCGGATCGACCTCGAACTCCTCGGCATCACGTTCGATGGCGCCGAGCTGCGCCAGTCGGACCGGTCTGAGCACTACCAACGCACGATCGACCGCCTCGCCGACGACGGCCTGCTCTACCCCTGCTTTTGCTCGCGGCGCGAAATTCGAGAGGCCGCCAGCGCCCCGCACGTCCACCTCCCCGACGGGGCCTATCCGGGAACCTGCCGAACCCTCAGCACGGCGGAACAAGCCCGCCGAGGCGAGGACCGCCCTGCCGCGCTACGGGTTCGCACGCACAACGTCGAGATCTCGTTCTCGGACCGGAACTATGGGGATCAGCGAGAGTTCGTCGACGACTTCGTCATTCAGCGAAACGACGGGGTCCCCTCATACAACCTTGCGACGGTCCTCGACGACGCTGAACAAGCAATTACCGAAGTGGTCCGTGGCGCCGACCTGCTGCCGGGAACAGCGCGCCATGTGTGGCTGCGCAACGTGTTGCATTTGCCGCACGTCGACCACGCGCACGTACCCCTCGTCATGAATAGCGACGGTGACCGGCTCGCAAAACGCGACGGCGCAGTCACCCTCACCGACCTCGCCAAACTCGGCATCAGCGCCGACGCGGTGCGCGGCCGGCTCGCCGAGTCGCTCGAACTCGCAGAGCACGGCGAGACCCCATCGATGCACGAACTACTCGACCGCTACGACCCTGGCTCCATACCGCTCGAGCCAAGCGTCTGGGGATCGGTTTAGAAGAAGGCCTCGCTCGCGGCGTAGATCAGGAAGCCGGCAAGCCCACCGACCAGGGTGCCGTTGATACGGATGAATTGCAGATCGCGCCCGACCTGAAGTTCGATCCGGTCGGCGGTTTCTTCGGCGTCCCACCCCTGCACCGTGTTCGCGATAAGTCCGCCGATCTCAGAACCGCCAGCTTCGGCCAGATAGATGACGATCGACTCGATCCAGGCATCTACCTTGCGCTGCAGCTCCACGTCATCGACCAGACGATTCGCGAGTGCGATGATGGCGTCCTCGATCCGACGGCGTACATCGGAATCAGCTTCCTTGGTCGCCTCACCAAACCCGCGCTGCAACGTCGACCAGAGGTCTTTGGTCCAGGCCTGGAACTCGGGGTGGTCGAGGAGCTCGTGCTTGAGTTTCTCCCCTTGAAGGATCAACCGTTCGTCAGAGCGGAGACGGTCGGCGAATTCTCGGGACCGAACGTCGATATCTCGCTTGATGTGATGTTCCGGGTCGCTATCGACCTCACGAAGAAAGGTCATCACCGCGCCGTAGATCTTTTCGAACACACGGTCGTCGATGCCCTCTGGTACCCACCACGGCGACTCGTTGATAAGCCGGCGCCGGAACGTTGACCGGTTGTCCTCGAGGAAGTTCGCAGCACCCTTGAGAACCGTGTTGTAGACCTCGTGGTGGTGATCGCCGTCCATGCCTGCATCGATGACCCGTCCCATGATCGGCGCCACGGGTATGCGGCCGAGCCGGTCGCGGACGAGCGAATCGACCATCATGCGCACGTCTTCATCGTCGCCGAGCACCTCCGAAATCGCCGACACAACAACAGCCAGCTCGCCGATGATCGATCGAGCGTTCTCGGGCTCGCGGAGCCACATGCCGAGACGGCGGCTCATCTCCACGCTCTGCAGCTTTTCGGCCACCACTTCGCCGGTCAAAAAGTTCGACTGCACGAACTCGCCCAGTCCTTCGCCGATCTCGTTCTTGCGCTTCGGGATGATCGCCGTGTGCGGAATCGGCAGTCCCAATGGATGCTTAAACAGCGCGGTAACCGCGAACCAATCGGCGAGCGCTCCAACCATCGCAGCCTCGGCGGTTGCTCGTACGTACCCGACCCAACCATGATCTTCCTCATAACCACGGGCAATGATGAAGATGACCGCAGCGACGACCAACATGGCCGTTGCGACGACCTTCATGCGCCGAAGCTGGCTTCGCTGAGCCTCTTCTGAAGGTGAGGGTGTTGATTCGCCGCTAGGCAACGCTGGAGATACCACGACTCTGAGCGTAGAGGCCGGGCGCACACGGTCCTATCCTTGACGGGTGCTTACGGTCTCAGGTCTTTCAAAAGCGTATGGTGCGCGCAAGCTATGGAGCGACGTGACGCTCCAGCTGTCCGCCGGTCGACGCGTCGCGCTCATCGGCGGCAATGGCACTGGCAAGACCACCCTGATCGAATCGATTATGGGTGTCGAAGAAGCCGATGCCGGGGTCATTCACAAGCCGAAGGACCTGCGGATTGGCTACCTCGCCCAAGAGTTGCCCGACGCAACGGATCGCAGCGTGCTCGCCGAGACGCTCGATGGCGCCGAACACATACGCGCAATCGCCGAACGCCTGCGCAAACTCGAACAAGAACTCGAAACCGATGACGGCTCAAACATGGAGCGCATCATCGACCAGTACGGCCAGGCGCAGAGCGAATTCGAGACGATGGGTGGCTACGCCATCGAGTCCGAAGCGCACCGCGTCCTCGCCGGACTGGGATTTCCACCAGCGTGGAACGATCGGCCGATCAAAGAGCTCTCCGGCGGCTGGCGGATGCGCGTTGCTCTCGCCCGCCTTCTCTTGAGCGAGCCCGACGTTTTGATCCTCGATGAGCCCACCAACCACCTCGATGTTGATTCGGTGGCGTGGCTCGAGAACCATCTCGCCAACTGGGGCGGAGCGCTGCTCTTCGTGTCACACGATCGCGATTTCATCGACGCGGTCGCCAACCGCATTCTCGAGATCTCCGGTGGAGGCGCCCAGGAGTATGTGGGCTCGTTCCTCGAATTCGTCGCGGCCCGCGAAGAGCGCTACGCCCAGATCGTGGCCCAGGCGGCCCAGCAACGAAAGAACATGGCGGCAACTGGAGCCTTCGTTGAACGCTTCCGCTACAAGGCCACAAAGGCCAAACAGGTGCAGAGCCGCATCAAGGCCATGGAGAAGCTCGAACTCATCGAGGTTCCGACCGAGAAGGAAATCGCCGCCAAGTTCGACTTCCCCGAGCCGCAGCGTTCGTCGCGCATCGTCGCCGAGATCGAGAACGCAACCGTTGGGTACGCCAACGAGGACGGCAGCGAGACCACCATCCTCGAAGACGTGAACATCGTGGTCGAGCGCGGGCGCAAGGTGGGGTTGGTGGGGCCAAACGGTGCCGGCAAGACGACCCTGATCCGGCTCCTCACCGGAGCCCTGGAGCCAACGGAAGGATCCGTCGCCCTCGGTAGCAACGTCGACCTCGCCGCCTTTGCCCAGGACCAGGCCGAGGACATGGACCCGTCGCGGACGGTGTATCAGGAACTGATGACCGTCACCCCAAAGCAGACCACGCGAAACTGGCGCACGATTCTTGGCTCGTTCGGCTTCACCGGGCAGGCTGCGGATCGCAACATCACCGAACTGTCCGGGGGCGAGCGCACCAGGCTCGCGCTCGCAAAGACCATGGTCGTTCCCGTCAACCTGCTCGTACTCGACGAACCGACCAACCATCTCGACCTTCCGAGCTGCGATGTTCTCGAAGATGCACTTGGGGCCTATCCCGGAACGGTGCTGCTCGTTACGCACGATCGCCACTTGATCCGCGGCGTATGCGATGCGCTCATCGAGGTTCGTGGCGGCAAGGCCATTTGGCACGAGGGTGTGCCTGACGCGGTTCTGAATCCGTTGGGATCGGTCGCCGCCGACGTTGGTGCGTCGAGTCGCGAGGCTGGTGGCCCGGCGAAGAACGACAAGAAGAAGCAGAAGAACAAGCCAGCAACCTCGGGTGGCGGCACCTCGGCGGCCGACAAGAAAGCGAAGAAACGAGCCGAAGCCGAGGCGCGAAACAGTGCTCACGTCAACACCCGCGATCTTCGCAAGCGGCAACAGTCGGCGGAACGCAAGTGGGAAAAGGCCGAAGCTGCGGTGGTCGAGATCCAGACCCAACTCGCCGATCCTGCGGTCTATGAGGACAACGAAAAGGTGAAGGAGCTTGTTGCGGCCCTCGATGCCGCCAAGGACAAGGCCGCTGGGCTGATGACCGAATGGGAAGACGCAACCACGGCGCTCGACAACGCCTAGCGAGACAACCCAACAGGGAGCGAAGCTCGCGAAGCGACCAAGACCGCAACCGCGGATCTCGGCGGAAGTCCGAGCGAGATAGAGTCTCCCCGTGGCAGAGACAGACCTGGCCGAGTGGGCAGCCGAAATTTCAGACAAGCCCTATGGCGAACGTATCTATTCGATCACCAAGAAGGTTGCGGAGCAGACGCTGTTTCGGTTGCTCGACGTTCGCCATGAGGGGATCGAGCGGTTGCAGACCACTCCCCCGTGCATCATTGCGCCGGTGCATCGGTCGAATCTCGACAGCGTGATCGTGGGCGTGCTCGGTGGCCGGCGGCTTCCGACGTTGGCCAAAGAATCGCTCTTTTCGGTAAAGCCCTTGGGCTGGTGGATTGCCGGCCTCGGAGCGATCCCTCTCGATCGCGATGCCGCCGACCGGGAGGCGACCACCGCCGCACGTAAGATTCTGGACTCGGGCAAGCCGCTTATGATCTTCCCCGAAGGCACTCGCCAAACGGGACAGCAGATCGGCGAGCTGTTCGACGGGACGACGTGGATTGCGGCCAAGACCGGCGCATCGATTGTTCCAGTCGGCATCGCCGGTACCGACAAGGCCATGCCACCTGGGGCGAAACGTCCCCATCGTGCAACCGTAGGGGTGGTCGTCGCTGAGCCGATTCTAATGCCCGAGGGTCGTGTGCCACGGTCGAAACTGACCGGGCTCACCGAGCAGATGCGAGCGTCACTTCAGGCTGCGAACGATCGAGCTCACGAGTTGGTGCGTTAAGGCTGCAGACGTGCGAGTCCCGATGTGCGGGCTTCGCTTCGCCCTGGCGGCGGTAGGTTGTGGTCGTGCGCATCTTGGTGACCAATGACGACGGAATCGATTCGCTTGGGCTCCATGCCTTGGCAAACGCGATGCGACCCTTTGGTGAAGTCACCGTTGTCGCACCGGCGAGTGAGTACTCGGGTGCTGGAGCGTCGCTCGGTACCTTGACGTTCGACGAGCCAATCGCTCGCCCCCATGAAATCCGTGCGCTCGACGGACTCACCACGTGGTCGGTCACGGGCCCTCCGGCGCTGTGTGTCATGTATGCCCAGCTCGGCTCGTTCGGCGAGCCGTTCGATCTCGTGGTGTCCGGCATCAACCCTGGGCAGAACGTGGGCTGGTCCGTGTACCACTCGGGCACGATCGGCGCTTGCCTGACCGGCCGTAACCGTGGTGCGAGTGGCCTCGCCATGAGTATTGGCTTTAACGGCAAGGATGTTGAAGGACAGACCTGGGGCCAGATCGTCGAAGGCATGCTGTGGAAAACAGGCGCCGCGGTCGCAGCGCAGATCGTCGAAGGCATGATCGAGTCGCCGACCGACCAGCCGAGCATCATCAATTGCAATGTGCCAAACAAGCCACTCGACGAGCTCGCCGGCTGGAGCATCGCCGACGTCGGCGGCGAACCTCCGCGCAAGCTGACTACGGGCAAACTGGTGCCGGGCGACCCCGACGAGTTCGGTGAGAAGTTCCACTTGTCGATGGACTGGGGCAAGGCCGGTGAGGTCAAGCCAGGCACCGACAGCTACCTCGTGCGTAACAACACGGTGTCGGTCACCTGGTTGGGCGATTTGGCCGAAACCGCACCGGATCCGTCGCAACACAAGGCGGTCTCGACCCGCCTCGACGGCCTCTTCTAACAACCAGCGGGGACAGGCCCCCTACGCCGCGGGGACAGGCCCCATTGCGGTTGTTTGTTATGAATCGTTGGAATTTCAGTGAATTCGTCGGCCAGCGGGGACAGGCCCCCTACGCCGCGGGGACAGGCCCCGTTATTCGGTGAAGGTCGCCTCGACGGCTCCTGTTGCCGCCAAGAGCTCGGCAGGGGTGATCGCGAACACGTGCCTCGGTGTTCCCGCAGCGGCCCAGATCTCGCCATGTTCGAGCAGCGCCGGATCAAGGAACGAGCGAACCGGGTTGGCGTGGCCGAACGGCGGCACACCGCCAATCGCATAACCGGTCACCTCACGAACTTGGTTTGCGTCAGCCTTATCGCAGCGCTGCCCGCCAGCAGCAGCGGTGAGTGCCTTCGTATCGACGCGGTTACTTCCGCTCGTTAGCGCAAGGACCAATTCGCCGTCGATCGAGAAGATCAAGGACTTCACGATCTGACCGACCTCGCAGCCAACTGCGGCCGCAGCATCGACGGCCGTCCGGGTTCCATCGGGGTACTCGACGACCGTGAGCGTCAGGCCCCGATCCGTTGCTGCGTCGACGACTCGTTGGGCACTGTCGGGTAGTTCGCTCACCCGTCCATTGTCGCACGAGACCGTTTAGTCCCGGCGAATTTTCGATCGGCTGCGACGACCGTTATGGCTGCGGTGCGTTCCAGATGCCGATTGAACGAGGAGGCATCTGCAGCGCGTTCGATGCGTCTTGGACCGCGGTGCCCCACAAACGAGTAGCGGCCGGTACCAGAACCTCTGCCGTCAACGGTACTTCGTCGGGTTCGTCGGCATGGTTGATCGCCACCACAACACGTTCAGCGCCGGTTCCACGGGCGTACAAGTACGTGCGGCCAAAGTCGGGACCAGGCATTGGACCGAGGCGTTCGAAGTCAGCCGACCGAAGCCCGGGTTGTGCGTGACGGAGCGAAATGAGCTCCTCGACCGCAGTCGTAATCGTCGGCGCTGCGTCCATGGCGTCCCACGGAAATCCACGACGACAGTCCGGGTCGGGGCCGCCCTCAAGCCCAACCTCGGTGCCGTAGTAGATACACGGTGCCCCCGGCATCGTAAACAGAATCGCAAGGCACAAGATCACGAGCTCGGGATCGCCGCCGGCCATCGACATCATCCGGCCGGTGTCGTGGCTATCGAGCAGGTTGAGCATGGCGGTGCGCTGCTCTGGGCCGTAGATCGAGTGCAGCCAGTCGACACGATCGGCGAACGCTCCAGCATTGAGCCCAGGTGTCACGAAGTAGTCGTTGTTGTCGACGATCGCAGCTTCGTCAATCCGATTGCCGATCCCGTACGCGATCGTCGCAGTCGTGAGCGGATAGTTCATCACGCCATCAAAAGGTCCGGCCTCGCCGACCCACTCGGTCGCCTCGTGCCAGATCTCACCGGTGAGGTACGCCTCGGGATTTACCGCTCGCACACGGGTGCGGAACTCGTCCCAAAAGCCCGGCGTTTGGATCTCGTTCGGAACGTCGAGACGCCACCCGTCGGCGCCGCGCTCGATCCAATGAGTTGCAACGTCCCAGAGGAACTCACTGACCGCAGGAAGGTCGGTGTTCAGCACAGGAAGTGCATGGATCCCCCACCAGGCGTCGTATGTGGCCGGCGTGTCCTCGTCGTATGGCGCGATCGGAAACTCGCGAATTCGAAACCAGTCGACATAGGCCGACTTCTCCTGATGCTCTGCCACGTCGCTGAACGGAAAGAATCCTCGGCTGGCGTGATTGAACACCCCGTCCAAGATGACTTTCATGTCCCGGGCGTGGGCTGCGGCGATGAGCTCGTCGAACGCGTCGTTGCCTCCGAGTAGCGGATCGACTCGGTAGTAGTCGTGCGTGTGATATCGATGATTCGACGCGCTTTGAAAGATCGGATTCAGCCACAGAGCAGTGATGCCGAGATCGCGAAGGTAGTCGAGCTTGTCGATAACACCCCAGAGATCACCACCCTTGTAGCCGGTCGTCGTCGGCGGCTCGTCCCATGCATCGAGACGGAGACCCATATCGACCTTGCCCGAACGGGAAAAGCGATCGGGAAAGATCTGATAGAAGACGGCGTCTTTGACCCACGCCGGCGGGCTCTTCAGCGTTGACACATCACGAGCGTAGTTTGTGAAGTCCGGTCGCTAGGCGGGCCTACCGACCTTTCTCAAATATGGAGCGAGGTCGCCGCGGTCGACCACCTCCACCTGCTCAACTCCGACAAGCCGAGCGAGATCCTCGATTGCTTCAGCGACACGGGCTGCGGTCTCGATGTTTGCCGACCCGGCCTCGGCGTGCGCGGACTGGATACGGAGCACACCCGCATCGCGATCGGTCTTCACATCGAGCCGAGCAACAATCTGCCCATCGACCATCACGGGCAGCACGTAGTAGCCATACTGGCGTTTCGCTGCCGGCACATAGATCTCGATGCGGTAGTGGAAGTTCCATATGCGTTCGGCTCGCTCACGAAACCACACGACCGGGTCGAACGGCGACAGAATCGTCGCACCGGTGATGGCACGAGGGGTCTTCGCCTCTGGATCAGCGAACGCTGGCTTGTCCCAACCCTTCACCGTCGCCGGGACCACGCGGCCATCCTCTACCAGCTCATCGAGCGACTGTCGTATCTCACGAACCGGCAACCGAAAGTGATCCGCGATGTCATTCGCCGTGCCGACGCCGACCGCCTGTACCGACTGCAGGGCGAGTTCTCGTTGGGCATCGCCGACCTCGGGTGTCGGCAACGCCCGAACGTCGGCAGGAATGATCGACTCGAGTGGAGAGAAGACCTTTTCGAAGTTGCCCTGCCGCCGAACGCCGAGATCGCCGACTCGAAACAACCAGTCGAGCGCCATCACACCGAGCGACCGATGCCACCACCCAGAACCATCGCCTGGCAGCGGCCTTGGGTCCGAAAGTTCTCCGCCGGTTACCGCGCCACGTTCGCGAACCTCATCGAGCACCGACTGCACATAGTTCGGTTCTCGAACGGCGACCTCGCGCAAGTTCTTCCAGGTCTTGCCCTCGCGTGCCCGATCGCGAGTCCAGCGAAACATGGGATCGCTTTCGACCGGGAGGAGCGACGCCTCGTGGGACCACGCTTCGAACCACGCATCGTCGTTGTATGCGACGCGATCGAGCAAGCTCGGATCGTAGGGGCCGAGACGGCTATGGAACGGCATGTATTGGGTCCGGATGACGACGGGAATCGAGTCGAGTTGCAGGACCTTGAGGCGCCCCATAACTCGTTGCATATGCCGCTTGGTGACCGCACCAGAAGGCGTCGTATCGGCAAAACCTTGTGCTCCAAGAGCGACGCGGCGAGCCACGTCAGCTGACATGTTCCATTGCCCCGAGCGTCCCACGAACTGCGAGGTTAGCCGCTGCATTCTCCGTTCCCGGTAGCGGTAGCGTTGTGGGCTATGCCTTTACGAATCTTCTCGGGAATCCTCGCACTCTTCTTCGCCGCGACGGCGTGTGGCGGCTCCTCCTCAGCCCAGATCGACGTCGCCGAGGCAACCACGACCACCGAAACCGTCGACGATGCAACGACAACAACCGCAGCTCCGCCAGCAGACACTGACGCCATCAATGGCGGCAAACCCGTTGTCGACGTTCCCGAAGGCGACGCCCCCGTCGAACTCGAGATCATCGACCTCGTCGATGGAACGGGCAAGGTCGCAGCGAGTGGCGACTTTCTTTCGATGCACTACGTCGGGGTCTTTCACGCCGACGGCGAACAGTTCGATGCCAGCTGGGACCGTGGCGCAACGTTCGATTTCCGCCTTGGACAAGGTCAGGTCATCCAAGGTTGGGACGATGGCATCGTCGGCATGGCAGAAGGTGGACGCCGCCTCTTGAGCATTCCATCGGAACAGGCATACGGATCGTCAGAGCGTGGCGGCATCCCCGCCGATAGCGCACTGGTGTTTGTCGTCGACCTGGTCAGCGTTCTCTCCCCGCCGACGGTCGAGAATGCGCCAGCACCGGTCACCGAACTCGAGGTCACCGTCGTCGATGCTGGCGACGGTGCCCAGATTATGTCGGGCGACATCTTGGAGATGCACTACGTCGCTATGGCGCAAAACACCGGCGAGATCTTCGACTCATCGTGGGACCGCGGACAAGCGATCCAGCTGCAGATCGGCACGGGTCAGGGCCTCGCTGCCTGGGATGAAGGCCTCATCGGGAAGAATGTTGGCGATACCGTTCGGCTCGTGATTCCAGAAATCGAGGGCGTCGACCCGACGATCGACGGATCGACGATCATTACCGAGGTAACGATCGTTTCGATTCTGGGTTAGCCCTCATTGGTTGCTTCGTCGCCAAACCCCATTCGGAGTTTGATGCTGTCGAGGAAACGCTCGAATACGTTGTCATCGTCCTCGGGTGCGTCGGGAGCGGTGCGTTCGGCCCTGAACTCGGCAACGGCCGCTGAGCTATCTTCCGATGCCTGCACCACACCCGCCTCGATGTCGAAGGTCATGACTTTCTCGTAGTGCCACACGGGCAGAAACCCAGCGTGCACGTACAGGTCAAGAATCGGTTCGGCTCCGGCGATCAGGTCCCCGCTCCACTCGACGGGCAGGTCCAGGTTCAGATACGTCCATACCTGGCCGTATTCGTCGGTCGTCGGGGTCACGCCGTTGAGTGCTGGTGGTTGGTCGACCGACCCCACCTGCAGATCCGAGAGCAACAACTGGCCGTCGTTGATTCGATAGCGAGCAAGTTCGCCCCGCGTATTTGCTGAGTGCATCGTCACCGGCATGAGTCCATGGGCGCGGACATCGAATAGTGTCCCCGACTCCGGCTCCACCAACGCAAACTCATCGTCGCCTACGACGATCACGTCTGACATCTGTCCACTCATAGCTGACCCCTTGCACGTCTCTCTTCGGTCAGGGACGACTCTAGCCTTCTGGCTGCGTTGCCTGGGTTCCGCTGACAGCCATTGGGTTCGTGGCTGCGAGGACATGTTGTCGTCGCACTGCTAAATCGTCCACCGACCGAACGATTGGGCCTTCCGGACGAGCAAACACAAACTGCACGTCGACGACGACATACCCGGTCGCGACCTCGACGGCGGCCGCATACGCCGCGCCCTGGAGCGAGTACCTGTCGAGCTTCGCGTCGACCTCGGCTTCGTTTGTGACCGAATCGGTCTTGTAGTCGACAATGACGAGACCATCGGGGGTTTCGACGAGAAGGTCGACGTAGCCCTCGACGGTGACCTCGCCGACCGGCGCCGCCACAAAGAGCTCTTTCCAGTGTCGTGCGGTCGTGCAGCTCTCGACGATCGGTGCCCGCAGTGCCGAACGTACCGACGCACGAACGGTCTCGACGTGTTCGGGTATGCCCTCCGCCCACGCCTGAGCGTCGCTTAGCGAGTCGATCTCGGCCTCATCGACGTTGGAAAGGTCGAGGAACTGTAGGACCGCGTGCACGGCGGTTCCGATGGAGGTTCCTGCCCGACCTCGCCGGAACACTTGCGGCGGTAGCGGCTGGTCGTTGAGACCCTCGTCGTCGTCGGTGAGCGAATCATCGTCCCAAGCATCGTCACCTGCGTCGCCGGCGTTTGCCTGCTGGGCGATCGCAGTCGCCGACCACACCGAGCGGACAGAAGCGGTACCGATTCGGTCGCGATGGTTGCGACGCCACTCGGTGGGCGCCACGAGCGTGAATTCCGGAGCGTCGTTTGCGGGCGTCAGATGTGCGGTTGGAGAGAACAGCGGAGCTTGGCCAGTCGGGGTACGCACGAGTTCGGCACCGGTTCCGTTGGCGAAGGCATACAAGGTGGCGCCATGGCTCATCTTGGGGTTGCCCTTGGTGTCGAGCCCGTGATGGCCACTCATTACGAGATGGTCCCGGGCTCGTGTCAACGCGACATAGAGCAACCGGTCGCGCTCGGGCCCATCCATCTGTTCGTCGAGTTCTTTGGCCAGGTCGAAGTGTCGGGTGCTGACTTTGGACGTGGCCTTGACTTCGGGCATAACCCCGGGCTCTCCCCACAGCACCTCACCGACGCTCGTACGAGCACGGCCGAGTTGCGTGGTGAGGCCCGACACGATCGTGATCGGAAATTCGAGACCCTTCGAACCGTGAATTGTCATGATCTGCACGGCGTCGTCGTCGGGTTCGGGCAGCATTGGTTCGTGGGCCTTTGAGCCATCGGCTCCTTGTAGGCCGGTCCATTCGAGATACTCACGAAGGTCGCCGCCACCAGCCTCGGCGAAGGCCCTGGCCTGATCGACCACGTATCGAAGCCGACGCCACGTATCGCGAGCACGGCGTCCATGTGCCGGAAGGGCCATAGCGAATCGATCATCGATGATT
This sequence comes from uncultured Acidimicrobiales bacterium, assembly GCA_938002955.1. Taxonomy (GTDB): domain Bacteria; phylum Actinomycetota; class Acidimicrobiia; order Acidimicrobiales; family SHLQ01; genus SHLQ01. The sequence goes on from CALLAA010000023.1 coordinate 21,639, forward strand.
CGCAAGAGGAGCTGGCTCGGCTCGTCCCACCAGCGGTGCGTAGCGAGTGCGCTCATGTGTTCGATGCCAGCAGCGACGACACTCCCGAGCGCCGGATCGGGTATCGGCGCACGAATATCAAAGGACCCGCCGGCCGTTCGGAAGCGATAGAGGTCGTCATAGCCGCAGCCGTACAGCGGCGATCGCAGCGCCGCAACCAACGCAATCTCGTTCGACGGGTCGTCGATTGCCGTGAGGACGCTCAGCAGATCCTTGACCTCTTGGGTCTCATAGACCAACGTTCCCGTGTCGGCACGAAACGGGATGCTCTTGTCGTCGAGCGCGTGGGACAACTGAGACATCGAGGTTCGGGTTGGCAGCAGGATCGTGATGTCGCTGAGTTTGGGAGCTCGCCACCCACCCTTGCCATCGTCGACGGCCCAAGCTTCGGGGTTCTCCTGCATATCGACGATGAGCGACGCCACGTCTTCGGCCTCGGCTTCGCGAAGCTCGCGTGCGGTGGTCTCAGCGCCATGCCCAAAGACGATCGGACGGTGATCGGCGTGGCCTGGCGCACGGTTTGGCAGCAACGGCGAATACAGCGCCTGCGATGTGGTCTCCTCCGACATCACTTCGGCAAAGAGCGCGTTGATCGTGTCGATGACCGGCGAGACCGTCCGGAAGTTCCGCTGCAGCGAAACCTCGCCGTCAGCGAACGCTTTTCGAGCCTCGAGGAACAATCCAATGTCGGCTCGACGGAACCGGTAGATCGACTGTTTGGGGTCGCCGACCATGAACAAGCGCCCGTCCTCGGGGCGTAGATCGGACCAGCGACCGGCAAAGCTTCCCTCGACCGAAGCAGCGAGCAGAAGCGCCAAGCTGATCTGGATTGGGTCGGTGTCCTGGAACTCGTCGAGCATCAACACTCGATAGCGCGTACGCAACGCGTTGCGAGCGTCTGGTGAGTCGCGGAGCAACACGTGGGCAAGGACCAGCAGGTCGTGGAATTCGAGCAGGCCTTCGCTGCGGCGTTCCTCGGCAGTTGTGCGGGTGAACTCCGCGACCTTGCCAGCGAAACGGGTCAACGTTTCGGCGGCCACATCGTCCTTGAGCTCGGTACATCGTGCGAACAACTCGACGAGGGTCTCCTTCACCGAGGCAACATCGCCTCCCCAGTTGCCCTTCTTGCCACCAGCCCCAGGCTTCATGTCGGACATGGCAACGACCACACGCAATCGTTCGTAGTCGGTCGTCGACAGATCGAACCGTTCGAATACGGCCTCGAAGTCGTTTCGGATCCTGATGCAGAGCAGATCGGAGTCGTCGGCGCATTGCAGTGGTAGCTGACGTACCAGGTGGATGTGCTCACGCACAGAGGCGAAGTCGATTGGCGTGGGGCGAGCGTGCGGGACCTCGACGCCAAGAAGCCGATCCCAGTTCTGGTCAAAGTTCTTTGCAATGTTGCGGAGCTGCGGACCGTTCAGCTTCACCCCGAGGATCGAGGCCCGAACAATGAACTCTTCGAGATCGGCATCGTCGTAGAGAGAATCGAGAAACGCTCCCCAACGCCGATCGAAGGCGAGCTGTGATCGGACCTCATCGATCACCTCGACCCGTGGCGGCACGCCGACCTCGACGGGAAACTCCGACAGCAAACGCTGGGCGAATGCATGAAGTGTCGACACCGCGGCAATGTCGGCATCGGCGAGTGCCTGCACACATCGCTGAACCCGTTCGGTTCGGCCAGCGGCCGTTGCTTGCAGAAGCTCGTCTTCGAAGGTGATCCGAATGCGCTCGCGCAATTCGGCTGCAGCAGCTTCGGTAAAGGTAATCGCGGCGATCTGGCTCAGCGGGCGGCGGGTCGACGCATCTTCGGTCAGTACCAGCTGCACGATTCGGCCGACGAGCGCGGTGGTCTTGCCGGTACCCGCCCCCGCCTCGACGAACAGCGTCCGACCGAGGTGCTTTTCGATGGTCTCGCGCGACGTCGTATCAGCCGCGATCAGTGCGTCGATGTCGGTACTCATGTCGATCCCCCGTTCGTCGCGTCGTCGGTCGGCGGGTTCTGCATCGCGACATACTCAACGAGTCGACCAGAGGAGATTGCTTCCTCGAGTTCCTCGTCGCGGTCGACCGGACAGATCCGGGTGAACGGGCAGAAGCCGCAGTTCTTGAAGTTCCCGAAGTGCGTGTCGTAGTCGCCAGGGTTCGGTGGAAAGTCGCCCCGTTCGATTCCATCGACGATCGTCTCGACCGCTCCAGTGAACCGGTCGCTGCGCTCGGGTGTCCATGGATAGCCCACCCGCCGAAACCCATTCTTTGCTGAAGTAAACCAGTAGTAGGCCTGGGCCTCGTTCGTTCCGAATCGTTGACGTGCCGCTTCGGCGTACACCCCGAGCTGGAGCTTGGTACCGCCGAGCACGGGGTCCTCGTCGAACCTCTTCTGCTCCTGCCCACGGGCACTACCGGTCTTGTAGTCGTGCACGACGGGAACGCCATCGTCTGGTCGAATGTCGAGCCGATCGATAAACCCGCGCAGTCTCAGGGAACGACCATCTGGCAGAGAAACGACCGCAGCAGGCGCGTCTTCCCCGGTAGAACGGTCGGGCAGGCCAAAGGCCATCTCCACTTGCTGTGGGAGCGAGCGCCGGTCGCTTCGCATCTCGTTGTCGGATCGTAGGAAGGCATCGAGGTCGGCGTTGGTTTCCTCGCGCTTGATCGCCCACAGGATTGGCCTGCCGGTGCGCCCGAGGCGCTCATATTCGTCATAGCGCTTCTGGGCGGTAGCGAAGAGGCGATCTCGATCGTCGCGTGTCCAGCGGTAGTCGGGGTCGTCGAATGCGTGCTTCTCGCCAGGGAGCGACTCGCCAATAAAGTCCTCGAGGATCTGGTGGTACAAGTTCCCCTTGTCCATCGCGCTGATCTCCGCAATCTCTTCGGGGCGCTCGATTTCGCCGAGACGAAGGAGTTGCTCGAAGAAGTAGCGGCGCGGACACTTCGCCCACGACTCGAGCCTGCTCGGACTGATGGCCTTGTCATCGGCAACCACGTTCGGCACGTCTACTTCGCCGAGGTCGCCGGTGAAGCGATTGAACCCGGTGAGACGGGTCGATGTGAGATCGAGCCCGCGACGCAAGGCTGGATGTAGGGAAATCGGAGCATCGTCGGCGAGCGGATCGGCGCCGTGAAGCTGCGCTGCGTGCACCAGATGCAGCTGCAGGTCCGCAGCCGAGGTGGCCATGCCTCGTTCGACAGCGGCGGTCAGCGCTTCCTGATACGACCCGTATAAGACACGGTCGAAACGGCTCGTTTCGAACAGGCCGGTGGTGCTCCAGGTCTTTGAGTTAATCGAGGCATCGCCGGTGCGATCTCGGACGGCTTCGACCCACCATCTGGACGCCGTTCGCTCCCGTCCTGTTCGATGATCTCCCGATGGGAAGACGAGCGTGACGGACCGACTGCCCGAGGCCACAGCGTGCAGGTAGCGCTGCCGTTCTTCGCGATTGCGATCGGCCCGGCTCGCGAGTCCCCCATTTGTGTGGGCGCGTTCGATATCGGGCAGCAACGTGTCTTCTCGAATGGGCCGAGGGCACACGCCTTCGGCGAGACCGAGGACGAAGACCTCATCGAGGTCGAGTCCGATCGCCGATGCGAGCGGTGCGACGAGAACGCCCGTTCCGAAGCGGCCGCGGCGACCAGCAGGGGCATCGAGCTCGAGTTGAATCGCACGAAGAAACGCAGCGGACGTGAGGTTCGGTTCGACCTCGTCGAGCACCGCTACACGGGTGAGGATCTTGTCGACGCGGTCGGCGGCTTCGATCTCGGTGTCGGGCCAGCTGGTGCGTCGGTTCTCCGGGGGTAGCAACGCTTCGAGCGCCGAGCGGGCCCACGCGGATCGTTCGCTCCACGACCGGCCGACCCGACCGGGCTCGGTGAGCTCGGCAAGCCACTCCACAAACGCGAGCAGCTCAGCGGCCGCGGCGCGCTCACGCTCATAGCCGGATCGGGCGCCCGCGGAGAGCTCGGTGGTATCGCCGTCGAGGCGACGCTCGAGCGACGCGTCGTGTGCTCCGAGACGATCGACCCACTCGTCGAGACCGGCAACGACACCTGCGGATCGAGAGATGTTCTCCCATGGGCCCGAACGGATCCGGCGACCGTCGGGTCCGCGCAGCGGCGCGGCTTCGACGAGAGACAGAACACCTTCTCGATCGAATCGTTTCTCATGCGATAGCGAGAGGGCTGAGTCGGCAAGGCCGAGCAACCGAAGCAGTAGGCGGCCCACCATTGAGTCACCGAGGGTTCGGTGGTCCGGGCCTGCGCTCGGGATATCGGCGTGTTCGAACTGCTCGCGAATCGATCGAAGGTACGGAGCTCTGATGGGGACGAAGACGGCCATGCGGTCGAATCGGACGCCACGTTCGGCGGCCTCGAGAATCTGGCGCACGACGGCTCGGACCTCCTCATCAGAGTCGGCCGTCGGAAGCATGTGCGTCGGCACTGGCCGTGATGCCGAGACCTCGTCGAGGGCGGCACCGCCGATCGTCTCCATCTGTTGACGGCTTGCGGTATCAACATCGACGTCACCGGTGAGTGAGAGGACGGCCGACGTCGGCACGTATCGAACCACCGATTGGAGAAATTCGACGACGGCGAGGCCTTGTCCGAACGGCCCAGCGAGCACGATCGCCTCGTCGGCTGGCGTCCGCGTCAGCGCGGAAGCTGCGGTGTGTAAGACGGTGTACTCGTCGTGGAAGCGAAGCGACGTGCCCGATTGCAGGTGCTCACCAACCGCGTCGACGAAAGCCAGCAGATCCTGGGTTCTGCTCGACGCTCGCTCGGCGAGCGCCCGTCGTTGTGCCGGCGGCATCTCGGTGATCTCGCCATAGGCGCGAATAAGCGCGGTCTCTGTTGCGACGTGTTCGGCAACGGCCCCGAACCGTCCCGGTTCGGTCGCCAGCACATGGCGAACCGCCGCGGCCAGGACGGGTGTCGTGAGCGGACGTTGGCCAGATGCAGCTAACGACGATGCGGCGAGCAACGACGCGAACTGGAACGGCGTGGAGAAATTGACGTTCGCAATACCCGAAGGTGCAAGCAGTGGCCCGCCATCGGCGAGGAGCGAGGACCCCAACATGCGACGCAAACTCAGTCCGGCGATGTTCGACGGCACGATGACTCGAACGGCGCGAAGTGGGTCGCCGGCCTTGGCCATGGCGATCGCATCACGGATCGCCACGGTGTAGCTGCGGCCGGCTGGCACTTGCGAAACGATCATCGAACGCAATCGTAGGTGTGTGGTGTGTCATTTCGTTCGTCCACGTCAACGCACCCGGACAGATGCCCTAGAATCGGCGCCGATGTCGGCCGTGCTCTCCTTCTTCTTCGCTCTGGTGTTGATCGTCGGTCCTATTGCGGCGGCCGTCGTCTACATCGCCCAGGTCATGAAACGACGGCTACAGATCTGGCACGACGTGGCCAACGAGTTTGATTTGCACGTCGAGCCGCGCGGCCCGTTCGTCCGACCGTCCATCAGCGGGTTTATCGACGGCGTCGACGTCCGCGTCGAGACGATCAGCAATTCGAGCGAACTCAGCGTCACGCGTTACCGAGTTCGGTATCCCCGTGCCGAAGGCACACCGTCGATCGAGCTCACGCCAACACGCAAGGGCAACTTTCGGTTCGGCAAGCGGCAAGGTTCACTCACCGTTGGCGACCCGCGTTTCGACAATGACGTACACATCGACGCATCCGACCTCGCCGCCACGACCAGCTACCTCACCTCCGAACGTCGTCAGACGGTCCTACATCTGTTCACGAGGAAGGGTTGGAGCGATCAGATCATCACCGCAGATTCGATCACGGTGTCCACGCCGGTGATCGATGAAGAGATCGACGACATCCGCTCGACGCTGTCGACGCTCGTCCATGCCGCCCGCTTGCTTGGCGAACATCGGCAACCAAACGCTGCGTTGCCCGCCTACCAGCCCGGGCCGCTCGACGATATTGCGGCCTCGGAGCCAGAACCCGAACTCGTCCGGCCCGCCGATGTAGCGCCGCTGGTGCACGAGGATGTGTCCGACGTGCAGCTGGCTCCAGAAGATCAGATGGACCCGACCGAACCCGCGCACGTCGCCGAACAAGGCGACATCGATCGTCCTGAGTCGGCCGAGTTCGCACTCGATCAGACCTCGGTTATGCATGACCTGTTCGATTCGACCCGGATGGGCTTCGCGAACGACGAGCACTTCGCCGCAACCTACGACGGTGTCGGCATCTCGTGGACCGGCACGGTCGACATGGTCCGATCCTTCACGAGCGATCGTGACTTCGACGGAGCCGGCAACAAGGTAACGGTGCTGCTTGGCTACCTTCGAGGTGAAGAGCTTCGCAGCCGGCAGGTAAAGGCGGTCGTGCAGCTCGACACCGAAACCGAGGTCGTGAACGGCGACGACGTTACGTTCTCCGGCACACTCATTCGCGCGGACCGATTCACCAACAGCGTGTTCGTTGCAAACGCACACCTTCACTAGGGAATCCAGCCGCTCAGCACCGCGCCGATCGAGGTGAAATTCGCGAAGAAACTCGGCAGACTCTTCGATATGGCACGCAACGTTCTCGGCGGTGAACTCGACACATGCGGTCTCGACCCGCTCACCGGGTTTACGCGCACCGGGTGCTGCGACCATCACCCTCAAGACGGCGGCTTCCACATCGTCTGCGCGGTCGTCACAAACTCGTTCCTCGAGTTCTCGGCGAAACACGGCAACGATCTCCGTACCCCCCGTCCGGAGTACGGCTTCGAGGGCCTCACCGCTGGTGATCGCTGGTGCCTGTGTGCGAGCCGGTGGGTCGAAGCGTTCGACGCAGGCGTTGCGCCCAAGGTTGTGCTCGAGGCAACCCATGCCCAAGCGCTCGAATGGATCGACCTCGCCGACCTCCGCGCACACGCCATCTGACAACCTGCGCGTCCGAGCTATAGCGGCCCGTCGAACATGCCGAACACCACGCTATGTCTACGGCCACGTTCTTCTTCATCGCCTTCGTCGCGTTTGTCATCGTGAAACCACTCGTGATGCGTCTACTCGCAAGCACGGGTAGTGCCGAGCGATCGGGAACCGACCAAGCAGCGACACCATCGTCCGACTGGAATGTTGTGGCAAGCACGCTGGGCCTGCGAACTGCTCCCCGGCGCCGCTCCCAATATATGTGGGGCACCATCGGCGAGTTTTCGGTATCGCTCGATGGCCGCTCTGGCGGAGCCAAGATCGAGGTCGAGTACGAGTCAACGCTTCGGGACTTCGACATTCGACCGAAGGTCCATAACGGCCGCCGATTCACAAATGCTGAACCGGTACTGACCGGCAACGCAGAATTCGACGCGGCATTCGAGACGCATAGCCATCGGCCCGAGGAGCTGCTGAACTTCCTCACTCCGGTTCGACAAGTCGCACTACTTGCGCTGCACTCCGCAGTAGCGATCGATGAGATCGACGAGGACGAGATCGAGATTCGACTTCCCGCTACGTGCAGCCCGTCGGACACGATCGAAGCGGTCGAACTCGCGGTCTACGTAGCCGGCGTGCTGAGTGGCACCGCAACACCGCCAACCCCGACGGCCACAAGCCGCCACAACGATGTCCAGGACACACTCATGAGCGCACCCCAAGACACCATTCGCTAGCGGTCACCTGGCCCTGGGGTGGAGAAGTCGTTAGCGTGACGCCATGTCTATTGCGAACGAAGAGTACGTCAGCCTCGTCACCTACAAGGCCGACGGCACCCCGAAGGCACTACCGGTCTGGATCGTCGACCTCGGCGACAACACCGTTGGCTTCACGACGCACGGTGATAGCTGGAAGGCCAAGCGCGTTCGCAACAACCCGGCCGTGACGCTCCAGCCGTGCGACCAACGCGGCAACATCACCGAAGGTTCGGCGATCGTGGAGGGCACTGCACGAATGGGGACAGCCGAAGAGTTCGCCACGGTCAGTTCGCTCGTCAAAGCCAAGTACGGCAAGTGGGTCACCATGGTCAAGATCATGAACTCGGTCCGCAGCGCATTCGGCAAGGGCGGACAGAGCGACTCCGCCATGATCATCGAGCTTGCGTAATTAGCCGATCCGCGAAGCGGTACCAATTCATAGGAAGATTTGGACGAATAGGTCTCGCATTGATATCGAGATCGACACGCCAGATTCACTACCATCGGTCCCCATGAAGACGAACACTCAGGTAGTAGTCATCGGCGGCGGCGTGGTCGGGGCATCGATCCTCTACCACCTGACCAAGAATGGCTGGACCGACGTGGTCCTGCTCGAACGCACCGAGCTCACCGCTGGCTCCACCTGGCACTCCGCTGGCGGCATGCACACACTGAACGGCGACCCCAACGTCGCCAAGCTCCAGCAGTACACGATCGAGCTGTACAAAGAGATCGAAGAGATCTCCGGCCAGGACTGTGGCATCCACATCACCGGCGGCGTGATGCTCGCCGACACCCCAGAGCGCGCCGACTGGCTCAAAGCCACCCACGCCAAAGGCCGGTACTTGGGAATGGAGACCGAGCTCATCTCGGTTGCCGAAGCCAAAGAAATCCACCCGATCTTTGACGAGCAGTACTTCGTCGGAGCGATGTGGGACGCGCACGAGGGCCACGTCGATCCAACCGGCGTCACCCACGCATACGCCAAAGCGGCGCGCATGAACGGTGCCGAGGTCTACAAGGACACCTGGGCCCGCGGAATGAGCCGCGCCGCCGACGGTGGCTGGGACATCCAGACCATCCGGACCTCGACCGGCGAAGACCTCGAAACCATCCACTGCGAACACGTCGTCAACGCCGGCGGGCTGTGGGGCCGCGAGGTCGGTCGGATGGTCGGTCTTGAGCTTCCCATCTTGGCGATGGCGCATCAGTACATCCTCACCGAAGACCTGCCACAGGTCGCCGAGATCAACGCCAGCACCGGCAAGGAAGTCCTCCACGCGGTCGACTTCGGCGGCGAGATTTACATGCGTCAAGAAGCGGGCGGACTACTCCTCGGCACCTATGAGCCCAACGGCATCCCGTGGTCCCCGAAGCAGACCCCGTGGGAATTCGGCATGCAACTGCTGACCCCCGACCTCGAACACCTCTCGGACCACCTCGCCCGCGGTTTCAAACACTTCCCGATCTTCGCCGAGGCTGGCATCCGCTCGGTCGTCAACGGCCCGTTCGTGTTCAGCCCCGATGGCAACCCCTGCCTCGGTCCCGTTCGCGGCCTACCCAACTATTGGTCCGCAACCGCCATCATGGCCGGACTTTCCCAGGGCGGCGGCGTGGGTCTCGCGCTCGCCAACTGGATGACCGAAGGCGACCCCGGCCACGATATCTGGGGCATGGATATTGCCCGGTTCGGCGACTACAACACCATGGCCTTTACCGACACGAAGGTTCGTGAGAACTACGGCCGCCGGTTCCGAATTACCTTCCCGAACGAGTTCCTTCCCGAGGGGCGCAACCTGCAAACCTCCCCAATCTACGACAAGCTCGTCGATGCCAACGCCGTGTGGGGCAACAGCTACGGCCTCGAAGGGGCACAGTGGTACCAGGCCGAGGGTGAAGAACCTGTAGAGGAGTTCACCTGGGGTCGCAGCAACTCCTGGGACCAGGTACGCAAGGCCGCTCTTGCGGTGCGAAACGGCGTCGGCCTGATGGAGACCACCGGCTTCGCGAAGTTCGTCTTCAGCGGCCCCGGCGCTCGAGCCTGGCTCGATCACGTTCTCGCTGGGCGCATTCCCAAGGCTGGCCGCATGTCGCTGACCCCGATGACCAATCACAACGGCAAGCTCATCGGCGACCTCACCGTTGCATGCCTACCGGCAACACCGGGTGAACCGGAAGGTCCACTCAGCACGTTTACCGGCGGAGCCACCGGAAACACGACCAGCGCTGGCGAACGGTTCATGATGTTCGGGTCGGGTGTCGCTACCCGCTATTACCAGCGCTACTTCGAGTCGCTCCTCCCCACCGATGGATCCGTCACGTACCGCACGCTCGGCTATGAGATGTGCGGACTGTCGATCGCCGGTCCCCAAAGCCGCGAACTCCTCGAGCGGCTCACCGACTCCGACGTTTCGGCCGAGAACTTTCGCTTCATGGGATTCCAGGAGATCGAGCTTGGCTGGGCCAACGTCATGTGTGGACGCGTGACCTTCTCTGGCGATCTTGGCTACGAATTTTGGATGCCCGCCAGCTACCAGCGGTATGTCTTTGACGTGATCATGGAAGCCGGGGCAGATCTCGGCGCGGACGGTGCGGGTATCGAGCTCTTCGGCTCGAAGACGCTCGACTCTCTACGACTCGAAAAGAGCTTTGGCTCGTGGGCACGTGAATACCGGCCGATCTACGACCCGTTCGAAGCAAACCTCGACCGGTTCGTCGACCTCGACAAGGACTTCATTGGGCGCGATGCACTCGTCGCAATCAAGGAGGCCGGACCAGCACGCAAGTTGTGCACCTGGACCGTCGACGTTCCCGATGGCCCCGGCGAAGCTGACGTGATTGGCGACGAGCCGGTGTGGCTCGACGGCGACGTTGTCGGCTGGGTGACCTCTGGTGGCTACGCCCACAACAGCGATGTTTCCGTGGCCATGGGCTACGTGCCCGCCGAACACGCGGACACGACGAGCGGATGGCAGATCGAGATTCTCGGCGTCATGCGCGATGCGACATTGCGAACCGAACCGATCTGGGACCCAAACGCAGAAAAGATGCGGGGATAAGCAACCGAGGCCACCTCGCCGTACCGTTCAGTACATGACGATCGACGCAGTCATATTCGACCACGACGGAACACTCGTCGATAGCGAAACGATCACGCTCACCGTCGTTGGGGAAATCGCTATCGAGGCGGGCGCAGAGGTATACCCCGAAGACATCGACCGGTTCGTTGGCGCAGACCTCCACGTGGTCTTCGCCGAAATCGAGCAGCGTTCGGGCGCCCCGCTTCCCGAAGACATCTTCGATCACTTTCGCGCCCGACAAACCGCAGCGATCCAGGACGGTCTCGACGAAATCACCGGCGCTCGCGCACTGCTTTCTGCCCTATCGACGTTGTCGCGGCCCATAGCGGTGGCGTCGAACGCGCCCGTCGCCAAGATGGAGTTATGCCTCGGCGCGACAAACCTGCTGTCGTTCTTCTCCCACGACCACCTCGTGAGCGCGTACGACGTCGGCGCCTGGAAACCCGACCCCACCGTATTTCTTCGCGCTGCGGAGATACTCGATGTCGCTCCGGCTCGCTGTGCTGTCGTCGAAGACAGCCAACCGGGTGTCCTCGGCGCGCTCGCCGCTGGAATGCAGGTCTTCGCCCTTGACCCCAAGGACCGATTCGGGGGCATCGATGGCATCACTCGGATCGCCGCACTCGCCGATCTCCACGACCATCTGACCTAATTCGCTCGACTCATCTGTCGATTGGCACCGATGGGTTCTCCCGATTCCACCAGCGCGCGCGTGCTACGCATGTGCCTCCTCTTCGGACTCCTCGTCTACGGCTTCGGTTTTTGGGTCAACCGGGCGCTCGCATTCACCGACTTTCGGGTATTGCATCTCGCTGGCCGGCTCGTCAACGACGGTAGGGCCGAAACCGCCTACGACCCGACAGCGTTTCTTTCCGAAGCCTCGGCCGATCCCTACCTCGCCGAGACCGCCCGCGAGCTCGATGTCTTCATCAGTCCTCCCCCGTTCGCACTCTTCATCCGACCGTTCGCGCTCCTCCCAAGCCAGACGGCACTCGCCCTGTGGCTGGCCCTCGGGGTGCTCGGAGTCGTGGGCGCGGTGCGCGTATTGCGCCTGCCCTGGTGGTCGGCGATCGTGGCGCTGATCATGCCATTCGGCATCGCGAACATCTACCACGCACAGACCGGCTTTCTCGCCGTGCTGTGGGTCGCGGCGATACACCGCTTGAGCGTCGACGATCGTCCCGTCGCCGCTGGGATCGTCGCAGGCCTCGCCGTGCTCAAGCCAACGCTGCTCCTCGGAGTGGCCGTTTGGTGGCTACTCGACTGGAGACGCTGGTACCCGGCGTTGTCGGCGGCTCTCGCCATGGGAACGGCCATCGTCGCAGCGACGGTTGTCGGTGGCTTCGAACAGTGGCGACTGTTCTTTGGGGCGCTCGACGCCCGCGCTGCCCTCGAACAGGAGGTCATCGCTAATCAACCCACCCTGGCCGAGGTCGTCAACCGAGCCGTCGGAACCGATATTGGCTCACACCCAATCGCCCTCATCGTCTACGTCGCGATCGGCGCGCTCGCCATGTTCGTCGCCATTCGACGTTGGCACGACAACACCGCAGCCTTGTCCGGGTTTGCGATGTTGCTCTCCGTGCTCATTTCCCCCCACATGTTGATCTATGACACCGGTGTCCTTCTCGTACCTGTAGCCGTTCTATTCTCCGCGGGAGCGGCGATCGTGACGATCGAACGGCTGACGATGGTCTACGTTGTGACCTCGCTGATGACCATCCTGTCGATTGGCTGGCTCGGCACACTCAACGACTGGACCATTCCAGGCACATTCGGTGTTGTCGCGGTCGCTGGTCTGTGGGTCCGGGCAATGGCCCAGCTCTCAATCCGAGCCGACAATGCTCCGAGCAACGGCGACGTCGTCATCGAGCACAACGTCGACGACGGACAGTCGCCGCTCGCAGCGTAGAACGTGCAAGAGTGCTCGATTCGAGAGAACTAGCGGCCAGCGTTTCGCAGTGATCCGGTCGTCAGCTCGGTCTGGTCGAAATCGCCAACGATGCACTGCACGTTTCGCTCTCCAGCGTTCCACCGATCTTCGGTGGGTGCGAACGTCCACACGTTCCAGGGCGACGACAAGAAGTCGCCACCGACAAACGAAACGTACTGTTCATCGCAATACGACTGCGCAACAGCGAACACGCCGTCGATACCTGGATACGCCGACTCGGTGTAGACCGACTCGCCGACCGCATACACCTCGTAGGCATGTGGATTCGCGCAGTCGGTTGTTCCGACCACGAACACCTCACGGAACTCGCCCTGATTCGGCGTGAAGAAGTCTTCGATACAGTCGCCTTCTTCCAACGAGGTCACGAGCGACGAATTCGTCAGCACTCCCGTCAACCGAACTCCGGCCATAACGAACACCACCGCAAAGACCGAGAACAACGCAATGAGCAACTTCTTGTTGGTCAGCTCGATACCCGATGAGCCAGATTCATCGATCGGGGTCGACGTCTCTTTCGTTGCATTCTTCGTCCGTCGTAGTCGGGACGTGATCGACGACGCAGCTTCTGGTTGGGCGGCAACAGCATCGATGACTTCGCCACCCTCAATAACGACTTCGGCGACTGGCTCGACAACCTGCGGTGCTGCTTCCGGCTGCTCCTCGATAACCGTCGGGTTCGGTTCCGGCGGGGCGAGTGCTTCGGGAGGGGTAAAGACCTCAACGTCTTCGTGGACGATCGGTACCTCATCGACGACGTCTGGCACCGGCGGAGCCGGCGCGCTGTGCACGCCCGGGTTGCGAACCGCATGGATCGCAGGCGGAAGCGGCGGTAGGACCGGACGTTCAATTGTGTCGATCGCAGACGCCCCACGCGGATGTTCCATAGTGGACTTTTCGACACGATCGGGGGAGCGACAAATGGTCCGTACGGCCTATGCCCCAAAAACGTCGATGACCTCAAAACGCCCAATCCCCCAAAACGCCCAATACCCCAAAACGCGAAGAAGCCCGGGCCGATGCCCGGGCTTCTTACAGTGATCGGTGATCAGGGGCTGCTATTCGCCGCCGCCTGGAAGCTTGTCGGTGACACCGTCAAGCTTCTCGGTTGCTTCGTCGATCTTCTCGGCGATGCCTTCGCCACCAGGAACCTTGCTGGCCATGTCCTTCGCCTGATCTGCGAGACCTTCGGCCTTGTCCTTCATTTCGTTGACCTTGTCAAACATACCCATGGTGAATTCCTCCTGGATTTGAGCCGCCGTGTGTCGTGCGGTTCTTCGAGTGTATGACGCACCGTAGAACAAAAAAGTCGCGGCACGTTGTCAACTACTCGGTCGACTCGAGCGTTTCGATGAGACCCCAAGATTGATCGTTCTGTTCTGGCGATCCGATCAGGTTGAGCGCAATCTCGTCGACTCCGGCCGTTCGATAGGCATCGATTCCGGCCCGAACATCATCGGCGCTGCCGATCAGGACGAGGTCAGCTGCTTCGGTGGCGCCTTCGCGGTCCATGACGGCGCGGTACGACGGGAGCTGCGGATAGATCGCAAGCGCCTTGTTCGCCCAATCCCGAGCCTTCGCTGTTTCTTCATCGCTACCGGTGACAACGACGGAGACCCCCGCCACGACCTCACCGCCGCCACCGGACTCGAGATGTGGACGTATGTGGTCGGCGATCGTCTTTGGCCCGGTCATCCACGTGATGGTTCCGCCACTTCGCTCCCCCGCCAAATTGAGCATCTTGGGCCCCAGCGCCGCAAGCATCAGACCGGGCGCCTCGCTCGGAACGGCGATTGCGGTGTTGTGGGAGACAAATTCACCCGAAACATCGACGGCGTCACCGGCCAGCAGCGGTTGCAGTGCATCGAGGTACTCCACGAACCTGCTGTATGGCTTGTCCCATGGAAGGCCCCATCGGCTGGTCACCACGGGTTTGTGGTTGACGCCGATACCGAGCGTAAAACGCCCGCCGCTGATCTGATTGAGTGTGCGCGACTGTTGGGCCATGGTCTGGGGAAGCATGGTTTGCATGGCCATGACCGAGGTCCCGAGTTCGATATCGGGAACGGCTGCGGCAACGGCCGCGAGCGTCATCATCGTGTCCGCGTTCATGACCTGGGGCGACCAATAGCGATACAACCCCGCACCCTGCGCTCGGGTTGCGTTGGCGACACCGTCAGCGACGACTTGGGGTGAATCAAAAAGCGAGATCTTCATGGGCTACTGCTTACCAGGTGCACTCGTTGCCAGCTGCACTCTGCGGTCGCCTGCCGAGGTAGCGGCAACTGCCACACTGGGGCCGTGAACGATCCATCGCCCAACGCTCCCCGAACCTCGGACGCCGATCGCTGGGATGCCCGCTATCGGGACGCGCCCATTCCACAGCTGCTCTCGCCACCGGAGCTTGTGCGCACCGCCCTCGCCGACATTCCTACGTTGGCTCCGGTGCTCGACGTGGCCTGCGGCTGGGGCGATGCTGGCCTGTGGCTCGCCGATCGAGGCGCAGACGTCACCCTCACGGATGTATCGGCAGTCGCGCTCGCTGCCGTCGAAGCACGAGCGGCCGACGCTGGGCTCAGCGTCGACACCGTCGTTCGTGACCTGACAACCGGCGCGGTCCCCGTAGGGCCGTGGCATGCCATCACCTGCGTGCACTATCTCGATCGGACGCTCCTCCCCCGCCTTGGGGCTGTCCTCGCACCCGAGGGACGGCTCGTCGTTGCTATTGCGACGACGACGAACCTTGAACGCCACGAACGCCCGTCGGCTCGATTCCTCGTAGAACCCGGCGAGTTACCCAACCTTGTTCCAGATCTCGACATCATCGAGTTCAGCGAAGGATGGCGTCGCAACGATGCCCACGAGGCCTGGCTCGTCGCGACACCACGGGCCGACGCCCGTCGTTCTGCGAACGGTTAGGCACCGAGGAACGTCCCGAGCATCGCTCGGAACTTTGCTTGTGTCTCCTCGAGTTCGGCTTGTGGATCGCTTTGCGCCACCACCCCGACCCCAGCCGCGATCGTGGCGTGATTCGCGCGAACCTGCGCGGTTCGGACCGACACGGCGAACTGTCCGTTCCCCGACGAATCAACCCAGCCCGAGGGACCGCCATAGCGACCCCGGTCGAAACCTTCGAGCTCCTCGATGAGTTCGACCGCATCAGCTTGCGGCGCGCCGCCGAGAGCCGGCGTTGGGTGCACGGCGTCGACGAGGTCGAGAATCGATGCCGCTGGCTCGGACAACACGCCCTCGACGAGCGTCCCGAGGTGGTGCACGTTGGCGAGCGTCAACGTGGAGGGCTCCGGCTCAGCATCGACGTACGAGCAGAACGGCAGCAACTCGGTGAGGAGCCAGTCGATCGTGATCTGATGCTCGACCCGATCCTTGGCCGACGCGTGCAACGACGCAATCTGTTGGGCGTCGACGTCAGGGTCGGTGGACCGAGCCGCCGTACCGGCGAGCGGATGGGCCCGCACTATTCGGTCGATCCGACTCACGAGAAGTTCCGGCGACGCACCGACGAAACCATCGATCGAAAAGACCATCGCCTCGGCAAATCGTTCCGCCAGGCTGGCCACGATTCGGGCCAGCGAAAAGTCGGCGTTGGCCTTCAAGATGAGTTCGCGGGCCAGGACCGCCTTCTGCAACTCGCTCGATGCGATCCGGTCTCTGGCGATAGCCACGACATCGTCGCGCCATGCCTCTGCTGTGCGCCCAAGGTGCACGGTGACCTCGGTTGGCCGCGACGAAATCGGCTCGGACAGCAGGGCGTCGACCTCCGTGCCGATGCTGTCGATCGATCGCCCATCGAGTGCTGTTGCAAACCGGATGCCGCCCGATTCGCCGAGCACGACCGATGGGACCAGGACCAGTCCGTCAGCGTCCCGATCGAACGGCAGTGTCACGAATCCGACCGGACCCGTACCTGCCCGACCAACATCGTCGGTACCCGAGAGGTCATGCAAGTGCGCGGTGACGGCCTCGACCGACGTGCCGAGACGCAGCGGGATGTGTTCGGCGGGGCCGATGCCAACCACGGTGATCTCGGGCGACCGCCAGAGCATGCCCGAGGCAGCACCGAGTGCGACGAGGTCCACCTCGGCGAGTGGACCGTTGTCGAGAAGAACCGTCGTAGAGCTCACACTCCGAGCGTACGCGGCGGCACACTGGATAGGTGAAGCACAGCAGCGAACTCATTGTGCAAGCCGACCCAGCGGTTGTCGCCGAGGTCCTTGCCGACCTCGCCACGTATCCGTCCTGGAACGACTTGGTGAGCAGCGCCGAACCAGTCGAGCAAGACGCAGGCGACCCCGGACCCGCGTGGCTCACGACCCTTCGAGCCCAGGTCGGTCCCTTCGCCCGCTCCAAACAACTTCGATTCGTTCGTGACCGCCACGACGACCACGACGACCATTCGTTGGTTCGGTTCGTCCGTCGTGAGCTCGATGGACGCGATCATGCCGCGTGGATCATGGAGGCCGAAGTCGAGCCCGTGGCGAGCATTTGCTCGGTGACACTCACCCTGTCCTACGAGGGCGGCCTGTGGATTCCCGCCCTCGGAAGTGTGCTGCACTCTGCGATAGAACGTGCAACCGTCCGACTACCGGCATACGTGGAGCAACGATGAGCCCGAACTTCGACCGTGCGGTCGCCCTCACGAGCGAGGACGCGAGAGAGTCCAACGACATGCGCTGGAGTGGACATATGACGAAGGACTGGTCGATCGGTCCGGTCCCGAACGGCGGATACACCTCCGCCTTGCAGCTGCACGCCCTGCTGAGCCATACGGGCTACCCGGTCGCGTCGTCGCTCACGACGCACTATTACCGTCCGACTATCGGCGGTGAGGATTGCACGATCCACACCCGAATTCAGCGCGCTGGTCGAACAACCACCCACGCCGACGCCACCCTCACACAAGATGGCAAGATCCGCGCTCGCACGGTCGCGGTGCTCGGGGACTACCCGGCCGACGACGTGGTACTCCCAACGCAACCGCCACGGATCGCTCCGCCCGACGCGTGCGAGGCACGGGACCCCAAGAGCCAAGGCCTCAACATGTCGCTCATGGACTCGCTCGAGATCCGTCTCGATACCACCGTCGACAACATCGATGCAGAGGGCGGCGCCGTTATCGATGCGTGGGTCCGGTTTCGTGACGAGCGACCCAACGATGCCCTCGCGATGGCGCTGTTCGTCGATTCGTTTCCTCCCGCTGTGTTGATGGCAGTTACCAACGCTGGCTGGGTTCCCACGATCGAGATGACCACCCATATACGCGCCGCCGCCGCCGACGGTTGGATCCAGGGTCGGGTGACGACCGCAAACGTTCGCGGCGGGACGTTGGTCGAAGACGTTCAGCTCTGGGATAGCTCGGGAACACTCGTTGCCGAGGCTCGACAGCTCGCGCTACTCCGAACGCAATAACACGATCACGCGGCAGAAGGATCAGTTACAGCGTTTCGACCGCTGCCCAGCACAGCCAGATCAGCAAGATCGCTACGCCGATCGCGAACTGCGCCAAGGTGCTGACCCCAAAACCCTTCGCCACCGCAATGGTCGACCCCTTGGCAACCTCCCAGTCGCCCTTCTCGTAGTACTCGGCGAGCGCGATGCCGACGACGGCTCCAACGACCAGCCCAACCACAGGGATCACGAAGAAGCCAATGATGGCGCCGATTCCAGCAGCGAGTTGTGCCTTGCTCGACGCTCCGGCACCCGCCGCTGCCTGTTTGGGTAACACCACGCCGAGGACGAGCGCCAAGACCGTGAACAGCGAAATCACGATGGTGACGCCGATGCCGAGCGCATCGAACCCGAACGAGAACCCATAAGCGATCGTGCCGACCCACATCAAGACGATCCCGGGCAGGATCGGGAACAAGGTGCCGGCCAAGCCGATCAGCATCATGATGAGGACGATGATCGTCACCACGAGGTCAGACACGTCGATCCTCCAAAAGAGCGGTCGGAACGAAGTGATCGATGGGACCTCGACCGGCCCCGAGTCTCCAGTTCGCACCCGATTGCAGTCCGGCGTGCACGTACCCGGCCGCCGCGTCGATGGCGTCGTCGATGCTCCAGCCGCTCGCCAAGAGCGCTGTGGTCGCCGCCGACAAGCTGCAGCCGGTGCCCAGAACATTGTCGGTCGGCACCCGACGCCGACGGCTATGCCGTTCACCGTCCGAATCGACGATCGTGTCGATCGACTCGTCGCCGAGGAGCAACCCGGTGATGACCACGACGTCGGGCCCCATGGATTGCAAACGCCGGCCGGCGTCGACTGCGCTGGCTTCGTCGTCGATCTGCACTCCGGCAAGTAAGGCAGCTTCGGCGACGTTCGGCGTGATGATGTCGGCGTGAGGAAACAGCAGGTCGATGTATGCCTGGGGCACCTCGTCGGCGAGCATGGGGACCCCGTTTGATGTGACGAGGACCGGGTCGATCACCATGGTTCCTAGCGTGTGCACTCGAGCGGCTACCGCCTCGATCGCCGGCACGGAAAACAGCAGGCCGGTCTTGGTTGCCCCGATGGCGAAATCGGCCGCGAGCGCATCGAGTTGGGACCCAACGAAGGCACCATCGAGCGTTTCGACACCGACGATCCCGGTGGTGTTTTGTGCGGTCACGACGGTGACGGCAAAGACTCCGTGCACACGATGGGCAGCAAAGGTGGCAAGATCCGCTCCCAGACCGGCGTTTCCACCGCTGTCGGTGCCGGCGATTGTGCAGGCGATCGGCGGCGAATTTGTGCTCATTTCGTACTTCTTTACGCCCATGCGCGCACAACCCTATGACAGATGCCACACTGGCAACGGAACGTCATTTCATGGCTGGCGCCGGACCCCTCCTCGGCTCCAGCCATGGTGGCGTCAACGGTGGCGTGAATCGTGGCGTCGACCGGAACGGACTCAGCTGCGAAAGAGCTTTGCTCGGTGATCATGTTGCGCTGGCACGGCGCTCGGAGCGCCCGGGCCAGAACAGGCCAGCCAAGATCAGTACGACTCCGCTGATAATCCCGAGAAGAACCCAATTCGGCCCCTCGCTGATGTCGACGAGCGAGACCATTTCGTTGTCGCTATCGGGGTCGAAGAAGAACTGGTAGGCGTCGGTTTGAATATCCCCGTCCGGAGCGAGCTCGGTATGGGTGACGATGTACGGGCCAGCTTCGGTGAGCGCAGGAAACTCCGCTACTGCAACCCGATCTCCCCGTTCGAGGGTCGTTGGGCCGACCTCGATCGCCACCCCGTTGCCATCGGCGAGCGAAATCTTGCTCGATTGAACCGTCGCAAAGAACGAAATCTGGATGCTGTCCACGGTCCCGCCGTATTCGAGACCCCGATCTGGCGACCGTTGCCAAACCTCGGTGTGCGCACCGAGCGGGGCAACAAAGGCGGCGCTCGCAGCGAGGAGAAGGAGGAAGAACGAGAGTCGAAGACGCACGCTGCCAGGCTACCGCCGGGACCCGGAGTCCTACTGTCGGTCGAACACCCCGTAGCGCACGTCGATCCCCTCGTACTCGCTGTGTCCCGGTAGGTACGGGTGTGCCGCGGTCACCTCAACAATGGACCATGTCCCGTCGGCGGCGAGCGCGTCGAACGCGGCTTGGGTGTTGCGGCTCTCGAACAGGTCGGTCCGTTGGCTCACGACGATCGTGCCGCCCGGTTCGACCAACCGAGAAAATTCGCGGCACACAGCCTCGACTTCTGGCAGGTACGTCATGACCCCGACGCAGATCAGCCCCGCGAAACTCGCCTCGAGCAGATCGGTCGGAAGCGCCGTGAAGTCCACTTCTGCGAGTGCATGATATGCGCCGGTGGTCGCCGCGATATCGAGCAGCGCAGGGGAGACATCGACCCCGACAACGTCGTGATAGCCGAGGGACGCGAGCGCCGTACCGACCTTGCCGCTTCCGCACCCAACGTCGAGAATCTGGCCTTCGGGGTCGGTCCGCGACGCCAACATTTTGGCGGCCACGACCGGCGCCTCGTACCCCCACGAGTCGGTGTCGACGTCGTAGGTCGGCGACCACTCGTTGTAGATCGAGCGAATCGTCTCGGAATCGCTCGCGAACTGTTCGGCAAGTCCCTCTTCACGAGCCACTAGTAGCCGCCGCCAGCCCCAGCGTCGTCAACCTCGGCGTCGCGGCCAATCGATAGCGCGTCGACGAGGTTGGTGCGCATCGCGGTCAGGTCGGTCGTCACGACAACCATCCGGAAGCCCCGCTCGATGCGATCCGGGGTGATCTGTGGAGTTGCGTGGATGCCCGGAACCACACCATGGGCATTGCATCGTTCGACGATGTGATCGAGCGCGTCGGTGAAGGACGGGTCGGTCGTTCCGCGCCCGAGCCCCATCGATACACCGAGGTCCATAGGACCAACGTAGATCGCATTGACGTTCTCGGTAGCCAAGATTGCATCGATATTCTCCACGGCTTGCACGGTCTCGATCATCGGGATGATCTCGACGTGGTCGTTCGCGACGTCCGCATAATCGGGTCCTTCGAGTGGCTGGGCTCGGATCGGACCAGAACTGCGCGAGCCCCGCGGGGCATACATGCCACGAGTAATGGCTTGCTCGGCTTCCTCGGCGGTGTTGACCATCGGCACGATGACCGCCATGGCACCGGCATCGAGCACCTTCCCAATGATGCCCGGTTCGTTCCACGGCACACGAACAGTGGCGGTCGAACCACCGAGGCTCAGGGCTTGCAACATCGGCACCATCGACGTGTAGTCGATCAGCCCGTGCTGCATATCGACGCACACAAAGTCGTACCCGACATTGCCAACGACCTCTGCAGTCACCGACGAGGGAACGCTCAACCAAGACCCGATTGCGGGGGTTCCGGCGGCGAAAGCTTCACGAAGAGGATTAGGGCGCATGACCCGACGCTACCCCACCAATCGCGTCATCAAAGTCTCCGAGAAATTCGTTGCTCCCATCGCCGCTTTGGCGCAAACTATCCCACAAGCTCTTCCCCCTGGACGAGCGTTCAGTTTTGTATAGACGGGAGCCATCGGTGCCTTCTTCGTTCGACCCTTCCAGCCCACGTCCAACCGCACAAGGGCCTGAGGCACCGGGGCGCTACACGCTCGCCGCCGATGGCACCTCGAACCGCTTGCTCTTTGCGAACGGTTCAGCATCGCGCGTGCTGCACCCGATCTGGTTGCGCGAACGCACCGAGGAAGACGGCACGATCGATACGGGCAGCATGCAACGGCTCTACGATCCAGCGCTTCTCGATCCCGATCTGCGCGCAGAGGCAATCGAGGGTTCCGACGATGCCACAACCGTGACCTGGTCTGACGGCCACGTGCAACGCATCGATCACCTCGCGATCGCTCGCGAGCTCGGCTGGGAACACGACCCGGTCGATATCCCCAAGGCGGTCGCGTGGTCGGTCGAGCCTTCGCCGTTTCCACGGGTTGCGTGGCCGGCCGAGGGAGATGACGCTGCGGTACTCGCTGCACTGGATGCCTTTTGGACCCACGGCTTTGTTGTCTTCACCGGCACACCCACCGAACCCGGCTCGCTAGAGCAGATCGCCTGCAGGTTCGGCATCGTTCGCGAGACCAACTTTGGCCTCTTGTTCGACGTCTTCTCCAAGCCGAACCCGGTCGACCTCGCTTACACCCCGATCGAGCTCAAAGCCCATACCGACAACCCCTACCGCCGACCGGTACCGAGCATCCAGTTTCTCCACTGCCTCGTCAACGATGCAACGGGTGGCGAATCGACGCTCGTCGACGGGATGGCGGCTTCAGAGGACTACGCCGCCATCGACCCCGACGGCCACAAGGCGCTCACCGAGACCATGGTGACCTACCGCTATCACTATGCAAACGAACGTCTGGCGAGCCGGTCGCCGATCATCGAGACCGACACGGACGGATCCTTCGCCGGCATTCGCAACTCGGACCGACTCGACTTCGTCGATGCGGTCGACGCCGACACCCTCGACATTTTCTTCCGGGCACGCGCCGGGCTTCGAACGCTCTTGAACGACCCGTCACGTCGAGCGACGTTCTTGCTCGCACCCGGTGACGTCATGATGATGAACAACCGACGTCTGCTCCACGGGCGTAACAGCTACGAGCTCGAATCGGGCATGCGTCACCTGCAGGGGTGTTATATCGAGCTCGACGGACCCGACATGCTCCGCAAGCAGCTCGCGCTGTAACGACTCAGCTCGGCTCCGAGAGCCCCGTTTGCCGTCGGGTGTTGCGGCTCTGTCACCTCAATATTTCCGGAGTGTTTCCTGTGTTTCGCGCCTGTTTCGTGATGGTGAACAGCGCCTACCGGACGCCGACATATGCACACGTCTTCGCCAAGGTGTTTCCAGGCATCACAGCGTCGTGATGCCACCCATCACGGAGTTCCGAAAGACGGAGCCCCAATTCTGAGGAGACAGAATGAAACGCAAGCTTATGGGTGGCGCAGCAATCGCAGCTGTGGCGCTGATGTACACCGAACCTGCGGCAGCGCAGTCGATCGACGACATCGGACGTGAAACCGCCGAGGGTAACGCCCTCTTGAACATGGTTGTCCTCGACAACATCTTCATTTTCGTCGCAGCGGTCCTGGTTCTGTTTATGCAGGCCGGCTTTGCGATGGTTGAAGCTGGCTTCACCGAAGCCAAGAACGCCGCAAACATCATGATGAAGAACCTCATGGACGTTTCCGTTGGCATCTTGTTCTTCGCCCTCATCGGCTGGAACATTGCCTACAGCGGCGCCGACATCTTCGGCTTCCTCGATGGAGCGTGGGGAATCTTCGGAGTAGATGGACTTTCCGATCTCAACCCACCAGACGTCGCGTCGTACCCACTTGCGGTCCCCGTCGACTTCTTCTTCCAGGCCGCATTCGCAGCCGCCGCAGCAACGATCGTCTCGGGCGCAGTTGCCGGACGTACCCAGTTCAAGGGATACCTGGTCTACTCGATCATCATCACCGCAATCATCTACCCGATCGTCGTCAACTGGAAGTGGGGCGGCGGCTGGCTCGACCAGATGGGCTTCGTCGACTTCGCCGGTTCGGGCCTCGTCCACATGACCGGTGGTGTTGCCGCACTTATGGGAGCGATCTTCCTCGGCCCACGTATCGGCAAGTTCGGCCCTGACGGCAAGCCACGCACGATCAACGGCCACAGCATCCCGCTCGCCATGCTCGGTGTGTTCATCCTGTTCGTTGGCTGGTTCGGCTTCAACCCTGGATCGCAGCTGCAGGCGGACATGGCCGTGCCATACATCGCCATGATGACCGCATTTGCCGCCGCCGCTGGCGCAGCTGCCGCAATGGTGACCTCATGGGTTGTCATGGGCAAGCCTGACGTCGGTATGGCCGGTAACGGCATGCTCGCCGGTCTCGTCGCAATCTGCTCGGGCATCGGCAACTTCACCTCGATCGGCACGCTCCTTACCGGTGCTATCGCCGGTGTGATCGTCGTCTTCTCGATCAAGGCCGTCGAAGGAGCCAAGATCGACGATCCGGTCGGTGCGTTCTCGGTCCATGGCGTCTGTGGCTTCTGGGGCCTTCTCGCTACCGGGCTGTTCGCAACGTCATCGTCGCCAGTTGATGGTTCGCTCGAAGGCTTGTTCGCCGGTGGCGGCGCTGGCCTCCTCATCGATCAGCTCATCGGTGGTATCGCCATCTTCGCATTCGTCGCTCTTGCATCGGGTCTCCTCTTCGGAGCGCTCAAGGGTGCCGGCATCCTTCGGGTCAGCGAAGAAGAAGAACTTGCTGGTCTCGACCTCTCCGAGCACGGAACCCCTGGTTACGACCTTGGGACCATGGACGTAGAGCCATCGACCACGGTTCTTTCATAGAAATCGAACAGAATCTTCCTGGGCGGGCGGGATCGCTCTAGGAGAAAATCGACCGCAGGCTACGTCGCCCTTTTCGTAGCCTGCGGTCGAGGCGCGTACCGAATGTTTCTGGAATATTTCGAGCATGTAAACAGTATTTGCTTCGCTTGGCGAAAATCTCCTCCTCACAACACAGTGGTGCCCGTCAGCGGTGCCCAACGATGCGTCTCGGCTGATCGAAACACACGAGTCAGATGAGACGGAGTCCTACATGGATAGCGGAAACACCGCATGGATGTTGATTAGCGCGGCCCTAGTGGTCTTTATGGTGCCGGGCCTCGCCCTGTTCTACGGCGGTATGGTCCGCTCGAAGAACGTCGGCAACATGTTGATGATGAACATGGCGAGTATCGCCATCGTTCCGATTTTGTGGGTGCTGTTCACCTACAGCCTCGGCAATGAAGGAACCGGGGCTCTGCTCGGCGGCTTCGATGCTGTTGGCCTCGACGGCATCGAAGGCGTGAACGACAGCGGCGTTCCGAAGCTCGTGATGGTCGCCTTCTTCATGACATTCGCCGCGATTACCCCGGCGCTTATTTCTGGAGCGGTCGCCGACCGCATGAAGTTCTCCGCCTGGGTGGCATTCCTCACCCTGTGGTCGGTGCTCGTGTACACCCCGGTTACGTACTGGGTGTACACCGGTTGGCATCACACGGGCCTCGACCCAGCAGCACTCGACTTCGCTGGCGGTACCGCGATTCACATCAACGCCGGTGTTGCTGCACTCGTCATTGCATTGGTACTCGGAAAGCGCCGCGGCCTCGGCGAAGAAGACATGTCACCGCACAACCTGACGCTGCTACTGATCGGTACAGGAATCTTGTGGTTTGGCTGGTTCGGCTTCAACGCTGGTAGTGCGGGAGCTGCAGATCAGTCCGCAGCGCAAGCCCTCATCAACACCTTCGTCGCCGGTTCCGCTGGCATGGTTGGTTGGGTCGGCGTTGAATGGCTCAAGGAAGGTCGCGCAACCGTCCTTGGAACCGCATCGGGCCTCGTCGCCGGCTTGGTCGCCATCACCCCAGCCGCCGGCTATGTGGGAACCCTCAGCTCGATCCTCTTCGGCCTCGCTGCTGGTGTTGTCTGCCTGTTCGCGATTCAGCTGAAGGATCGTCTTGGCTATGACGACTCCCTCGATGTTGTCGGTATCCACGGCATCGGCGGCATCGTCGGCGGACTGATGCTCGGGTTGCTCGCTCAGGAAACCGTCGGCGGTCAGGACGGGCTGTTCTTTGGCGAGCCAAAGTTCTTGCTCAGCCAGATCATCGCAATGACCTCGGTCATCGTCTTCTCCGCTGTTGGCACGTACATCATCGCCAAACTGCTCGATGCAACCATTGGCTTGCGCGTCAGTGAAGAAGAAGAGTTTGCTGGCCTCGACGTCAGCATCCACGGTGAGGCCGTGTACGCATCAGATCATGGGTCGGTCATCGACCTCGATACGTCAGCGGAGCTCGCTGACAAGTAAATCGCTTGCGTCGAGCCCGGGTTGCTAGCTCTTGTTTGCAGCCGCGACTCGGGCTCGGACCGCACGGCCTTGGGCGTAGAACCCTTGGCCGGTGACCGAGCTGTCGAGCGACATGAGCAAACGAAGGTCGTCGTCGTTGTCGACACCCGAGTGGACGATGTCGAAGCCGCTCGCTTCGGCGCTTGCATAGACGCCCTTGATGATCGCCATTGCTCGGGCGGTGTCACCATCGGTGAGTAGATCGTTGTGCAACTTCACGCCGTCGAAGCTAAAGGCGTGCAGCGTACGGATCGAGGCGAAGGACAGACCGAAGTCGTCCAAGACGATCGAGGCTCCAGCATCGCGCAGCTTCTGCAAGTGGCGCACCACGATGCTTCCGCCCGTGCTCACCGCGGTTTCGGTGACCTCCATGATCATTTTGTTCGGCGACGACAGGAGCCGGTCGGCAATCCAGTCGATGGCGATGGGGTCGCGCAGTGTCGAACCGGACAGGTTCATACCAGTTCGCATGGCCTGATCTTCGAGCGCCTGCTCGGACAGGGCGTATTCGAGGACGGCCCGCTCGACGTCGGACACGCGGCCGATCAGTTCTGCGAGGTCCATGAACTCGTTGCGATCGATCTCGCCGCGAAGCGGATGGTTCCAGATCACGTGCGCTTCGACGCCAACGATCGAACCTTGTGGCAGATGTACGATGGGCTCGAGGCCGGTCATGAGCTGGTTATCGGCGAGCGCATCGACCAGCTCTGCGGCGAGGAGGCGTCGGTCCTCGGTGCGCATCCGAATCGCTCCGTCGTAGATCGCAAGTTCGCTCGCGCCGTCGGCCTTTGCCGCTTGTAGTGCCGTATCGCCGTTGGAGAGAATCTGTTCGGCCTTCTCCCCCTTGGAGCGAGACGCGATTCCGACGCTTGCGGTGACGCGAAGCTCGTGGGTCTGGACAGCGATCGGCATGGCGATCGCACTCTGCAGCCGACCGGCCAGCTTGGTGGCGACCTCGATGCCCATGTTTGGGCAGTACACGCCAAAGACATCTCCACCGAGACGGCTCACGATGTCACACGACCGGAGGGTGTCACGCAGCCGGTCAGCGGTTTCGGCGATCACGATGTCACCGACCGTGTGGCCGAGGGTGTCGTTGACCGTGCTCATACCGTCGAGCCCGATGATCATGACCGTTGCGTTGCTCGGGCCCGCAGCAAACTCGAGGTCCAAATAGTCGGTGAAGCCGTCGCGGTCGACCGTCTTGGTAAGACGGTCCTTTGTTCCTGACGGAGCAACGAGCGGTGTAGACGCCGCCTGGCTTCGTCGATCTTCGGCCAGTAGCGCGAGATCCAAAACAACGGTGAAGGAGTTCAGCGACTCGACCACGTCGGCGTCGGGTTCGCTGTCCCAGAGGATGCTGAGCGTGCAGTGCGAGTGCGCCAACTCATGGACCTGACCATCGTCGTAATCTCGCAGGCCACCGATGCGAGCAATAGAGCGGCCGGTCTTTTCGACCTTGGCCGTAGAGAAGCCAAGGATCTCACCGGCGCGTGTAAGCACATCGGCGTAGTCGGTCTCTCCGAACGGCTTGATCTGTTGCAGCAGCTGGGCCCAGGCCGCGGGCATCGTTGTCGACGTCATCATGCATCTACCTTCAGTGGGTCTACCCACTTTGAATCGACGTTTTCCCCGGTTGGTAGAGGGCCAAATGGCCCATCGCGTCAAAATTCGAAGTCCTTAACCCGGGGCCCGTTTCGTCGATATTCAAGAAGGTATTTCGTCGATGTGGCGAATATCAGATTTGACTGATGGCTGCCCTCTCCCTACTTCTCATCGAAGACGACGAAGATGACTACATCATCGCCGACGACCTTTTGCGGTCGGTCCCGAACCAGGCCTACGACGTCACGTGGTGTGACAACGCAACCGATGGGCTCGAGGCGCTGCAATCCGGAGCGTTCGATATCTGCCTGATGGACTACCGACTCGGGGCCCACACCGGTGTGGATCTGTTGGAGCAGGCTCGGGAATCGCTGTGTCGCACACCAGCAATCGTTCTCACCGGTGAGCACTCGTCCATGATCGATGAGACCGCAATGCTCGCCGGAGCGTCCGATTATCTCGTCAAGAGCGGCCTCACCTCCGAGCTGCTCGAGCGAACCATCCGGTACACCTTGCTGAGAAGCGACTACGACGCACGCTTCGAGTTCCTCGCCTTTCACGACCCGCTGACCGAGCTCCCGAACCGTGCGCTCTTCTTAGATCGCGTCCAGCAGGCAATCTCTCGCACGAGCCGAAACGACCAAACGGTTACGGTCGTGTTCTTCGACATCGACAATTTCAAGGACATCAACGACACCAAGGGTCACGCTGCCGGAGATGAACTCCTGAAGCAGGTCGCACGCCGGGTCGCCTCGGTGCTTCGAGGTGAAGACACCCTCGCTCGTCTCGGCGGGGACGAGTTTGCTGTGTGTATGGAGTCGAACATCGATGCCGACGCTCCTCGGGCCTTCATCGAGCGTGCCCAAGCGGCGATGACACCCACCTTTAGCCTCGACGTTGGCTTAACCGTCGAGGTCAAAGCGAGCTTCGGCATGGCCCATTCCGACTTGGCGGTCGACGACCCAGCCGAGTTGCTTCGCCACGCCGACATAGCGATGTACAACGCAAAGCGCTCCGGTAAGAACACCTGGTCGCTGTACGAGCAGTCGATGCACGACACGTTGCTACGGCGTATCGGCCTCGAGCGCGACCTGAGAGCGGCGATCGCAGACAAGACGATCGACGTTCATTATCAGCCCTTTGTCGATCTCGCGACCGGTTCAGTGCTTGGGGTCGAGGCGCTATCGCGCTGGACGCACCCGATCCTCGGCCCGCAATCGCCTGACGAGTTCATCGGTATTGCCGAACAGGCCGGATCGATCATCGAACTTGGCCACCATGTATTGCACACCGCTGTCGCCACCGCGGCCAGTTGGGTCGATGACTTTGATTTCGACGGCTTTGTCAGCGTCAACGTCTCCCCGCGCCAGCTCACCGACTTCAGTTTCGTCGACGCCGTCAACTCGGCCCTCGACGAGTCTGGACTCGCTCCCGAACAGCTCGTCATCGAATTCACCGAGACGGTCATGACCGGTGACGTCGCCCATGTCATTGGCGCCCTCGAGAAACTCGCCGAGCTCGGTGTGGGCATTGCGCTCGATGATTTTGGGACCGGGTACTCGTCGCTGAGCAACGTCCATCAGTTGCCGATCACGATCATCAAAGTCGACCGGTCGTTCGTCAATCGAATCGATGAACGAAAAGGGCGATCGATGTTGGCGACGATCGCCACGATGGCCCGCAGTCTCGAGGTTCTGACCATCGCTGAGGGCATCGAGCACGAACATCAGCACCATGCATTGCTTGGCCTTGGATATTCCGTCGGACAGGGTTACCTGTTCGATCGCGCACAACCGAGCGAAATCGCCGCTCAGTTCGTCCAAAAGAACCAGCAGAACTAAATCAAACAGCCTGTTTTACAGGTGTCACACCCTTCCCGACCGCTCAAATGCGCTCTGGCTCCCTATGGTGGAAGGTGAAGACCTTCTCCGCCGCGTTCCTGCGGGCGCGATGAGGAGAAACTGTCGGGCCTACCGCTCGTCGTTGCATAACTGCAGACGTAGCCACTGGAACCCGTGACTGAAGGAGCATCGAATGGCAAAGCAACGCACCACGTTCGCCAAATTGCAGCGAGAGCGCGCAAAGGCAGCAAAGAAGGCCGAGAAGCAGGCCGCACGTATCAACGGTGGAACCGCACCCGCTCCGGAGCCTGAAGTCGAAGAACGCCCCGAAATTGAACTCGATCTCGAGTCGATGACGACCGTCGAACGCCTCTTTGCGGGCAAGGGTCGCCTTTCGGCTCCCGAACTTATGGCGATGACCGAGAAGATCCAGCGCATGCACCAGCGCGGCGACCTCGACGATGACGAGCTGGAAGACGCAAAGCTCGAGTTGCTCGAGCGCATCGAGTAGACATCGTCTCTCTCGAGCGCCGACAACCGACGTCGTTACGTGGCGTCTCGACGAAGTGAATACCCCAAGAGGCTCTGCGTAGCGACGCCCACGAGGCCATTGGTATCACCGAGCATGGTGACACCTAGACCTGTTCCCTGCGCTCCCACATGGGTGGTCGCGTCGAGCGAGACCCATTCACCGACATGGTGCCGGTACATGGCAATGGCGAGGTTTGCGTTGATCAGACCCATCTCCGCGTCTGGTCCGTAGATCGCACTAATGCCCGAGCCAAAGTCGGCGGCTGCAGCGATCCGTTCAAGGCCACTCGTTTCTCGACCTGCGATGAGCGGCATGCGGAGTCGCATCCAATCAACGGCTGGACCTGGTTCGCGGAAATCTCCCTCGGTGAAGCGATGTTCGACCGCATTGCGGTGATAGCTCGTGACATTGCCGCTCGCCCATCGAGGCGGATCAGCTCGGGCGTCTTCGCTCGGTGGTGAGGTCGCTGGTGGCACCTCGGCCAGCCAGTCGGGTTCGGTCAGTTTGGTAGTTTGCAGAACCAGCGCCGATGCCTGCGCCACGACTTCGCCACGTTCACTGCTGATCTGGGATTCGATCCGGGCGACCCGGCCGCTCACCTGACGCCGAGACACCGACGGCGTCAATGACGTCAACGGGATTGGTCGCAAGAGTTCGATGTCGAGGTGGGCCAAGAACTCGTCGGGCTTTACCTCGGGCTGACAGAGATGTGCGAGCAATCCCGCAGGTGGGCCTCCGTGTTGCGCGTCGGGCCGCCAGGGGCCGCGGGTGAACTCGCTCGGATGGTATTTGCCGTCCTCGTACGCAAAGAGTCCGTCAGGGATTGGTTGGTCGGTCACATCAGGCTCCATGTTTCGGCGTCGTATCCGGCGTCTCGCATATCTTCGAGAAACGCCGTTCCGTTCTTTGGAAGAACTCCGAGGATCGCTCCGCCGCTGCCAGCGAAGTTCGCCGATGCTCCGAACGACCGAGCCATGTCGATCATGGTTTGCTGGCGCGGTGCGATATCCATGATCGTGCGTCGGATATTGAACGTCTCATCGATCGTGTGCTTCAACTCATGAACATCGCGCCGCTCGATCGCCGATGCGGCACTCCGGGCAAGGCGGGCAAGCTGCGCCCAGACCGGATCGCTAGCGTCGCGTTGCTTGCGGAGATCGGTGTGGGCGTGTCCGCTCGCCTCGGCGGCTTGCTCGGACCAGGCGAGGTACAGCGGAACCGGCGGGTCGGGAACATCGAGCGGGGCAAGAACCGGCTCTCGGCCAAACTCCATGAGCCCACTCACTGCGTGGCTTTGGATGACTTGGTCCTGCCAGCCGCCGGCGATGCCGAGGTCAGCGCGCTCTACCCGATGTGCAAGCCGGCCAATCTCCACTGTCGACAGATCGGCACCCACGTACTGGTCGAGCGCTCGAAGCGTCGCGATCACGATGGCGCTCGAACCTGCAAGACCCACCGAGCGCGGAATGTTGGTCTCGATCGAGATCGGCACCTCGGCGGCCTCCGGGGCCACTGATTCTGCGAATCGTGCGCGCGTGGCGATGACGAGTTCCGGTGGTTCAGCAGCGCCATCGAGACCGGCAGTTGCCGTGGCGGCAAAGAACGGAAGCACGACCGAGCACACCGCTCCCCCAAAGCCGTCCGATGGATTGCCGGCAACTGCAGCACGTGAGGGAACGGTTGCGGACGTTGACGGCACTAGTCGATGATGTGTTGCACAGCGGTGCGGTTCGCCAGAACCGGGCGGATCCGCTCGGTGATCACGGCGATGTGGTCGGGGTTTTCGCTGTACGCCCGGAAGCCAGCTTCATCATCAAAATCTGCGACCAGCACGATGTCGAAGTTTCCTTCGGCGAGTCCAGCATCTCGTCCGATCGAATACGAACGAATCTCGGGTACCAGTCCCGGCAGTGTTTCGAGGCCAGCAACGATCGCTGCTGCATCCTCATTGGTGGATTCGGCGGTCAACTGCATCATCACAACATGTCGGAGCATGACCACATAGTAGGTCTAGCGGCGCGCCGGGCCTGTTGTTGGCGGGACATCAGCCCAAACGCGAAAGTGGCCCGCTCCATGGCGGCGGAACCAAGAGCGGGCCTCGTTGAAACGGGAGGTGGCGGAACCTCCCAGAATGTTTCAACGATCGTGCGTCGAGGACGGCGGGTCATCGACGGCGATGTAGAGAACTTACCTTTGAGTAGCTTAACGAAAGATCGTCGTTTCCAACTCGATATCCGGGACTGTACGAATCGTCACATGGTGACGTCACGCAGGTCACAGCCCGCTGATAGAGCGAGATTAACGTCGCGGACCTGGCTGAAAGCTGGTGCGCTCGTCGACGATTGGCTGCAAGGACAGCCGAGGCGTGCGAAGCAGCGGACCGCTCTGTTGGGGCACGTTTCGAGGCGCCCCGTTGCTCTCGAGCGTAAAGACCGCCCATCCGTAGGCGATGAGGGCAACGTCGACCAACAGGTGCACGGCCCAAAGCACCGACCACGACCGAGCGAGCAGCAGCGTGAAGAGCGCCGCGACGACGAGCGCAACGAGCACCTCGCGGCGGCGTTTACGAGCCATCGTCGGCGTACGCGGGGCTGCCAGCGCGGACGGCGGGCGGCTTCCGAGTGGCCCAGCGGGGAGTCCCATTCCCGAGCCGGAGAGGAACCGGTCGCGGCTCCAGGCCCAGACCCAACCAGCCCAGCCGAGGGCGATAACAAGAACGACGAGAAACAGCATGTGAGGCAGGAACTCTTCTACTAGCAACAGCGAACGGCCGAGACCCTACCTGCCGTTTCCTAGTCCGGCGCGGATGTTTCCCGGTGATAACTGCCACTTTTGCCGCCGGTCTTTTCCCAGAGCGCAACCGACGAAATCGTCATCGACTTATCGAGCGACTTACACATGTCGTAGATGGTCAGTGCGGCTACCGAACATGCGGTCAACGCTTCCATTTCTACTCCGGTCAGACCAACGGTCTCGACGGATGCTTCGATGTCGATGTGGGCGTCGCCGATTTCGAAGTTCACGTTTACTGCGCCGATGAGCAGCGGATGGCACAGGGGAATGAGATCCGACGTTTTCTTGGCCGCCTGAATTCCGGCGACACGTGCAACGCTCAACACATCGCCCTTTGCGATCGCGCCGCGGGCGACCGAAGACGCGGTATCGGGCGTCATATCGACTCGGCCTTTCGCGATCGCACGACGATGTGTTGGCTCTTTTTGCGTCACGTCGACCATACGAGCGCGACCGAGTGGATCGAGATGAGTGAACTCGTCGTGTGCGGACACGTCAGCCTCCGATTTGGCTCATATTGCGCTTCGGACGAATGAAATGCACGGTGTCGATGCCATGGCCCGCCCACTTGTCGTGGACGGCTCCTTCGATGATCTGCGCGAGTTCGTCATCGGTGGCTCCGCCGCGCATTGCATCGCGGAGGTTGTAATCGCTCACGGCGAAGAGGCAGTTTCTGAACTGACCGTCAGCGGTGAGGCGAATGCGGTCGCAGGTATCGCAGAACTTCTCGGTGACGGTGGCGATAACGCCTACTTCGCCTTGCCCGTCGAGGTACCGGTATCGGGTGGCTGGGGCCGAGGTGCGTTCGATTGCTTCGATCGGAAATTCCGCGTGGATCTCATCGATGACCCGTTGCAGCGGCACGACCCGATCGGGTCCCCACTGCTCATCGGCGTCGAGCGGCATGAACTCAATAAAGCGCACGATGACACCCTTGTCGCGACCGAAGCGAGCAAAGTCGACGATCTCGTCGTCGTTGATGCCGTTCATTAACACCACGTTGATCTTCACGGGCGAAAAGCCTGCGTCGATCGCAGCGTCGATTCCTTGAAGCACACGCTCGAGGTCGTCGCGACGGGTGAGCTCGAGGAACCGTGCTTTGTCGAGCGAGTCGAGCGAGATATTGAGGCGCTTGAGGCCAGCGTCGCGCAGCTCTTCGGCGACCAGGGGAAGCGAAACGCCATTGGTCGTCATGGCAAGGTCGACGTTGAGTGCCGAGAGCTTACGAACGAGGCGGCTGAGATGTGCGCGCACGGTTGGTTCTCCGCCGGTGAGGCGGATGCTGTCGACGTTGTACCGGTCGACGGCGAGCTTCGCGATTCGTTCGATCTCCTCGAAGGTCAGCAACCCTTCACGGGGCATCCAGACCATGCCCTCTTCGGTCATGCAGTACTGACAGCGGAAATTGCAGCGGTCCGTGACCGCGATTCGGAGATCCCGATGCACTCGCCCGAAGGTATCTACCAGTTCCATTGGTTAAGACTACGGGCGAACGGCGCGTTCGGGAAAGCCGCGTGGGGAGCAAGAAAGCTAGCCTGAGGACGATGATTCCTCTTTCCGAAGCACGCGAGTTCGTTCTGTCCAAGTGCGTCCAAGGTCCAGCGGTCACGGTTCCGGTCGACGATGCCGCAGATCTGGTGACCGCTGCGGACCTCGCCGCTGTTGGGCCAATCCCTCCGTTCGACAACACCGCAATGGACGGATTCGCTGTCCGGGCAGCCGACGTGGCCTCGGCACCGGTCACGTTGTCGATGATCGGGACGATTGCCGCTGGAGCCGTTCCTGACATCACCGTTGGTGAGGGCCAGGCGGTTCGGATCATGACCGGAGCACCCATGCCTCCGGGGGCAGATGCCGTGGTCATGGTCGAGCTCACGAACATGTCCGAAGATCAGACCACCGTCGACGTCTCCGAATCGGTTCCGGTCGGAAACCATATTCGGCCGACCGGCGATGATGTACAGACCGGACAGGTCGTGTTTCAGGCTGGAACGGTGTTGCGACCTGCTCACCTCGGCGTGTGCACATCGATTGGGGTGTACGACGTTCCCGTGATCGCACGACCTCGCGTTGGGGTTATCTCGACCGGCGATGAACTCGTCGATGGACCTCGTCCGCTCGGCATTGGCCAGATCCATGACTCGAACCGGCACACGTTGCTCGCTTTGGTCAACGCAATGGGTGCAACGGCGGTCGACCTTGGACTCGTCCCCGACGACGAGGATCAGATCCGTGACGCCATGACCGCAGCTGCGGCCTCGTGCGACGCGGTGATTACGAGCGGTGGTGTTTCGATGGGCGACTTCGACTTTGTGAAGAAGGTGCTCACCGAGATCGGCGACATGCGTTGGATGCAGGTTGCGATCAAGCCTGCGAAGCCCCTGGCGTTCGGCACGGTGGATGGCACGCCCATCTTTGGGTTGCCCGGTAATCCGGTGTCGTCGATGGTTTCGTTCGAGCTGTTCGCGCGTCCGGGCATTCGCAAGATGATGGGCCACGCCGAGCCGGTTGTTGCGACCGTGGCCGGCGTTGCTGGCGCCGACATGTTGCGCGGACCCGATGGCAAGACCCACTTCGCCCGCGTGCATGCAACGATGCGCGACGACGGGCGGTATGAAGCCAGCTTCTCCGGTGGCCAAGGTAGCCATCAGCTCTCGGCGATGGCAGCCGCGAACGCTCTTGCGGTGATTCCAAGCGGAGACGGGGTCCACAAGGGCGACCCGGTAGACCTACTGCTGCTCTAACCGCGACTCCAGCTACCACCTGCCAGCGGAGCGAACACCGCCTCCGGCGCCCAGGCTCCGTGCCGCATGAACGGCCTCCGGAGGAGAAGACAGACGTGGCTGCCAGCGGAGCGAACACCGCCTCCGGCGCCCAGGCTCCGTGCCGCATGAACGGCCTCCGGAGGAGAAGACGAGGCTCCGTGCCGCATGAACGGCCTCCGGAGGAGAAGACAAGGCTCTGCAGCCTGAAGCCGCCAAAATCAGCCGAAGGCTGGCGGCTTCAGGATCAGAGCTCAGCGACGATGCCCTTGAGCATTTCGGCAAAGTCGGTGCCCATCTCTGGGTGCTGGAGGCCGAGTTCGACCTGGGCCCGGAGGAAGTCGAGCTTTTGCCCGGCGTCCCAGCTGCC
>CALLAA010000024.1 GCA_938002955.1 uncultured Acidimicrobiales bacterium
GCCTGCTTGATGGCGTCGATCGGGCCGAGGCCCATGATCTCGGGGTTGAGGCTGGTGACCGCGCTCGACACGATGCGTGCGAGTGGCTTGATGCCAAGCTCCGCGGCCTTGGTGTCGCTCATGACAACAACCGCTGCTGCGCCGTCGTTGAGCGGGCAGGCGTTACCGGCGGTGATTGTGCCGTCCGGACGGAACACGGGCTTCAAGCCGCTCACGCCTTCGAGGGTGGTTCCTTCGCGAATGCCGTCGTCCTGGCTGACGACCGTGCCGTCGGGGAGAGTGTACGGGGTGATCTCGCGCTCGAAGAAGCCACGGTTGCGGGCAGCTTCGGCACGGTTCTGGGAACGAACGCCCCACTCGTCTTGACGCTCCCGGCCAATGCCGGTCATCTGGGCCACGTTCTCGGCGGTTTGGCCCATGGCGATGTACACGTCCGGTACCTCAGGCGCTTCCCAGCTGTCGGCTCCGCCGGCGGAGCGCTCCGCGGTGCGAGCTTCGCTGTCCGCGAACATCTCGTTGTGTGGACCAACGTCGGCTGCGCCTTGGGAGTAGCGGCTCACGGTCTCGACGCCGCCGGCGACGAACACGTCGCCTTCGCCAGCCTTGATGGCGTGGGCTGCCATACGAATTGTCTGCAATGACGAGCTGCAGTAGCGGTTGACGGTTACACCGGGAGCTTCGAGGCCAGCCATGATCGATGACACACGTGCGATGTTGTAGCCGCCCTCACCAGCTGGTTGGCCGATTCCCCACAGAACGTCTTCGACGTCTTCACGCGGGAGAGCGGGAACCTTTCCGAGCACATCGTCGATAATGAACGCCGACAAATCGTCTGGACGGGCTTCGACGAGGGAGCCCTTTCCAGCTCGGCCAATTGGGGTTCGTGATGCTGCGACAATGACGGCTTCAGCCATTTCGGTTCCTCTCACACTGGCGGCGCCAGCGAAATATGATTTCGTTACTGTTGGGTAGCTTAGCTCCGCAGCTGGTGCGGAGTCGCCTGGAAGTTTTGCGGGTTGTCTAACGGCTTGCGTGCTCGGGGTTAACGATCGGCCGGGGCCCCACATTCCCCATGGGCAACAGGGCCCACGCAAATTTCGCCTATGGAGCGCTTTGGACAAATCGAAAACACTGTGCTAGCGCTCATCTAGTCACCCCATCTCAAATGGAGATGACCCCTTCGCGGGAAACTATTGGATTCGCGGGCAATCGCGCGCGCATCATCGTTGACGGCAAGAGTGGAGTAGAGGGTATTACGGGCGCGCGCAGCACGAACTTTGTGCTGTCCGACGTCCTGCCCTCACGGGACAAGGACAACAATGATCGATTCACTTGCAGTAACAAGCGAGACGACTTCCTGGATGGGTAACGGAGCATGCGCTGGCGACAGCGATCTGTTCTTCGCCCCGTTCGCCGAGCGGCCAGAAGCTCGGGTACGCCGGGAGGCAAAGGCTCGTGTCATCTGCGAGACGTGCAACGTCATTTCGAAATGTCGGGCCTATGCCCGCGGGAACCTCGAGCTTGGCTTTTGGGGTGGTGAGTCAGAGTCGGAGCGAGCAGCAGCTGGCTTTGCTCCAACCACGCCGATCATCGGCCGCCGCAAGGTAGCTGAGACTCGCGCCGCCGCAGCGCTCGGACGCACCGTCAAGTAACCCCGCCGGCACTCACGTGCTGCGGATACGTTTCACAATCTTGAAGTCCGCGTTTGCGTGCGCTCTGTTTCGCGCTCCCGGTGTATCGGCGATGCCATTGTCATAGGCCGCGTCGCCCTCCCAACAGACAATGCGGTCGCCGTCGCCCTTCATGGCGCGCGTGTGGTGCATTCGCGCGCCCTGGGTGATCGTGTGATCCATGAGTTGAGCGACCGAATCGAACTCGGCGAGATCGTCGACCGTGATCCACGTCGGAACGGCCAATGGGAAGGTGCCGTCATCGCATGCGGCGAGCGCAGCGTCTGGACGGGTCCATCGAGCTTCATCGTTCTCCGCGGTATCGACGACGAGCTCACCGCCAAATTCCGGAGCGAGGAAGAACCACGTCGCAAATCGCTTGGGCGGACCGATCTTCGGCGGAATCCAGTGGGAGAACCATGCGAGCGAGCCAACGTCACAACGTAGAGCCGTCTCCTCGACCGTCTCGCGGGCCGCGCCATTCCCGGCAGCCGCCAGAAGCTGCGGAGCGGCCCAGTTCTGTGTGTCTTCGTCGATGGCCTCGGGGAGCACCCCGTCGCTCGGTTCGAGCACGCCGCCCGGAAAGGTCCAAAAGCCGCCGAAGCTCAGCTCGGGGTTGCGTCGGACCATCAGTACTTCGATGGCACCCGCTCGCTCTCGGATCGGTATGCATGTAGCGGCGAGGCGAA
This sequence comes from uncultured Acidimicrobiales bacterium, assembly GCA_938002955.1. GTDB lineage: Bacteria > Actinomycetota > Acidimicrobiia > Acidimicrobiales > SHLQ01 > SHLQ01. Next base: position 2,360 of record CALLAA010000024.1, read on the forward strand.
GGCTGGGAGAGGTCGTCATCCGCCTATCGTAGGGAGCTATGACCACCAGCGCTGGCCGATTCGATTCCAATGTCGTGACCGAGGCAGTCGCCGTCATCGATCACGTCCTCAACAGCCCGGGCTCATGGTGCAACTTCGTCTTCGAGCCCATCGAGGACGATGACATTCCCGACGAATCGGCACTGTTTGGCTTCCTCGCAGCTCGCGGTCCAGCGAACCCGCTCGCGACGATCATGGCCGCACAGCCAGGGAAACGCCCAAAGCCGGCCGAGATCGGTATTCAGCACCGCGCTGGCACCAAGGCCGCGGCGCAGTTGCGAGACGCCAACCTGCTTCTACCCGAAGGCGCAACGGTTTCCCAAGATCACCCGAGGCGCGGGCTCGTGGTCCGTTGGCCAGAAAACGCAGAAACCGCCACGCTCATTGCGTGGCTGTTTCCTTCGATGCGTGTCCTTGGGCGTGCGCCGACGACCAACGACGTGCTCTACGAGTGCACGATGGTGAGCTAGCTCGCAAACCGTTCTTGACGAGTGGTGGTTACTGACTGCGCTGCTTGGCGTTGGCGCAACCACGAATCTGCTTGCCGGCGGGTGACACCTTGGTCACCGGCCTGGCACAGAAGCGTGAGTCGATCGCCAGACGCCATTGTCTGGTTGATGCTCATGGCTTTCCTATGTCTCGGTTGTATGTAGTCATCGGACGCAAGCGCTCGTGACTAAAGCCAGTGTGTCACATCAATTCGGCGACGTCACGACAAATCCCGGAAAGCATGAGGCGAGTGGGGGTTACGGCTTTGGCCCAACGGTAATGACGACCACCAGATCGTCGAATTGTGGATCGCCCAAGCCGTCGCTGCACCACAGACGCAGACGCGCATCGGCGCCCTCTGGGACGTCGAGTTCTTCGACCACGACCCCGCTGTTTCCCGTCCACGCGTGCTCGGCATCACCGATCAGCCAAGAGTTCCACAACTGCAGCGTGACCGGGCGGGCCGGAGCGGGAGCAGCCGTGGACTTTCCGCCATCGTCATCGCTGTCGTCATCGTCCTCGAGCTCCGGTTCGTCGGGAGCGAGGCCAAACTCGATTCGGCGAGCTTGGTCAGCGACCAGGGTGATCGACGTCGAGATGATCGAGTCATCGAACTCGTAGGGCTCATCGAACGCTGCGACATGATCGGTGATCTGCAAGTCGGCCTTCTTTGCCCGAATGTGCAGTGATTGTTCGACATCATCTCGAAAGTCCTCGATGACGATCTCGACCGAGTCCTCTTCAGTGATCGACAGTTCGGTCATCGAAAGGACCTCGACGCCGTCGACGCGAATGCGGTCGGTGCGTTGCGTGCGAAAGCGGTCAGCGAGGGTGCGGGCGGAGTTCATCTAGTCCGGCCCCACAACGTGTGGATCTTCTGCCTGCCACGCCCAAAGGAGCGTTCCGGCAGCCTCATCGCGCTCGAGGGCTTCTACACGCCCAGTGATTGGGTTGTATCGCTCAGGAGCGTCGCCCTTATCGAGACGGATGCCGTTCTCGAAGCCAAAGATCGGGGCCGTATCCTCGGCGAACAGACGCCAGAACGATGCATCATCCATTGGCAGTGAAGGGTCGGGCAGCTGGATGTAGCTCGCCGTGTCTTCCCCTGTCCCGAGCGCGGCGACCGGCCGCTGCAAGGGAACGGGAGCGGCGACGAGCGGCACCGTCGACTGCACGGTCGTGCCCGCGGGTAACAGCGAATAATTTTCCGGGGGAGTCCGACGGCCCCAGCGCCATGCTCGGGCCCGAACCGGCGGCTCTTGAGCGAGCGGACGGGACCGGCCGAGTAGCGCGGTGCCTACTCGGTCGAGGCCGATGAACGCAGCCCCAGCAACCGCCCAGGAGAGCAACATCAAACGGAAGATCGACCAGGCCGTGGGGTCCACGAATTGTTCGCGAAACCACTCCACGGGGCCGAGATCGTTAAACCAGTCCACTTACGCCGCCGGAGTCGGGTCGATCGCCGCCTGCACGATGAGATCGATTACCTGTGGAGCGTTCGCTCGCACAGCGACGTAATGCTCGACGTTGGTCTGTGGCTCGTTCACGAACGTCCTACCCCGGTCCTCGTCATCGATCGTTGACGTCACGATATGCGATTTGTTGGTCTCGAAGAGATCGGGGTGGGTCAAACCGAGAAGAGCGCAGGGGTCGTGCATTGGTTGCCCTGCGACGTGGCGGGCACCGTTCTCTCGGTAGAACTCAAGAAAGTCAGCGAGCATGGACGCCGTCGCAGTTCCAGCGGAGCGAAGCGCGTCGATCTCGGGCTGGCCCATCAGCACCTGGTGGGTGAGGTTGAGCCCAAACATCGTGAGCGGAATGCCACTTCGAAGCGTGATATCGAGTGCGTGGGGATCGACCCATGCGTTGAACTCGGCTCGCTCGGTGACGTTGCCTCCTTCGGTGCCGCCGCCCATCCAAAACAGATGGCCGATCCGCTCGGGCAGCGTCGGGTCCTGCTGCACGGCGAGAGCGATATTGGTGAGCGGACCCGTAGCCACGATGGTCGCGTCGCCTCCGGCGCAATAGTCGATGATGGCCTCGACCGCGCCGACGTTGCTTTCTGGACGCGCCGATTCGGGAGTCTTGAGCTTCCCGAGGCCACTGGCGCCGTGGATCTCGTCGGCGGCCACCCCGTCTACCTCGAGCGGAGCTGAAGCTCCTCGGTGAACCGGCACATCTGCCCCGGCGAGCTCCATTATGAATCGGGCGTTGCGCGTCGTGTTGTTGATCGAGACGTTGCCGCTCACCGTTGTGATCGCATCGAGTCCGGTGAACTTCAGTGCGCAGAGCAACGCGAAGGCGTCGTCGATGCCAGGGTCACAGTCGAGGAGGATGCGTGGGGGAGCGGTCATTGGAGTCGTTCGTCAACTTCTGCGGTGGTTGGCAGCGATGGCTGAGCGCCGAATCGTAGTGCGGTTGCGGCACCAACCCGCGAAGCAACCTGCGCGGCGCTAGCAAGATCTGTACCTGCGGCAAGACCAACAGCGAGCGCGCTGCGAAATGCGTCGCCCGCACCGGTGGTGTCCACGGCATCGATCTGCGGCGAATCGACCGTGGTCACGGTGTCCTCCGCAACGACTACCGCTCCATTGCGGCCCAACGTCACAACCACTCGGTCCACGCCGAGCGAGCGGGCAGCAGAGACGATGTCGTCGATATCGTCGGCGTCGACAGGTCGCCCAGCGAGCAACGCAAGTTCGGTCTCGTTCGGTACGAGCACGTCGACCGCGTCGAGTAGCCGTTGCGGGAGCCCGTCGGTCGGGGCTGGTGCGGGGTCGAGGATGACGAGCCCAGTCGCAGCTTCTGCCGCGGCGATGGTCGTTTCGATCGGAATTTCCAACTGGAGCTGAACAACGTTGGCTGAGCGAATCGACTCGATGCTGGCGAGATCATCTGGAGTTAGCGTCGCATTGGCCCCAGGACTCACGACGATGGCGTTGTCACCGTCAGGGCCAACGGTGATGAGGGCGATACCGCTCGGCGTATCGGCTGCGGTAAGGAGTGCTGCTACGTCGACACCCGAGTCGGTGAGCGAGGCACGCAAGACACCCCCGGCGGGGTCGTCGCCAATACAACCAACGAACGCAACGTCACCGCCAAGGCGGGCTGATGCGACGGCTTGGTTTGCCCCCTTGCCGCCCGGGACCTGCACATGATCTGCACCGAGAACGGTCTCGCCGCGGGCTGGATGATGGGGAACGGGGACGACGATGTCGAGGTTCGCCGACCCGACAACAACAATGCGTGATGTCATGACTCAGGTTCTGGCTCCGGGACGGCCAAGAGCGGTCCGTCCGGCATTTCCCAAGCATTCGGGTTTGGCTGCCGACGGTGTTCGACCGACGGCATTGCCCGGACCGACCCATCGTCGACCAGGTGCGACGTAAGAAGTGACGAGAACAGCTGTGCCTTGATCGCCGCAGCGAGTCCATCTTCGCTTGCGAACCAAAACGAGGCAACAGCGTCGAACGGGGTGCCCGTCGACCCGCGCATCGGTGTGATGATTCGAGCGCCGCCATCGTCCATGCGCTCTGCGAGATCCGTCGCCGCACCGCTAAGCCAGCCGTCGAAGCCAGCCGAATCCACCCCAGCGCTACGTGTCAGCACAAAGGAAATCTTTGGGCCAGGTGTGGCGGTTCCGACCCAGTCTTTCTCGATGTCTCGCAACTCGACGACCGTGACATCCCAACGGCCGGTGACGACCGCCGAGTCGACGAAGAGCGCGTCGGCATCTGCCGGAATGCAGTCATCGGTCGAATCGGCGCTGATGAGCATCGTCGCATCCCACTCGGGGGCGAGGGTGTCGACGGAGAACTGGAACGTCCGCTCCGTTGGCACATCGACGAGCAAACGCGTAATCGTCGATTCGTTGCGGAGGATCGCACCGCCGGCGGAGCGAACCACACCGTCCTCGAGTTCAAACTTTGCGACGTCGCTATGTGCCGCCAGCGTGAAGAGGGTGTGGGGCATTGGCTATTTGACCATCGATGGTTCGAGAGAATGCAGCCGCTTTACGGCGCCGACGAGGACCTTGCGGGCGAGCTTCGGCTGGTCGTCGAGGAGCGCTGAAAACTCGCGCCGGTTCAATACCGAGACCGACATCTCGGTGTCGGCAGTGACGGTGGCTGTCCGAGGTACGCCAGCGATCACGGCGAGCTCGCCGAGGAAGTCCCCAGCGCCGACCCGAGCAACGATGCGCCCGCTGCGACGAACGGTCGCTTCGCCATCGAGGATGATGAGGAACTCGCGGCCTGCGGTGCCCTCGACCATGAGGTCGCGGCCAGCTTTGATGGTCACGTTCGTCATGAGACGAGATACGGAGTTTCGCTCCTTGGCGGTCAGCTCGCTGAAGAGCTCGATCGTTTCCAACTGCTTTTGGACCGTCATGTCATTTCTCCCGCTGTTCGTGCAGATTTCGCCGCATTAGTAGTCCCTTGTTTCTACTACAGGCGCGAGTCGGGTGACACGTTGCTCACCGCACGTTCGCGGTTGCGCTTGCTCTCCCGGAAGATTCGCCAGCCAATGAAGCTCACGGCAACGAGAAGGACAATAGCGAGGCCAAGCTGTGCGTAGCCCCCGCGATCGCCTGCATCGTCAGGCTCAGGCCCAGCGTCTGGGCTCCCGATGATGCTGCCGAGTCCGGGCGCGTCATCTGGCTCGTCGTCGAGCGGCGTGACCTGGGCGGCCGCGGACTCAACGGACACAAACGCCACAAGTGGGGTCATCATGACGCTCAGAAGCATCGAAGCGACCAGGAGTTGTAACACGGTTTTCTTCATGCGAAGACAGCAATCTAGCGGCGATCGCGGCACACTTCTGCGGTGGCATTGGCACCAGACGACTACAGCCCGAGCGTTCGCCGCGTACTCGACCTGCCTCGCCCTCGATGGCGAGGGCGAATGCACCGGTGGATGATCCCGGTGGCCGTCGGCATTTTCATCTGGCTCATCGTTATCGCTGAACCCGGTACCGCAAAGGTCGTTGGAGCCATCTACGGGTTGGTCTGCATTGGTCTCTACACGGTCAGCGCAGCTGCGCATCTCCGCGTGTGGGACCCCAAACGTCTTCACCTGCTCTTTCAGTTCGACCACTCGATGATCATGATCTTCATCGCCGGATCGACCGCGCCGATGGCATACGCGATCGGCGGAGGCACCGGCTGGCTGTTGTTCGGAGGCATGGTGCTCGGGACGGGCCTCGGTCTCATCGCGATCTGGTTGCCGTTTCATCCACCGCGCGGGTTTATGAACACGCTGTTCTTCATCGTGGGCTGGTGGCCCATTTTGTTCACGCTGCCGTTGCAACGAGGGCTCGGTGGCGGCGGGCTCGCGCTGCTCCTCGCCGGCGGTGCTGTGTTCACGATCGGGGCCCTCATTGTCGGCTTCCAGCGACCCGACCCAAACCCGAATGTCTTTGGGTATCACGAGATCTGGCACATCTTCGTTATTGTCGGGAACCTGGTGCACCTCTTCCTCGTCTATCTGATCCTCACCGGTCACGCTCCGATCGCGCTATGACCGAAGCTGCCGCCGACGCGGAGCTCCCGGTCGCCTTCCGTAAGGGCAACTCGACCGAGGGCATTCTGCCGATCCTTGGCTATGTGGTTGGCGACCAGGTCGGCTCTCGGCTCATCAACGACCTTTGGGGAGATCGGATTGCCATCGTCTTGATGACGCTCGCCGCCGGTTGGGCCGTCGTCCAACGGCACCGTCGCGGCGAGGGCATCGGCTGGTGGATTCCCTCGATCGCCATTTACCTCTTCGTTCGCGGCATCGCCGGGTTGATCTGGGGTGAGGATGTCTTTCTCGCCATCGGTATTGCGTTGAAGGTCGGCCTCGGGCTGGCCGCGCTCGGGTCCGTCATTATTGGCAAGCCGCTCGCTGCGAAGCTCGCCCCGCTGGTGCTGCCGTTCTCCGAAGCGACCCAAAAACACCAACGATTCATTTCGACGATGCGAAATCTGACGCTGGCCTATGCGATCTACCAGCTCATCACGGTCGGCTTTGAGATCTGGCTTCTCGGAGAAACCGAGTCGGGAACAGGCTTTCTTATCATCCGAACGATCATTGGTTCCGTTGCCGGTTTCTTCGGGTTCCTCGCAGCGATCTTCTACGCCGACCGGCGCCTCAAAGGCATCCCTGATTTCCCAGGGGTCATGAACCAGTTCGAAGAGATTGGTCTCGTTCTCGAGCAGCGTCGAGCCGACGAGAAGAACAACTAACGCGCCGTCAGCGCCGTTCGCTTCGCTCTCTACCTGAGTTGCGACCCTTCGGGCCGAAACTCACACCGAGCTGGTATCCGGTCGGTATGTCAGCGCCCCGTCAGCTCTTCCAACCATTGGTCGGCGGTCTTGAGCCGGTGCTCGAGTTGCTGGGTCGTGGCCTCGGTGATTCGGTGCACATTCGACCGCCGGTTCAGTTCGCCGTTGACGGCCCGATGTTCCCACCCAAGAATCCGAGCGATCGTACGTACCCGGTCACTGTTGCGGTCCCGCAACTCACGCTTGCCGGCGAAACGGCTCCGGATGTCGGCGAGCGCGTCAGGCACGCCCGATTCGGCTGCGCGCCCGGCGAGGGGAGGGGGCGGTGGGAGGTCGAAGGGGTGGCCAACCAAGTCTCCGGCGTTCGACATGATCGGCGCCTCTTCAGGGTCGATGCCGTCGCTGGCAGCCGACGTGCTCTCGTCGAGCACGGTCGAAGACAGCGCAGCGAACAACGACATCTGTTCCTCACGGTCGTCGAGAGCCGCCGGGTCCTTCGCCGGGGTGTCCGGCGTTGGACGCTTGTCGACCGAGTGGCGTCGCTGCATGGCGATCGTCGCCGCGTGATTGCGGAGCCGGTGGTCGTCGGGCACGAAGAAGTAGGCCGGTTGTGTCGTGAGCCCGGGGGTCCAGCGAGCAATTCGCCCAACGGCCTGTCGGAAGAACAGCGCCGTGGTGGTCGTCGTCGCAAACACCGCTACCCGAAGGCGAGGCACGTCGACCCCCTCAGAGATCATGCGGACGGCCACAATCCACGGCGCGTCGCTATTCGCAAAGTTCTCGATCTTGTCCGAGGCTTTCGGGTCATCGCTCAAGACGACCTCGGGGGCGGTTCCAACAATCGTGGCCATCCGGGCCGCGATCTCGCGGGCATGCTCATGGTCGGTTGCGATCACCAACCCACCTGCGTTGGCGTGGGTGTGCCGGATGCGTTCGAGTCGCTCAGCGGCCTTGTTCAGAACCGTGGGCAGCCAGTTGCCGTCGGTGTCGAGCGCCGTCCGAAGCCGTGCGCTCCAGTCCGCCCGATCGACCTCATCACGAAAGGTCGCTTCCTTAAGCGCTCCGCTCGCATCCATCCATTCCATGTGGCCGTCAAACCGAGGGAAGTAGACGGGGCGCACAACGCCGCCCTCCTCAAGCGCCTCGCCGTAGCCGTACTCAAAATCGGACACGGCCTCGCCGTGGTCGCCAAATGAGTACCGGACGAAGGGGATTGGATTGTCATCGCTGCGAAACGGCGTACCCGAGAGCAACAAGCGGACGTCGGCCGTCTGAAAGGCATGGAACACACCATCGCCCCACGAGCGGTCACTGGCCGCATGATGGACCTCGTCGAGAACGACGATGCCGCCGTCGACCAGGCGACGTAAATGATGTCGCGCCGAAGCAGCTTGGGCATAGGTCACGACGATTCCGTGCATATCACGGGAGATCCCGTGCTCAGGGTGCCACTCGGGGTCGAGATGCAGACCGAACCGCGCCGCTGACTCGGCCCATTGCTTCTTGAGGTGCGCTGTGGGCACCGTGATAACGATCGGTCGAGAAACCCCACCGAGCTCGTTGCGGACCGCTGCGAGGGCGAAGGTTGTCTTGCCAGCGCCAGGACATGCGACCGCGAGAAAGTCCGGGAGAGGCCGATCAGCAAATGCGATTAGCGCATCACGCTGCCAGCGTCGGAGGGTTACGGTCGTCGCCATTGAAGCGATCAAGTTAGCGCCCGCTACGGTCTTGGCAATGGAGCCGGTCGTCTTTCACATCATTAACGAGTCACTGTGGGCCAACGCCCAGGAACACGACGGGTACACGCCCGAACGATTCGACATCGACGGCTTCATCCATCTCTCCAAGAAGTCACAGATCCTGCGGCCGGCAAACCTGCTCTACCGCGGCCAACACGACCTGGTTCTGCTCGTAATTGACGTGAACCGACTGGTCGCTGAGTTGATCTATGAGCCGGGGACCCATGGCGAAGCAGAACACTTTCCGCACCTGTACGGGCCGTTGAATGTCGACGCGGTCGTCGACGTCATTGCTTTTCCGTGCGAGGAAGATGGCTCGTTCGAGTTGCCAACGGCGGTTGCCGACGGGTTCTAGAGTGACGTTCCCGAAATGGCGCTCGAGTCGATCTCGGTCAGGCGGAGCTGCTCCAGCGCCGTCTGAATGTTGCTGCGAGCAACCTCGAGGTTGTCCCGAGATGACTTCTCGGCATCGATCAACGTGGTGAGAGTGTTGCGGGCTTCCTGTAGGAGCTGATCGCTTCGTGCTTGAGCGTCCGACTCGGCGTTCGCAATGATCTCCTCGGCGCGGCGCTTGGCCTCGCTGACGGTTGCCTCTGCTTCTTCGGTCGCAGCTGTCAACTTGTCGGCAGCCAACTTTCGGTCGGCCTCGGTCGCTGCCAGAGCCTCAGATGCCTCACGTTCGACGGTCTCGCGACGTTCCTGTGCGTATTCATCAGCCGAGCGGCGGGTTTGTGATGAGTAGTCCTCGGCCTCGGCGCGGACAACTCCAGCACGCTCTTCGGTCCGGGCGATGAGTTCGCCTGCTGCCTGCTCGTGGGCAAGCCGATCCGATTCGATGTCGAGTCGGACCTGGTCGACCAGGGTGCGGGCCTCTACCTCTGCATCTTGGCGGATCTTGATCGAGCTCTCCTGCGCCTGGCGCAGCATCAACGAGATTTCGTTGCCCACTCGATCGAAGTCGTCGGCGGCGGTCGTGCTGACGCTAGCGACGGGCTGTGGGGCCTCAGGTTCCATCGGTGTGGTCTCCACTACCGACTGGGTGGCGACCGGTTCTGCATCGACCACATCGGGTTCGACATCGACGACGTCTGCCACGACGATTTCGTCATCGGCGGCGACAGAGCGGTTGAACGCTTGTAGTTCGTCGGCGATCGCGCCGAGGTAGCGATGCACGTCGGGACGGTCATAGCCCTTCTTCACAATCGCGAAGGTTTTGTTGCGTAGTTCGTCGGGGCTTATCGCCATGTCTTGATCCGTCTCCTCAGGGCCTTGCAGTATGCAGATCGGTTCATTGCACGCATAATTTTAGTGCCGAAACCGGTCTTTTCTTGTGTTGGCCCGTCTCCAGCACGCTGAGCGTTAGCAGTGCAACAGAATGTTGCGCTTAGTCGTCCACGACTTCCATCGTCGGTACAGCTTGCACGATTTCTCGGTGGCTGTGGAGGAGTTCTGCGTTCGGTACGAGGGTGACCTTGTGGGCTCCCGTGATCTGTGTCGACGTCGAGCCGATCACGCTGATCTCTCCCTCCGCGCCGTTTACCTTGACCGTGTCTCCAATAGTGAGCTCTCGCCGCAGGGCTCGCCCAGCAGCGATTTGGGTAGCCACGTCTTGGCCGCCAAGTCCGGCGAGCATCGCCACGGACAAGCCAATCGTGAAGAAGATCGCCGCTACGACGATCGAAATGATCGTGGTATCGACACCGAGCTGGTTGGCGGCGATGACGACAGCGAAGCCCGTGACCAGGATTTTGATCAGCATTGGCACTCGGTCGCGCACAGCGGGTGTGACGTGACCGAGGCTCCGCGCTACGCCAGCTTCCAGGAACGCCCCGATGATATTGCCGACGATCAGGACGATCGTGGCCGACAGCACCTTGGGTAGGAACGACACGACATCTTCGGACAGCTTGGTGAGCGCGGCCTCGTTCACAATGCCGAGCGCAATGACCAACGCAATGATGACAATCACCGAGAAGAACAGCGTCGCAATGGCACCCGATGAGGACTTGATTGCTTCCGGGCGCTTCTCGCCGCTCGTGAGTGCGCGTGCGAGCGCTGCAGCCAAGCTGCCCAAAACCAATCCAGCGGCGATCACGACCAGGGCAGCAATCGCGCCAGAACCAGAACTTTGCGCTACTACGAACACCAGCTATTCCTCTCGACGTAGGTACGTCACCGGGGAACGTTAGGTGGGTTATTGGCTGGCGGCTAATTCTCAGAGTTTTTCGGTTCGAGAAAGATGCGGCTTGCTTCGATCGGGATACCGAGCAGTGACCCAAATAGGTCTGCGTCACTGCGATCTTGTAGACGCTCGGTGATGCGCTCACTAATCCGCTCGTGGAGGTCAGCGGGCGGTTGCAGCAGCGTCAGAAGCGCTGGCCGAAGATCGGCCGTGATGGGCTCGACGTTGCCGAGTATCTCGTTGTCGAGCTTGTCGAGGCGTCCCGCACACTTCTCACATGTGTCGATGTGTTCATCGAGGTTTTCGTTCTCGCCGTTGAGCCACGAGGCGAGTTGTTGACGGTTTGGATGGCGTGACATCACGGCCTCCAATCTTCGAGGGCGGCGGCAAGAACCCGTCGGCTGCGAAGCAGGCGGGTCTTCACCGTTGGGAGCGGTACTTCGAGCATTTCGGAGATTTCGTCGTAGCTCAGACCTTCGATCTCTCGTAGGACGACGATCGAGCGACTTAACTCGTCGAGTTGGTTGAGGGCCTCTTCGAAGGCATCAACCGAGAGTCGGTCAACCACTTGGTGTTCTGTCGTCGACATTGTTTCTCGTTCGGGGAGCAGGTCCGGGTCTCGGAGTTCTTCTCGACGTTTTCGAAGCGTGGAGATCGCCGTGTTGTGCGTGATACGCAGAACCCATGATCGGAGCGATGATTCGCCGCGGAATGTCGGCAGCGCACGCCACGCCTTCAAGATCGCATCTTGGGAGACATCTTCGGCGAGCGCAGAATCACGAACGACCGAGTACGCAACCCGATACACCGCATCGAGGTGGTCACGAACGAGCTCTTCGAGGAGCTGCTCAGGGGTTTGGGCTTCAGGCGTCATCATTGGCATTGGTGAAGAAGCCGTTGAGCTCTTCGCCTCTGCAACGCTACTTGCGGTCGAGCTCTTGGAAAGAATCGTCGGCCACACCCGAATTGAGGTAATAGTGCCGACGAGGCGCCAGACGCCGTCGGTGATGGCGTCGACGACGGTCGGATTTGGGAGATATCCGGCTCCAGATTCGACAGCTGATGTGGTCACGGTCATGGTGCTATTGACGCAAGGCAAGCGAGGTTTGTCGCGTAATGCCCCAAATTGGTGTGCGTGGGATTTTCTCCACAACTCCGCGACTTCTGCTGTTGGTCGGGCGTCTCTTTGGACCGAAACCACTTTTGTGAGGGAAACAAAAAATGATTGATGATATTACTGACTCCTTTGCGGACATGATCGACTTGTTCATCACGTTCGTCCCCAAGATTGTCGGAGCGCTACTGCTTCTTCTGATCGGTAAGTTCGTGGCCGGCTTTGTTCGCGGTCTCGTCCAC